>NZ_NEUB01001037.1:0-1846 GCF_002910825.1 Streptomyces sp. SM1 | reverse complement strand
CTGTCGGCCGCGGGACCGGAAGCCGGGGACCAGCGGCTGTCGGCCGCGGGCGGGAAGGACGTGCTCGCTCCGCCGGACCGGCACACCGGTCCCGGGTGGCGTCGTGCGCCCACCGCCGGGGGGACGCGTCAGCCGGCCGCCTGCTCGAAGACCACGGTCACGGGCGCGTGGTCCGACCACCGCTCGGCGTGCGTGGCCGCCCGCTCGACGTAGGCCTTGACCGCCCGCCCCGCGAGCCCCGGGGTCGCCACGGCGAGGTCGATCCTCCACCCGGTGTCGTTGTCGAAGGCCCGCCCCCGGTACGACCACCACGAGTACGGCCCCTCGGCATCCGGATGCAGCGCCCGCACGACGTCGACGTACCCGCCGTCGCCCGCGTCGAGCACCCGGGACAGCCACTCCCGCTCCTCCGGCAGGAACCCGGAGTTCTTGGTGTTCCCCCGCCAGTTCTTGAGGTCGGCCTTCTCGTGGGCGATGTTCCAGTCCCCGCAGACCACGACCTCGCGCCCCTCGGCGGCGGCCCGCTCCCGCAGCCCCTTGAGGTAGGCGAGGAACTCCCCCATGAACCGCATCTTCTCCGCCTGCCGCTCGGTCCCGACCTCCCCCGAGGGCAGATACAGCGAGGCGACGGTCACCCCGGGCAGATCCACTTCCACATACCGCCCGCTGCCGTCGAACTCGTCCGAGCCGAACCCGATCCGAACGCGGTCGGGCTCACGCCGGGAGTACAGGGACACCCCCGCCCGCCCCTTCGCGGCAGCGGGCGCGTGCACGACATGCCACCCCTCGGGCTCCCGCACCTGCTCCGGCAACTGCTTCGCCTCCGCCCGCACCTCCTGAAGGCACACCACATCGGCGGAGGTCCCGGCCAGCCACTCCACGAAGCCCTTCTTGGCGGCGGCCCGCAGTCCATTGACATTGACGGAGGTCACAGTAAGCACCAGGGCACGATACGACACCCCACGTCCGGGCATGTTTTACGGTATTCGGCATGGATATCCGCCGGGTCCCCTACGACCACCCCGACGCCGTGAAACTGGACGCCGAAGTCCAGGCCGAGTACCACGTCCGCTACGGCGACGGCGGCGACTCCACCCCGATGCACCCGGCGGACTTCGCACCCCCGAACGGCGTCTACCTGATCGCGTACGACGAGGCCGGCGTCCCCGTGGCCTCCGGCGGCTGGCGCGTCCAGGACGCCAACGGTGAGGGCAACCGCGACGGCGACGCCGAGCTCAAGCGCATGTACGTGATCGAGCAGATGCGCGGCCGCGGCCTCGCCCGCCGCATCCTGACCGCCCTGGAGGACGACGCCCGCACGGCCGGCCGCGTCCGCATGGTCCTGGAGACGGGCACGAAGCAGCCCGAGGCCATCGCCCTGTACTCGTCGAGCGGCTACGCCCCCTGCGAGAAGTTCGGCTACTACCGCTCCTACGAGGACAGCCGCTGCTACGCGAAGACGCTCTGAGGCCGTAGGCCGCCAGGCCATTGACGGAAGACCCCTGTGTCCGGCCCGCGGGAGGCGAGGTGACCGCGGGCGGACCCGGTCCGGACCTCCGCGAGCAGCGGACCGCCCTCGAGGGTCGGATGACGGCGGCGGCGTGAACCGTGGGACGACACGAAGAAGCCCCCGCCGATTTCTCGGCGGGGGCTCAGCTGCGGTGGACCTGTGGGGATTTGAACCCCAGACCCCCTCGATGCGAACGAGGTGCGCTACCAGACTGCGCCACAGGCCCTTGCAACGAGTGAAACTTTAGCATCCCGATCGGGGTGCTCGGAAATCCGTTGGCCGGGCGCTACTCGTTGGCCGCCTTCGGGCGGTCGCCGTCCTCGTACTGGTCGAAGA
>NZ_NEUB01001036.1:635-8783 GCF_002910825.1 Streptomyces sp. SM1 | reverse complement strand
GAGCACAGAGCCGGCCGCGCGGTCCTCCGCCAGGCCGGCGCACACCCTGCGGCGTTCGGTTCCGGTCCGGCTCGAGATCCCGGCCATCGGAGTGGACACCCCCGTCATGCGGCTGGGGCTGGCCCCGGACCACACCGTCGAGGTGCCTCCGATCACGGCCGACGACCGGGCGGGCTGGTACCGGCACTCACCGACGCCCGGCCACCCGGGTCCGTCGGTGATCCTCGGCCACGTCGCGGTCGGCGACTACGGGGACGGCGTCTTCCGCCGTCTCGGGCGGCTGCGCCGGGGCGAGCGGATCGTGGCACACCTGGAGAACGGCACGGCGGCGGAGTTCACCGTCGAGTCGGTCCTGACGGTCGCCAAGGCCGACTTCCCGACGGAGGCGGTCTACGGGGACGTCGACCGTGCGGAGCTGCGGCTGATCACCTGCGGCGGGCCCCGCACGGGGGACGAGTACCGCGACAACGTGATCGTGTTCGCCACGTTGCGCGCCGCGATTCCCTGACCCGTCAGCGGGGTCCCGGGCCGCCGGACCGTGTGCCGGCGGCCCGGGACCCCTTCCGCGAGCGGTACCGGTCCTCGGTACCGCCCCGACCATGGAGAGCGTTGAAACGGTCCCGCGAGCAGGCAGCGTCCGAACTCTTCGCCGCCCTCTACCCGCGCCTCGCCGGCTGGTGCCGCCGGCTGGTCGACGACGACGAGACGGCCCACGAGATCGCCTCGGAGGCGTTCACCCGGCTGTGGTCCCGCTGGACCTCCGTGGCGGAGCCCCGGGGCTTCCTCTATGTCACGGCGGCCAATCTGGTCCGTGACCACTGGCGCAAACGCGAGCGCAGGGCCGTGCACCGGGCCGGCACCGAAGCCGCCGTCCGGCCGCACACAGAGCAGTCCGATCCGTCCGTACGCCTGCTCGTGCAGTCGCTTCCGGAACGGCTGCGCGTGCCCATCCTGTTGCACTACTACGCTGACATGCCGATCCGGGAGGTGTCCGCGGTGACCGGACGCAAGGAGGGAACCGTCAAGGCCGATCTCCACGCGGCCCGGGAACTGCTCCGTGCCCACCTGAGGAGAACCCTTGATCACACGCCCTGACGAGGATCCGGAGTTCGGCGCCGACGACCCACTCGCCGTCATTCTGCGGCCCGCCTCCGACTACCTCGGCCCGCCGCCCGGCCGGTTCGAGGCGATCCGGCGCGGCGCGGCGCGGCGCCGGCTGGTCCGTACCGTGGCCGGCGTCGGGCTGGCCTGCGCCGCCGGAGTGCTGATCGCCCTGCCCCTGCAGAACGCGTCGACGGCCGACAAGCCCGCGTCCCCCACGGTGCCGCTCGCTCCGCCTCCCGTGAGCGACCGCCCCTCCCCCATGCCGAGTCCGTCGGTGCCACCGGCGCCCGCCGACTCCCCGAGCGAGCCCAGCACGGCGACGGGAAGTCCGGTCACCCCCGTCCCCGCGCCGCCGGCGACGGACTCTCCTCCGTAGCACCGGGCGGTGCTACGGCGCTCCGGCCGGACAGCACACACGGGGACGGACCTGTGGGGCGACACCGTCCGGGGAGGCGGACGGGTGTCGCCCGCGGCGGGTCAGGCGCCGGGCAGGATCCCGTTGCGCACGACCTCGGAGTACCAGCGCGCACTCGCCTTGGGGATGCGGGTGCCGGTCGGGTAGTCCACGTAGACCGCGCCGAAGCGCTTGCTGTAGCCGTGGGCCCACTCGAAGTTGTCCAGGAGCGACCACAGGAAGTAGCCGCGCACGTCCGAGCCGTCCACGACGGCCTGGTGGACGGCGGCCAGGTGGCCCCGCACATAGGCGATCCGGGCCGGGTCGTTGACGTTCCCGGACGGGTCGGCGTAGTCGTCGAACGCCGCGCCGTTCTCCGTGATGACGAGCGGCAGCCTGGGGAAGTCGGACGAGAGCCGGCGCAGCAGGTCGTACAGGCCGGTGGGGTCGACGGCCCAGCCCATGGCGGTGGTGTCGCCGGGCGGCTGGTGGAAGGCGACCTTGTCGGCACCCGGCCAGGGGCTGTGGGCGCTGTTGCCGTGCCCGTCCGAGGCGTGGGTGGCGCTGCCGTCGGTCTCGGAGACGACGGTGGGCGTGTAGTAGTTGACGCCGAGGAAGTCCAGCGGCTGGTTGATCTGCTGGAGGTCGCCGTCCCGCACGAAGGACCAGTCGGTCAGCTCCGCGGTGTCCTTGAGCAGGTCCTCCGGATAGGCGCCCTGCAGCATCGGGCCGGTGAAGACCCGGTTGGCGAGCGCGTCTATCCGGCGGGCCGCGTCCGTGTCGGCGTCGCTGTCGGTGAGCGGCCGTACGTGGTGGATGTTGAGGGTGACCGAGCACTGGGCGGCGGCGGGGAGGCGGTCGCGCAGTGCCTGTACGGCGAGGCCGTGGCCCAGGTTGAGGTGGTGGGCGGCGCGCAGGGCGGCGACCGGGTCGGTGCGGCCGGGGGCGTGGACACCGGAGCCGTAGCCCAGGAAGGCGCTGCACCAGGGCTCGTTGAGGGTGGTCCAGGTCTTCACCCGGTCGCCGAGGGCGTCCGCGGCGAGGGCCGCGTACTCGGCGAACCGCTCGGCCGTGACCCGCTCGGGCCAGCCGCCGGCGTCCTCCAGCTCCTGGGGCAGGTCCCAGTGGTAGAGAGTGGCGACGGGCTGGATGCCCTTGTCCAGCAGGTCGTCGACGAGACGCCGGTAGAAGTCCAGGCCCTTCTGGACGGCGGGGCCGCGGCCGGTGGGCTGGATCCGGGGCCAGGCGAGGGAGAACCGGTAGGCGTCCAGGCCGAGTTCGGCCATGAGGGCGACGTCCTCGCGCCAGCGGTGGTAGTGGTCGGTGGCGATGTCACCGGTGTCACCGTTGCGGACCCGGCCGGGGGTGCGGGCGTAGGTGTCCCAGATGGACGGCGTGCGGCCGTCCTCGGCGGCGGCACCCTCGATCTGGTAGGAGGCGGTGGCCGAGCCCCAGAGGAAGCCCTTGGGGAAGGTACGGGCGGCGTCCGGGGCGGACGCGGTCTGCTGTGCTGCGGTGACCACGTAAGTCCTTTCGGGAGAGGGGGGTTCGCAGGCGAATGCCTGGTGGGGTGTGGTGCGGGCCGGGGCGTGGCGTGGTCAGCCCTTGACGGCGCCCGCCATGATGCCGCTGACGATCTGGCGGCCGAAGACGATGAACATCGCCAGCAGTGGCAGCGTGCCGAGCAGAGCGCCCGCCATGATCAGTGACTGGTCCCGCACATAGCCCGCGCTGAGCTGGGTGAGGGCGACGGGGACCGTCGGGTTGGTCATGTCGAGCACCACGAACGGCCAGAAGAAGTCGTTCCACGCGTGCACGAACGTGATCATGAACAGGACCGCCATGGCGGGCCGGGCGACGGGCAGCACGATGCTCCAGAAGATCCGCAGCGAGTGTGCCCCGTCCACGCGTCCGGCCTCGACGAGTTCGTCGGGCAGCGCCTCGGAGAGGTACTGCCGCATGAAGAACACACCGACCGCGCTCACCAGCGTGGGGAAGATGACGGCGGGCAGCTGCTGCGACCAGCCGAGCTCGGACATCATCATGAACAGCGGTACGACGCCGAGCTGCGGCGGCACCATCATGGTGCCGATCACCAGCATGAGCAGGGCGTTGCGGCCCTTGAACCGCAGCTTGGCGAAGGCGAATCCGGCCAGCGTCGCGAAGAGCACCGTGGACAGGGCGATCACCCCGGCCACGATCAGGCTGTTGATCATGGCCTTGCCCATGGCCGCCTCGTCCCAGGCGCGGGCGAGGTTGCTGAACAGGTTCGGGCCGGGCAGGAACGGCGGTGGCGTCTGGCTGACGCGGGTGTTGTCGGTGGAGGCCGCCACCATCGTCCAGTACAGCGGGAAGATGGACAGCACCGCCATGATGACGAGCAGGACGTAGGCGAGCGGTCCGGCGTGGTGCTGGCGGCCGGCACGCTGGCGCAGCAGCCGGCGGCCACCGCGGCCGGCCGGCTTCTCGGCAGGGGTCCGGTCCGGGGTCTCCGTCCGGACCGGGAGGCTGTGAGTGGTCATGACGACTCCAGGTCAGGACGTACGGGAACGCAGGCGCTTGATCAGGCGCTGCACCACGAAGGCGAGGACGAGCAGCATGAACATCGCCCAGGCGACGGTCGCGGAGCGGCCCATCTGGTAGTTCTTCCAGCCCTCCTCGTACAGCAGCAGGCCCAGCGTCTGGTACTGGTTGTCCGCGCCGCCGGTGATGCCGTTGGGCCCCTGGCCGAAGATCAGCGGTTCGCCGAACAGCTGGGTGGCGCCGATCGTGGAGAGCACGATGGTGAAGACGATGGTGGAGCGGATGCCGGGAATGGTGACGTGCGTGAACTGCTGCCACCGGGAGGCGCCGTCGAGTGAGGCCGCCTCGTACCGGTCGGCGGGGATGGCCTGCATGGCGGCCAGGTAGAGCAGGGCGTTGTAGCCGGTCCAGCGCCAGATGACGATGGTGGAGATCGCGGCCTGGGCGGGCCACTTGTCGGCCTCCCAGTTCACCGGGTCGATGCCGACGGAGCCGAGGGCCCAGTTGATCATGCCGAAGTCACGCTCGAAGATCATGGTGAACACGAGCGCGGCGGCGGCGACCGAGGTGGCGTACGGGACCAGCGAGGCGACGCGGAAGAACAGCGAGGCGCGCATGCGGTAGTTGAGCAGGTGGGCCAGGCCGAGGGCCATCATCAGCTGCGGCACCGTGGAGATGACACCGATGGTGATGGTGTTCTGCAGCGCGTTCCAGAACCGTGAGTCGCCCCAGAGCTCGACGTAGTTGTCGAACGCCACCCACTCCATGATGTCGAGGGTGGCCAGTTCCACGTCGTGCAGGGAGATCCACGAGGTGTAGACGAGGGGGTAGAAACTGAACGCGGCGAAGACGATGAAGAACGGCGCGATGAACGCGAACGGCGCGCCCTTGACGTCCAGTCGGTGCAGCAGCGCGCTGCGCCGCCGGGCTTTGCCCTCGCCTCCGGTCTTGCGGGGCGTGCCTGGCGGCTCCTCGCCGGCCAGGGCGTTGGTGGTGGAGGTGGCCACCGGACTTCCTTCCTGAGAGCGGATGTGTGTGCCGGGGTCCGGGCCCGCCGGCCGGAGGCGGCGGCGGGCCCGGACGACCGCGGGGCGACCGGTCAGCCGACCGCCTTCTCCACGCGCTCCATGGTGGTGTCCCACGCCTCGTCACGCGAGGTGCCCTGCTCGATCAGGGCCAGGCCCTGCGAGAAGGTGTCCTTGATGGTGCCGTCCTTGCGGCCGAGGACCTGCTTGTCCGGGATCTCCTGCGCGGCCTCACCGAAGATCTGGCCGATCGGGGCGTTGCTGAAGTACTCCGACTTGGCGTTCTTCACCGCGTCGCTCTCCAGCGCCTTCTGCGAGGACGGGATGTTGCCGATCTCCGTGAAGATGTGGGCCTGCTGCTCCGGCGCGGTCAGCCAGGCGACGAGCTTCTGGGCCTCCTCCTTCACCGGGCTCTTCTCGACCACGCTCAGGAAGGCTCCGCCCCAGTTGGCTCCCTTGGGCGCCGGGGCGACGTCCCACTTGCCCTTGTTCGCGTCACCGGCCTTCTCGCTGATGTGGCTGAGCATCCAGGCCGGGCACACGGCGGTCGCGAACGTGCCGTTGGCCAGACCCGGGTCCCAGCCCGGCTGGAACTGGCGCAGCTTGGCCGTCAGCCCCTCCTCGCCGGCATCCGCGGACAGCGCCCAGGCATCCTTGACGACCGGGTTCTTGTCGTGGATCAGGTCGCCCTTCTCGTTGTAGTACTGCTCGGAGTGGCCGTAGACCATGGCGTTGAACAGGCCGCTGGCCGAGTCCATGAACGCCACGTCACCCCCCTTGTAGCCCTTCTTGAAGGTGCGGCCGGCCTCGACGTACTTGTTCCAGTCGCCTTCCCACAGCTTGCCGACCTCTTCGCGGTCGGTGGGCAGGCCGGCCTTCTCGAAGTAGTCCTTGCGGTAGCAGACGGCCATCGGGCCGATGTCGGTGCCCAGGCCGAGCACCTTGCCGTCCGCGGTGCTGATCTGGGACTGCTTCCAGGGCAGGAAGTGGTCGGTGCCGGCTGTTCCGGCAAAGTCGGCGAACTTGTCGGACTGGGTCTCGGTGATCTCCTTGGCCCGGCCGATCTCGATGCCCTGGATGTCCTTCAGACCGTTGCCCGCGGCGAGCCGGGTCTGCAGCGCGGTGTAGTACGTCTGCTCGTCACCGGCGATCTCGGCCTTGATGTCGACGTTGGGGTTCTCCTTCTCGTACTGCTCCAGGAGACCCGTTTCCTTGATGCCCATCACGCCGAACAGGCCCATCGTGATGGTGACCTTGCCGTCCTTCTTGCTCCCGCCGGTGGCCGAATCACTGCCTCCGCCGCAGCCGACGACGAGCGTGAGCGCGCCGACGGCCGCGGCTGTCGCCACCGCCTTCGTGCGCAACGAACCGAGAGTGCCCATGGATCTCCTCCTAGCGACGACGCTGACACATCGGAGTGACGAGTTTCGCGATGACTACAGCGGCTCTGGTAGTAGTGGGAACGTGCCCATTTCTGGGTGGGCACGTTCCCACCGCGCATCGAAGACTCCTGGCTCATGGATGGATCTGTCAATAACTTGAAAACAACTTGTCATCACGAACCGGACACGGAGCCCGGGACCCCGCGCCGGAGCGGTGCTGTGCCCGCGTCGGCGTCTGCAAGAATTGCCGCTGGTCACCTCCGCGGCAGGCATCCCCGCCGCGGCCGCCGAGGAGGGAGCACATGACCGGCAACCGCCGTCCCACGATCAAGACGGTCGCCGCCCGAGCCGGCGTCGGCCGCACCACGGTCTCCCGTGTCGTCAACGGTTCGGACCTGGTGAGTGCCGACGCGCGGGCCAGGGTGCTGGCGGCGATCAAGGAGCTCAACTACGTCCCCAACTCGGTCGCCCGAGGCCTGGTGACCAACCGCACCAACGCCGTGGCCCTGGTGATCCCGGAATCGGAGAGCCGGCTGGGTTCGGAACCGTTCTTCGCCGCGCTGATCCGCGGTGTCAGCGGCGCCCTCGCCGAGAGCCGGACCCAGCTGCAGCTCATGCTGGTGCGCGACCAGGCCGAACGGGACCAGCTCACCGAGTCGGTGGCGACGCGGCGGGTGGACGGCGTCCTCCTGGTCTCCGTCCACAGCGAGGACCGGCTGCCCGGCATGCTGGAGGAAATGGGGCTGCCCACCGTGCTCGCCGGCCGGCGTGACGCGGGCGAGCAGCTGAGCTACGTCGACTCGGACAACGCCGGCGGGGCCACCGAGGCCGTCCGGCATCTGCTGGGGAGCGGCCGGACGCGGGTGGCGACGATCACCGGTCCGCAGGACATGGACGTCGGCCGCAGTCGGCTCGCCGGGTGGCGCGTCGCCCACGAGGAGGCCGGCCGGCCGGCGGACGAACTGCTCGTCGAGGCAGGCGACTTCAGCGAGGAGAGCGGCAGCCGTGCCATGCGTTTACTTCTTGAACGCGCACCGGACCTGGACGCCGTCTTCGCCGCGTCCGACCTCATGGCGCTCGGCGCGCTGGCCGAACTGCGCCGCCAGAAGCGGCGGGTGCCCGACGATGTCGCCGTGGTGGGCTTCGAGGACTCCGTCCTCGCCCGGCACACCAACCCGCCCCTGACGACGGTGCGTCAGCCGGTGGAGGAGCTGGGCCGGACCATGGCCCGGATCCTCACCGACATCACTCACCACGGCGCACCGCGGCAGCAGATGACGCTGCCGACGGAGCTGGTGGTGCGGGAGTCGTCGTAGCGCGGAGTCGATGGAGCGTCACGTCGACGACGGCCCGGGGCCGTCATGACGCGCTTCCCGGTGCTGATCGGTACCGTCGGTGCGGTGCTCTGCGGCACGGGTGCCGCGACAGGGTTCGGGCCGACGGCAACACCTGCGGCTGGGGCGGTACTTCGGGTGGTACACGTGCCGTTCGCCGTTCGCCTGCGGAAACTCACCGCTGCCCGGCTGATCGGCGGGCGTGAGGCACAGCGGCGCAGCGCGCTCGGCGGCCGGCCGACGGACCGCCGGTCGACGGACGGCGCGGGCTCTCTCGCGGGCGCCCTCGGCATACGGGCTCGGCCGGCTCCCCTGCTGTGACGGGCAAGCCGAGCCATCGCGGCGGCCCGCGCGTCCGGCATGCCGGAGGACTGGCTGGAGGCGGC
>NZ_NEUB01001036.1:0-470 GCF_002910825.1 Streptomyces sp. SM1 | reverse complement strand
GGAGGCGGCCCGCCGCTCCCCCGTCCACGCCCTGGTGTCGAAGTACAAGGACCGTCCTGGACGGCGGTCGTGCCGTGTCCGGCCCCGACCGGGCGGTGCGGCTCGCACGGCGGACCGGCTGACTCACCCGCGCCGGACCGGCGTCCTCGCGCGGTGGGCGGCGACGCGGAGGGCGTCATGAGGGCCGGCGCGGACGGCCAGGGTGGTGGGGTGGCGGAGGCGGGGAGAAACGTACGCGGTGGTGCGCCGGGAGCCGCCCGACGGTGGTCGTGATGCGGGAATCGTGGCGCGCGGGCCGTGTACGGGCGCACCGGGCATGCGTACGGGCGCACGGGCCGTGTACGAGGGCTGCCGGGGAGCGAGCGGCGGCCCGCCCACATCCTGTCCGCCCCTTCCGTGTGGGGGCGGGGTCGGTCTTCTTCTTCATGGGTCGGCTTCCTCTGCCGGAGGGGCGGCGGGCAGTCACACCC
>NZ_NEUB01001035.1:9422-23586 GCF_002910825.1 Streptomyces sp. SM1 | reverse complement strand
GCCGCCCTGCGCGCGGGCGTCGCCGTCACGCCCGGCCGCCCCTACTTCAGCGCCGAACCCCCGGCCGGTCACCTCCGCCTGAGCTTCGCGGCGGTGGCCGGCACCGAGGAGATCGCCGAGGGCGTACGGCGACTGCGCGCCGCCTGCGAGGACGTACCGGGCGCGCACGGATAACGGCTCGACGCGGCACCGCGCGGGCTGCGAGCATCACGCCATGACCGATACCCCGCGGCTGCCCGAGGGCTACGAGATCTCCACCGACCCGGCGAGGATCGACGCGGCCCGGGTGCACCGGTGGCTGTCGACCGACGCCTACTGGGCCCTCGGTCGCTCCCGGGAGAAGCAGGACGACGCGATCGGGGGCTCGCTCAACTTCGGTGTCCACGACACGCTCTCGGGGGAGCAGGTGGCGTACGCCAGGGTCGTCACCGACCGGGCGACCTTCGCGTGGCTGTGCGACGTGTACGTCGACCCGTCGGTGCGGGGCAAGGGGATCGGCACCGCGCTGGTCGCGTGCGTACGGGAGGAGCTGCGGTCCTACGGCGTGGAGCGCGTCATGCTGGCCACGCACGACGCGCACGGTGTCTACGCCGGGCTGGGGTTCCGCCCGCTGGAGCGGCCCGACCACTGGATGCTGCTCGCCCTGGAGTGAGGACGGCGGGGACCGCCGTTTCGGGCGGCTTGTCCGCCACGTCCTTACCGGTGAGTAAGATCGATGTGACGTACGGTGACGACCGGGCGGCACCCCTTGACCTGTTCACTCCGGCGACTGACGATCGCGGCATGGCACTTCGGGTCACGTTCGTCGCCGCCGCGGGGAGCTCCTCGGTGCTGGCCGAACGTTTTGAGGACGACCGGCCGCTGGACCAGGCCGGATGGAACGAGGTGCAGCGGGTCGCGCACGAGCTGCTGCCGCTCGCCGCGGCCGATCTGCGCTACTGCTCCCCGGCCCCGCGCAGCCGCGCCACCGGAGACGGTCTCGGATACGCGCCGCTGGTGCAGCTCGCCCTGCGCGACTGCGGGATGGGCCGCTGGCGGGGACTGACCCTGGGGGAGGCGATGGCCCGGGAGCCGGGGGCCGTGGACGCCTGGCTCGCCGACCCGCGGGCCACCCCCCACGGCGGGGAGTCGCTGCTGGACTTCATCGGCCGGGTGGGCGGCTGGCTCGACACCCGGCCGGCCGACGACGACTGCACGGTCGTCGCCGTGGCCGTGCCCTCGGTGATCAGGGCGGCCCTGGTGTACGTGCTGAAGGCGCCGCCCGCCACGTACTGGAGCATCGACGTCCGCTCGCTGTCGACGATCAGCGTGACCGGCCGGGCCGGCCGCTGGAGTCTGCGGCTGGAGGGGGCCTCGACTCAGCCGACGCGTGCGTAGCCGGTGGTGAGCTCCAGGTCCTTGGCGGGGCCGCGCACCCGCCAGACCGACTGCCAGTGGTCCGCGTCGCGCACGGTGAACTCGCCCCGGTAGAGGTCCGCGGCGCAGGGGTGACCGGCGACGTACCGGCCCGTGGTGAGGTCCAGGTCGTGGAACGGGCGGCCGTCCGCGAACCGTACGTCCGCCGTGCCGCCCGGCCCCGGCAGGAAGCGCAGGGTCCGCCCGGCGGGCCGGGTGACGCCCCGCCAGGTGAAGTCGCCGGACTCCTCGTGCAGCAGGCCGCCGCCCTCCATCGGGCCGAAAACGACCGTCCCCGTGAAGCGTCCCTCGTCCCCGCCCGCCAGGTCCCGCACGGTGCGTTCCGCCAGCCGGCGGCCACCCAGGTAGGTCAGTACCTCGGGTACCGGCCAGAACTCGCCCATCGTGCCCCGCTCCCGCGCGCTCTCCGTCGTCGCACGACCCATTGACGTGCCCCTGCCTCCTCCTCATCTTGCCGTTCGGTGTACTGGCCGTCGTCCGGCCTACCGAACATCGAACGCTCCCGTGTCCCCACCTCCAACAGAGTCGCGGAGTACCCATCTCACGTACCGCCCGGAACCGCACCCGCACCAGACTCGGTCTCACCACCACCGCGCTCCTGACGGCTGCCGCCCTCGGCCGCTCTGCACGGCCGCGACCACAATGCAACCCACAACGTCCTCTCCGAAGCCCTCGGAAGGGGCACACGCCCCAGGTCGGAACCCTCGACTTCAGGCCAGGAAGCACCTCAACAGGCCGCACTCCGCCTCGCCGCGCTCCTCGTCCGGGCCCGGCGACAGACCGCTGTCAGCGATCGGCCACCCGACACGAGTCCGCAGGCCATGAGCCTGTGCCGGCAATGTGTGCCACGAGCCTGAAGGCCTCGCGGACAGGGACGGTGTCCTCGTCCGGGTACTCGTCACCCTGCCCGTCGGAGAGGACGAACCCATCGCTCGCCCCCTCGGCTCCGGGAGTCACGGCATGCTCGCCGGGATCGCCCTCCTCTCCGAACAGCATCACCATCGCGCGCTCCGTATTCGTCACGAAGGCCGGCGACCGTCCGGACGAACTGGTCAGCCACGTCTCGAACTGCCCGCTGTCGATCCTCGACCGCAGAACCTCCAGGGCCACCGCAGGCGACACAGGGCCAGGACCGTGGTCACTGATCACCCAAGACTCGATCACGTGCACGACGATCTCACCAACGGATCCAAGAGACAGCCCTGAGCCTTCTCTGTTCGCCACACGACACTCTCGGTCACGGGAGACCCTGCACGTCAGCCCGCTCGGCGTTGCATAAACGTGCGACTGTACGTATAGTCATGCCGTCTAGGAGGAGGTTCCATGACCGTACGTGTGGCAGTGGCCGGAGCGAGCGGGTATGCGGGCGGGGAGGTGCTGCGTCTGCTGCTGGCCCACCCGGAGGCCGAGATCGGCGCGCTGACCGGCCACTCCAACGCCGGGCAGCGGCTGGGCGCGCTCCAGCCGCATCTGCTGCCGCTCGCCGGCCGGGTGCTGGAGGAGACGACCCCCGAGGTGCTCGCCGGCCACGACGTCGTCTTCCTCGCGCTGCCGCACGGACAGTCGGCCGCCGTCGCCGAGCAGCTCGGCGAGGACGTGCTCGTGATCGACATGGGCGCCGACTTCCGGCTCAAGGACGCGTCCGACTGGGAACGGTTCTACGGCTCCCCGCACGCCGGCACCTGGCCGTACGGCCTGCCCGAACTGCCGGGTGCCCGCGCCGCGCTGGAGGGGTCCAAGCGCGTCGCGGTGCCCGGTTGCTACCCCACCGCCGTCTCCCTCGCCCTCTTCCCGGCATACGCCGCCGCCCTCGCCGAGCCCGAAGCGGTGATCGTCGCCGCCTCCGGGACCTCCGGCGCCGGGAAGGCGCTCAAGCCCCACCTGCTGGGCTCCGAGGTCATGGGCTCGATGTCGCCCTACGGCGTGGGCGGCGGACACCGGCACACCCCCGAGATGATCCAGAACCTGGGCGCGGCGGCCGGCGAGCGGATCTCCGTCTCCTTCACCCCCACCCTCGCGCCGATGCCCCGCGGCATCCTCGCCACCTGCACCGCGAAGGCGAAGCCCGGCGTCACCGCCGGGTCCGTGCGCGCCGCCTACGAGAAGGCCTTCGCCGACGAGCCGTTCGTCCACCTCCTCCCCGAGGGACAGTGGCCCGCGACCGCCTCCGTGTACGGCTCCAACGCCGTGGCGGTGCAGGTCGTGTACGACGAGGCCGCGGGGCGGATCATCGCCATCAGCGCCATCGACAACCTGACCAAGGGCACCGCGGGCGGTGCCGTCCAGAGCATGAACATCGCCCTGGGTCTCGACGAGACCACCGGGCTGACGACGATCGGAGTTGCGCCGTGAGTGTGACGGCAGCGCAGGGATTCACGGCGGCGGGCATCGCCGCCGGGATCAAGGAGAACGGCAACCCCGACCTGGCCCTCGTGGTCAACAACGGCCCCCGCCGCGCCGCCGCCGGCGTCTTCACCTCCAACCGCGTCAAGGCCGCGCCGGTGCTCTGGTCCGAGCAGGTCCTCAAGAGCGGTGAGCTCACCGCCGTCGTCCTCAACTCGGGTGGCGCGAACGCCTGTACGGGCCACAAGGGTTTCCAGGACACGCACGCGACCGCGGAGCAGGTCGCCGAGTCGCTCAACACCGCGGGCCACGACGAGACGGGCGGCCACGCCCCCGGCATGGTCGCGGTCTGCTCCACGGGCCTGATCGGCGTACCGCTGCCGATGGACGCACTGCTGCGCGGTGTCGACAAGGCCGTCGCCCAGCTCGGGCCGCACGGCGGTGAGAAGGCCGCCATCGCCATCAAGACCACCGACTCCGTCCACAAGACGTCCGTCGTCACCGGGGCCGGATGGACCGTCGGCGGTATGGCCAAGGGCGCCGGCATGCTCGCGCCCGGCCTCGCCACCATGCTCGTCGTCCTCACCACCGACGCCGACGTCGACAGCGACACCCTGGACCGGGCCCTGCGTGCCGCGACCCGGGTGACCTTCGACCGCGTCGACTCCGACGGCTGCATGTCCACCAACGACACCGTGCTGCTGCTCGCCTCCGGCGCGTCCGGGGTCACGCCCGGGTACGACGAGTTCGCCGAGGCCGTACGGGCCGTCTGCGACGACCTCGGTCAGCAGCTGATCCGGGACGCCGAGGGCGCGGCCAAGGACATCAAGGTGGAGGTGGTGGGCGCCGCCACCGAGGACGACGCCGTCGAGGTGGGCCGCTCCATCGCCCGCAACAACCTCCTCAAGTGCGCCATCCACGGTGAGGACCCCAACTGGGGCCGGGTGCTCTCCGCGATCGGCACCACGAAGGCCGCCTTCGAACCCGACGAGCTCGATGTCGCCATCAACGGCGTCTGGGTCTGCAAGAACGGCGCCGTCGGCGAGGACCGCGACAAGGTCGACATGCGCTACCGCGAGGTGCACATCGTCGCCGACCTCGCCGCCGGTGACGCCACCGCCACCATCTGGACCAACGACCTCACCGCCGACTACGTCCACGAGAACAGCGCCTATTCCTCATGACCGCCACCCGAAAGCACACCGCGCTGCCCAAGGCACGGATCCTCGTCGAGGCGCTGCCCTGGCTGACCCGGCACCACGGCAAGACCGTCGTCATCAAGTTCGGCGGCAACGCCATGGTCGACGAGGAGCTGAAGGCCGCCTTCGCCCAGGACGTCGTCTTCCTGCGCCACGCCGGCCTCAAACCGGTCGTCGTGCACGGCGGCGGCCCGCAGATCAGCCGGGCGCTCGACCGGCACGGCATCGTCAGCGAGTTCAAGGCGGGCCTGCGCGTCACCACCGAGGACGCCATGGACGTCGTACGCATGGTGCTCGCCGGACAGGTGCAGCGGGAGCTGGTCGGGCTGCTCAACCGGCACGGACCGCTCGCCGTGGGCCTCACCGGCGAGGACGCGCACACCCTCACCGCCACCAAGCACCAGCCCGAGATCGACGGCGAGCTGGTCGACATCGGGCGGGTCGGCCAGATCACCGACATCGACACCGGCGCGATCCAGGCACTGCTCGCCGACGGCCGTATCCCGGTCGTCTCGTCGATCGCCCGCAGCCAGGACGACCACCATGTCTACAACGTCAATGCTGATACGGCGGCTGCGGCACTCGCTGCTGCACTGGGCGCCGAAACCCTCATGGTCCTCACGGACGTCGAGGGACTCTACGAGGACTGGCCGGACTCCGACGAGGTGATCAGCCGCCTCACCGCCTCCCAGCTCGAGAAGCTCCTGCCGGAACTGTCCTCGGGCATGGTGCCGAAGATGGAGGGCTGCCTGCACGCCGTGCGGGGCGGCGTGAACACGGCCCGCGTCATCGACGGCCGGGTCCAGCACTCGATCCTGCTGGAGATCTTCACGGACGAGGGCATCGGCACGATGGTCGTGCCCGACGAACAGGGGGAGTCGTGAGCAACGAAGAACTGAGCCGGCGGTGGCAGGGCGCGCTCATGAACAACTACGGCACCCCGCGGCTGCCGCTGGTGCGCGGTGAGGGCGCGCGGGTGTGGGACGCCGACGGCAGGGAGTACGCCGACTTCGTGGGCGGCATCGCGGTCAACGCGCTCGGCCACGCCCACCCGACGGTCGTCGAGGCCGTGAGCCGGCAGATCGCCTCCCTCGGCCACGTCTCCAACCTGTTCGTCGCCGAACCGCCCGTCGCGCTCGCCGAACGGCTCCTCCAGATCTTCGGCCGCGAGGGCAGGGTCTACTTCTGCAACTCGGGCGCGGAGGCCAACGAGGCCGCGTTCAAGATCGGCCGGCTGACCGGGCGGGCCCACATGGTCGCCACCGACGGCGGCTTCCACGGCCGCACCATGGGCGCCCTCGCGCTCACCGGCCAGCCCGGCAAGCGGGAGCCGTTCCTGCCGCTGCCCGGGGACGTCACGCACGTCCCGTACGGCGACGCGCAGGCGCTGGCCGCGGCGGTCACCGAGAACACGGCACTCGTGATCATCGAACCGGTGCAGGGCGAGAACGGGGTCGTGGTGCCCCCGCCCGGCTACCTGAAGGCGGCCCGCGCGATCACGGCCGCCACGGGCGCGCTGCTGGTGCTGGACGAGGTGCAGACCGGCGTCGGACGGACCGGGAACTGGTTCGAGTACCAGGCGCACGAGGGCGTGCTCCCGGACGTCGTCACGCTGGCGAAGGGACTCGGCGGCGGGCTGCCGCTCGGGGCGACGATCGCCTTCGGGCGGGCCGCGGACCTGCTGGCCCCCGGCCAGCACGGTACGACCTTCGGCGGCAACCCGGTCGCCTGCGCCGCCGGACTCGCCGTTCTCGACACCATCGAGAGCGAGGGGCTGCTGGACAACGTCAAGCGGCAGGGCGAGAAACTCCGCGAGGGGATCGAGGCGTCCGGCCACGCCCTGATCGACCACGTCCGGGGGGCGGGACTCCTCCTGGGTATCGTGCTCACCGAGCCGCTCGCACCCCAGGTGCAACAGGCGGCTCAGGACGCCGGATTCCTCGTGAACGCGCCGGCCCCCGATGTCGTACGGCTCATGCCGCCGCTGACTCTCGGGGACGACGCGGTGGACGCCTTCCTCGGGGCGCTGCCCGGCATCCTGGACGTGGCCGGCGGCGCGGGCGGGGAAGGACGATCCGGAGAATGAGACGACGATGAACCAGGATCAGGAGGACCACGGTCAGCAGGCCGGACCTGCCGTGCCGCAGACGCGCACCGCACGCCACCGCCGGATCGTGGACATCCTCAACCGGCAGCCGGTGCGGTCGCAGAGCCAGCTCGCGAAGCTGCTCGCCGACGACGGGCTGAGCGTCACCCAGGCGACGCTGTCGCGGGATCTGGACGAACTCAACGCGGTGAAGATCCGCAACACCGACGGCGACCTGATCTACGCGGTGCCGAGCGAGGGGGGATTCCGCACGCCCCGCGCGCCGCTGGGCGGCTCCGCCAAGGAGGAGCGGATGCGGCGGCTCTCGCAGGAACTGCTGATCTCCGCCGAGGCGTCCGCGAACCTCGTCGTCCTGCGCACTCCGCCGGGCGCCGCGCAGTTCCTCGCCTCGGCGATCGACCAGGCGGAACTGCACGACATCCTCGGCACGATCGCCGGCGACGACACGCTGATGCTGATCAGCAGGGAACCGGCGGGAGGACAGGCCCTGGCCGACCACTTGCTGCGCCTGGCACAGAACGGCCACTGACCCTTCCGCGGGGGTGGGGCCGGGGCCGGGGAAGGCGAGCACGCGGGCCGGAGGCCTCCGCGACACCGTGCCGCAGGCCGTATCGCCGGGCGACCGAGACATGCCCCGCCAAAGGCGCGGCCCGGAGCATGACCAGGAGGCCGTCGGTCGGCCCCCGGGGCACGGCGGGGGCGGATACCGGGGTACCGGGGTGGCGGCCCGGTCGTCCCGCGCCGCCGCGACCTCGGTCGGAGCCGGCGCCCGGGCCGCGGACCCTTGGTGCGACCTTCGTCCGACCGTGCCTACGGGTGTGTGTCCGTGATCGTGATGACCTCGTCGAGGCGGTCCAGGGCGGTCTGCAGGTCGTCGACCTTGGCCTGGATGCGGTCGCGCTCGGCGCGCAGCATGGCGCGCTGCTCGGCGTCGGTGTGGCCGGAGTTCCAGCGCGGAAGGAGTTCCGCGATCCTTCGGCTGGTCAGGCCGGCGGCGTACATCTGCTGGAAGAAGCGCACCCGGGCGATAGTGTCCTGCCGGTAGAGGCGCTGGCCGGACGGGCTGCGTTCCGCGACGAGCAGTCCCTGCTGCTCGTAGTAGCGCACGGCCCGTACCGAGACGCCGGCGCCCCGTGCCACCTCGCCGATGCGGACCAGCCGCTCGGACGCGCTCTCCGTGACGGTCATGGTGATTCCTCTCACTCCGGACCTGACGAACAGCACTTGCCTCTGACGTCAACGTCAGGTTTTGGCGTACCGGTCATGGACATCAACAACTCGGTCGCCCTGATCACCGGAGCCAACCGCGGTCTGGGCCGCGCCTTCGCCCGGCGCCTCCTCGAACGGGGCGCCCGCAAGGTCTACGCGACGGCCCGCCGACCGGAGACCGTCGACCTGCCCGGGGTCGAGGTGCTGCCTCTCGACATCACCGCTCCCGCATCCGTGAGGGCCGCCGCCGAGGCGGCCCCGGACGTCTCGCTGCTCGTCAACAACGCGGGGATCCAGACGGGCACCGACCTGGTGACCGGTTCGCTGGACGCGGTGCGGCGCGAGCTGGAGACCAACACGTTCGGCCACCTGCGGATGATCCGGGAGTTCGCGCCGGCGCTCGCCCGCAACGGCGGGGGCGCGATCGTGAACGTCCTCTCCGCGATGCCGTGGTTCGGGGTCGAGGGCGAACAACGCCTACCACCTGACCAAGGCCGCCGCGTGGGCCATGACCAACGGCGTCCGCCTGGAGCTCGCCGGGCAGGGCACGCTCGTGACGGCGGTGCACCTCGGGCTGGCCGACACCGACATGTCCGCGGGCTGGCCGGTGGCCAAGATCTCGCCGTCGTACCTGGCCGACGCGGCGCTCGACGGTGTGCAGACGGGCTCCGCGGAGGTCCTCGCCGACCAGCGGAGCCGGGACGTCAAGTCCCGGCTACCGCTGACGCCGGAGGAGTTCAACGCCGCGATGGACCGCGCCCTGGCCGCGCTGACGGCGGCCTGAGCGGGCCCTGGGGCCACGCTGTCCTCGGGTCGGTGGCCCGGGGGTCGGCCGACCCATCGACCCATGGATCGGTCGATTCCCGGGCCACCGACCGCCACCCGCCTCAGCCGTCGTTCAGCCCAGCCAACCCGCCAGCCCACCGGTGCACCGCACCTCGTCACCCGCGGTGATCAGCAGCCCTTCGACCCCCGGCAGGGATTCCAGCCAGGCGAGCCCCTGCCGCGAACCCATCGCGAACGCCGCCGTCGCCCAGCAGTCCGCCCACGTCAGCCGTGGCGCGACCACCGTCACGGCGACCAGATCGGTCACCGCCGACCGCCCCGTACGGGGGTCGACGATGTGATCTCCCCGCTCGGCGGTACCGGACGTCGCCACCGCCAGTTCGTCCGCACCGGTCGCGGAGACCACGGCGGCGAGACCACCCGGCCGCAGCGGATCCGACACCCCCACCCGCCAGGGCCGCCCCGACCCCGGCGTCCCCAGCAACTGCACGTCACCGCCCCCGTTGACGTTCACCCCCGCCGCCCCCGCGGCAGCGAGCCGCCGCGCCGCCCGTTCGGTGGCCCAGCCCTTGACGATCCCGGTCGGGTCGAGCCGGCCCCGGTAGCGCGCGCTGAACCAGCCCTGGCTCACCCGCTCCGCCTCCGCCGCCAGCTCCAGCACTTCCGCCACCTCGGGATCGCACTCCCCGACGTCGAGTTCACCCCGCGCCAGCCGGGAGATCTGGCTGTCGTCGCGGTACGTGCTGAACACCTCGTCGACCCGGTGCAGCCCCGCGACCGCGTCCTCGACCGCCGCGCGCACCTCGTCGGGTCGCCCGCCGCGGACGTCGAGGGAGAAGACGGTCCCCATCGTCTCCTCCGCATGACGCACCGCGGCGGGAGCCCCGGCCGGTTCCGTCACCGTGTCAGCCACCGGCCTTGTCCAGTGCCGACTGGAGCGACTGCTTGTACCCGGCACTCGTGTACGTGGCCCCCGACACCGCGTCGATCTCCGCGCTGCCGGCCGCCACCGCCGCCTGGTTGAGCTTCGGTACGGAGCTGGAGGTGACCTGGTCGCTCTGCCCGCCCTTGGGGGCCTGGACCGCCTCCGCCTTGGTGATCTTCCCGCCGCTGACGGTGATCCTCACCTGCACCGGCCCGTACTGGGTCTGTGCCGGGTCGCCGGTGACCGTCTGCGCCTGCGCCTCACCGGAGTCCCCGCCGCCCTCGCCGTCCGCACCGGAGGAGGAGTCCGAGGGCCCGGCCGCCGCCCGCGCCTTGTCCAGCGCCGACTGCAGCGACTGCTTGTACCCGGCGCTGGTGTACGTCGCGCCCGACACGGCGTCGATCTCCGCGCCCTGCGCCGCCACGGCCGCCTGGTTGAGCTTCGGTACGGAGTTGGAGGTGATCTGGTCGCTCTGCCCGCCCTTGGGGGCCTGGACCGCCTCCGCCTTGGTGATCTTCCCGCCGCTCACCGTCAGCCGGACCTGCACCGC
The DNA here is from genome assembly GCF_002910825.1 of Streptomyces sp. SM1. GTDB lineage: Bacteria > Actinomycetota > Actinomycetes > Streptomycetales > Streptomycetaceae > Streptomyces > Streptomyces okerensis. Next base: position 13,051 of record NZ_NEUB01001035.1, on the reverse strand, counting down.
GCCGTACTCGGTGCTCGACGCGTCCCCGGTGACCGTGCCGTCGCCGATGGGCTGGGAGCCGCCCTGCGGGGACTGGGCCGCCGCGGGCGGGGCGGCCCCGCCCGCGGCCTCGGCCGCGCCCGGATCGGACGCCGGCTTGAGCGACAGCAGCAGCACGATCCCGGACACGGTGGCGGCGGTCGCGAGCACGGCGCGCCGGACGGGGTGACTCTTCCTCATCGCTTCTCAGGCTCCTGATGGGTGTGGACGGTCCGGGTGATGGGGCGGGCACGTCGCTCACATCTCGAACGACTCGTGATGGATACGGCGGGCGGGGACCCCGGCGCCGCGCAGTGTGTCGTACACCGACTGGGCGAACCCGGGCGGCCCGCACATGAAGACGTCATGGCGGTCGACGTCCGGAATCTTCCGCCGCAGGCTCTCCGCCGAGATGTCCGGGCGTTCCCCGTCGGGGCTGTTCACCGCGTACATCAGGCGCGCGCCCCGCTCGTCGGCGATCTTGGCGAGCTCGCCCCACAGCGCCAGGTCCTGCGTGCTGTTGGCCCGGTAGAGCAGGGTGATGTCACCGGCCGCGCCGGGCAGGGTCTCGAACAGCGCCCGCATCGGCGTGATCCCCACCCCGCCCGCGACCAGCAGGACCTTGCCCCGGCTGCGGCGCTGCGCGGTCAGTGCCCCGTACGGGCCCTCCGCCCACACCTTCGTGCCGGGCTCCAGCTCGCGCAGCCGGGAGGTGTGGTCGCCGATCGCCTTGACCGTGATCCGCAGCATGTCGGGGCGGGGTGCCGCGGACAGCGAGTACGGGTGGGAGCTGAAGCGCATCCCGGGCGCCAGGAACCGCCAGCGGAAGAACTGCCCGGCCTCCGCGCCCATCCGGTGCAGCCGGCGCCCGCCGATCAGCACGGACACGATGCCCGGCGTCTCCTCGATGACCGCCTCGACGCGCATCCGGTGCCGCAGGTTCAGCCGCACCGGGGTGATGATCCGGTACCAGAGGACCAGCGCGGTCACCATGCCGTACAGCCCGTACCAGAAGGTTCTGGCGGCCGGCTGGACGGCGAACTCGTTGCCGGTGGTGATCTGGTGCCAGAACGTCAGGAACACCGCCGCGTAGGTCAGCAGGTGCACGTGGTACCAGCCGTCGTACGGCAGCCTGCGCCGCACCGGGCCGACGGAGAGGAGGGCGATCACGAACAGCAGACCGGTGCCGATGGCGGCCTTGCCCATGTCCGGCAGCGTGTTGATGGAGGTGATCGTCTGCTGCACGATGTCGCCGAGGCTCTTGCCGGCCTGGAGGGCGTAGCCCCACATGATCAGGAAGACGTGCGCGATGACCAGGCTGACGGTGTAGCGGCCGCTCATCGCGTGCCAGCGCGCGACCCGGTCGGAGCCCACCCGGCGTTCCAGCGCGGGCACCCGTGCCATCTGGAGCACCACCAGGGCCATCAGATAGCCGCCGAGCAGACCGGTGATCCGGCCGGCGGCGATGATCTTCCCGGTGGTGTCCGCGATGGACGGTGTGTTGGTCCACCACAACCACAGCACGGCCACCGCGCCCGCACCCACGGCGAGCAGCAGGGGCACGGCGGGGGAGCGGCGCGGACGGATGCGGCGCATCGTCTGGCGGCGGGCGGCACGGCCGCCGGCGAGCGTGGTGGTCACGGTTCCTCCGTGGGACTTGGCCCTTGGCCCACACATACGTGCCGTCACGGCGGCGCGTTCAGAGGAATCCGGTTCAGTACCTGGTGATCGCCGTGCGTCCGCCCGTCGTGCCGATCGCGAGGTGCGGTGTGCGGCCGCGATCGGCCCAGCGCAGGATCCCGCGCATCGTGTCCTTCGGTACGGACACACATCCCGCCGTCGCCCCGCGCCCGTTGACGTGGAGAAAGATTCCGGCACCCCGGCCGCGCACCGGGCGGCGGTAGTTGAAGTCCACGACGAGGGCGTGGGCGTACTGCGCGCGGTAGGTGATCAGGTGCTCGGCCTCGGCGGCGCGGCAGTCGGCGGCCCGGGGCTCGGTCCAGCGGTTGTAGGAGCGGGAGCCGTTGTCCTGGCACCACCAGGAGCTCTGGCGTACGGGACGGTAGGTGTACGCCGTTCCGCGTGGCGCCGCCTCGATACCGAAGGCGTACGGCAGGCCGTACAGCCCGGTCGGTGTGGTGTTCGTGCCCTGCTTCCGGACGGCCCCCTCGGCCAGGCCCTTCGCTCCGAAGCGGGCCCGCGCGGACCCGGCCGCCACCCAGCGTCCGTCCTTCCGGTCCCACCAGGTGAGCGTGCCGGAGGTCGAGCCGGTACCGGGTGCCACCGCGGTGATCAGCTGACTGCCGCCCCCGGTGTCCGCCATCCGGTCGGGCAGTGCCGACGGCGGCCGACCGCCGGTGCCGGGCGTGAGCAGGGACAGGGACACGAGGACGGCGGCGGGGGCGGCACCTGGGCGCATGGCTCAGACGGTAGACGGGGGCAGCGGCAACGGCAGCCCGGGCAGTCCGTCCAGGCTCGTCGCGATGTGCTCCTTCTTGGTGAAGTACGCGTCGAGCGAGGTGTCGTCCTCCCGTGCGAACCGCTTGGCGTGCAGGTCCCGTTCGCTCTCGTACGCCATGAAGGGGACCGCGTATCCGCAGGTGTCGCGGATCAGTTCGGCCGTCACGACGACGACGGCGCGCAGGCCGTGAGGGCTGGGGTCGATGCCGGGGAAGCGGGCGAGCAGTCCGGGGAAGCGCGGGTCGTCCCGGAAGACGGGCTCCCCGCGGCCGTGCACGCGCACGATGTTCGGCGGCCCCTGGAAGGCGCACCACATCAGCGTGATGCGGCCGTTCTCCCGCAGGTGGGCGATGGTCTCGGCGTTGGAGCCGGCGAAGTCGAGGTACGCCACCGTGAGCTCGTCGAGGATCACGAAGGATCCCTTGAGCCCTTTGGGCGAGAGATTGACCGTGCCGTCGGCGGACAGGGGGGCGGTGGCGGTGAAGAAGACCGGCTGTTCCTCGATGAACGAGCGGAGGCGGCCGTCTATGCGCTCATAGGTCTTTCCCATGTCGCACCATTATGGGCGCAGATCTTTCGACTGTCTAACGAAAATTCCGTGGCCTCCCCGGCCGGCGTGTTCGCGGGGCGGCCACGGCGCCTGTCACCTCACTTGGTGAGCGTGCAGGCGGCCAGGGAGTCGAGTCCCGCGGGGCGTTCGGCGGTGCGGCCGATGGCGGTGGCGATGCGGTTGACGGCGGCGACGCGTTTGTCCTCGAGGGGGCCGAGGATGGCGTTGCGGACGAAGTCGGGTCCGCCCTGTCCGACGGTGTCGGCGAGTCGCTGGTTGGCTTCGTCGATCTGTTTGTCGAGGTCGGCGAGGTTGCGGCTGACCTCGGCCTGCGCGGAGGCGGGGACCGCGGGCAGCCGCGGGGCGACGTCCGGGCAGGAGATGGTGCCGGCCTCCCCTGCCTGTCCGGTGTCTTCCCCGGCGCCCTGACCGGCTTCCTGTCCCGCTCCCTGCCCGGCCTCCTCGGCGGGCGGCGCCGGGGCCTCCTCGCCGCCGGTGTCCTGCTGGTCGGCGGCTCCGCCGGGCGCGGCGAGTGAGCAGGGCGCGAGCGCGTCGAGTCCCGCGGGGCGTTCGGCGGTGCGGCCGATGGCGGTGGCGATGC
>NZ_NEUB01001035.1:0-9216 GCF_002910825.1 Streptomyces sp. SM1 | reverse complement strand
GCGGGGACCGCGGGCAGCCGCGGGGCGACGTCCGGGCAGGAGATGGTGCCCGGTCCCGCCAGCGTCCGGGCGTCCGCCTCGGCGCCGTCCCCGGACGACTCGCCGGCGAGGGCGGTGCCGGCGATCACCGCTCCGGTCAGTGCCACCGCGGCGGCACCGCCGATGAGGCCGACGCGGCGCTTGTTGTACTTCGGAAGAGCCCTGGACATGCGGATGCCTCACTCGGGATCGGGGGTGCGGCCTGGTGTCTCGGGTGTGTCGGGTGCTTCGGATGTCCCGCGGGGGAGCGACGCGGCGCCTGCGTCGGGGAGGGATACGGGTAAGAGGTTTCGCGCGTTCATCCGTCCTCCGGATCGCGGCCGCACGTGGCCCGGATCCGGGTCTCCCGGGTCCCCGGAGGAGGCGGATTGACGAATCATGCGGACTCCTGCATACTCATGCATATCAAGCGAATGCACTGTGAGGAGAAACCCGTGACCGAGCGCGTCGTACTCGCCTACTCAGGCGGTCTGGACACCTCCGTCGCCATCGGCTGGATCGCCGAGGAGACGGGCGCCGAGGTCATCGCCGTTGCGGTCGACGTCGGCCAGGGCGGCGAGGACCTGGACGTCATCCGCAAGCGCGCCCTCGCCTGCGGCGCAGTCGAGGCCGAGGTCGCGGACGCCAAGGACGAGTTCGCCGACGAGTACTGCCTCCCGGCGATCAAGGCCAACGCCCTCTACATGGACCGCTACCCGCTGGTCTCCGCGCTCTCCCGGCCGACGATCGTCAAGCACCTCGTCGCCGCCGCGCAGAAGCACGGCGCGAGCACCGTCGCCCACGGCTGCACCGGCAAGGGCAACGACCAGGTCCGTTTCGAGGCCGGCATCGTCGCCCTCGCCCCCGACCTCAAGTGCATCGCCCCGGTCCGTGACTACGCCATGACCCGCGACAAGGCCATCGCCTTCTGCGAGGCCAAGGGCCTGCCGATCGCGACCACCAAGAAGTCGCCGTACTCCATCGACCAGAACGTCTTCGGGCGTGCCGTCGAGACCGGCTTCCTCGAGGACATCTGGAACGCGCCGATCGAGGACGTCTACGAGTACACGCAGAACCCGGCCGTGCCGCGTGAGCCCGACGAGGTCGTCATCACCTACAAGGAGGGTGTGCCGGTCGCCATCGACGGCAGGCCCGTCACCGTCCTGCAGGCGATCCAGCAGCTCAACGAGCGCGCGGGCGCCCAGGGCATCGGCCGGATCGACATGGTCGAGGACCGCCTCGTCGGCATCAAGTCCCGCGAGGTGTACGAGGCGCCCGGCGCCATCGCCCTGATCACGGCCCACCAGGAGCTGGAGAACGTCACCGTCGAGCGTGAACTCGCCCGCTACAAGCGGCAGGTCGAGCAGCGCTGGGGCGAACTGGTCTACGACGGCCAGTGGTTCTCCCCGCTCAAGCGCGCCCTGGACGGCTTCATCACCGAGGCCAGCCAGCACGTCAACGGCGACATCCGGATGACCCTGCACGGCGGCCGCGCCGTCGTCACCGGCAGGCGCTCCGAGTCCTCGCTGTACGACTTCAACCTGGCCACGTACGACACGGGCGACACCTTCGACCAGGCCGCGGCGAAGGGCTTCATCGACATCTACAGCCTGTCGTCGAAGATCGCGGCGCAGCGCGACCTCGCGTGACCGTCTGACGGACCCTCACGCGCAGTAGCCTGACAGCCGCCTCCTCACCCGACCGTGGGGAGGCGGCGGCACATCCGGAACCCTCGAGGAGCACGCAAGTGAGCAGCAACAGCGGTGACGTACGGCTCTGGGGCGGCCGTTTCGCCGACGGTCCCGCCGAGGCCCTGGCGAAGCTGTCCGCGTCCGTCCACTTCGACTGGCGGCTCGCGCCCTACGACATCGCCGGCTCGCGCGCCCACGCCCGCGTGCTGCACACGGCGGGGCTGCTCACCGAGGACGAGCTGACCCGGATGATCGCCGGCCTCGACCAGCTGGAGGCGGACGTCGCCGACGGCTCCTTCACCGGCACCATCGCCGACGAGGACGTCCACACCGCCCTGGAACGGGGCCTGCTGGAGCGGCTCGGCCCCGACCTCGGCGGCAAGCTGCGGGCCGGCCGGTCCCGCAACGACCAGGTGGCCACCCTCTTCCGCATGTACCTGCGTGACCACGCCCGCGTCATCGGCGGCCTGATCGCCGATCTCCAGGACGCGCTGACCGGCCTGGCGGAGGCCCACCCGGATGTGGCCATGCCCGGCCGCACCCACCTCCAGCACGCCCAGCCGGTGCTCTTCGCCCACCACGTCCTCGCCCACGTCCAGGCACTGTCCCGGGACGCCGAGCGGCTGCGCCAGTGGGACGAGCGCACGGCGGTGTCCCCGTACGGATCCGGAGCGCTCGCGGGCAGCAGCCTCGGCCTGGACCCGGAGGCGGTCGCCAGGGACCTCGGCTTCGAGCACGGCAGCGCGGCCAACTCCATCGACGGCACCGCCTCCCGTGACTTCGTCGCCGAGTTCGCCTTCATCACCGCGATGATCGGCGTGAACCTCTCCCGGATCGCGGAGGAGGTCATCATCTGGAACACGAAGGAGTTCTCCTTCGTGACCCTGCACGACGCCTTCTCCACCGGCTCGTCGATCATGCCGCAGAAGAAGAACCCGGACATCGCGGAGCTGGCGCGCGGCAAGTCGGGACGCCTCATCGGCAACCTGACGGGACTGATGGCCACTCTCAAGGCCCTCCCGCTCGCCTACAACCGCGACCTCCAGGAGGACAAGGAGCCGGTCTTCGACTCCATCGACCAGCTGGAGGTCCTGCTCCCCGCGTTCACCGGCATGATGGCCACCCTCACGGTGCACCGCGAGCGCATGGAGGAGCTGGCCCCGGCCGGGTTCTCCCTGGCCACCGACATCGCCGAGTGGCTGGTCAGGCAGGGCGTGCCGTTCCGCGTCGCGCACGAGGTCGCCGGCGAGTGCGTCAAGACCGCCGAGTCCGAGGGCAGGGAACTGGACGAACTCACCGACGACCAGTTCGCGAAGATCTCCGCCCACCTCACCCCGGAGGTCCGCTCGGTCCTGAACGTCCCGGGTTCTCTGGCCTCCCGCGACGGCCGGGGCGGCACGGCTCCGAGCGCCGTCGCGGTCCAGCTGGCGGAAGTGAAGACGAACGTGGCGGCCCAGCACGCCTGGGCGAAGGGCAAGAAGCAGTAGGGCGACATCCCCGGGGGCGCGGGGCGGTGTCCATGGGCGGCTCCGCCGGGTGGGCGCGAAGCACCACAACGCACCCGCAGGTGCGCAGCAAGTACCGGGCTCTTCGGTGCCCCGGTTCCCCGAGCGGAGCGACACCGCGGGTTACGTTGGTCGGAACGCCGTAACCGGACCGACCGACGGAGCCCGCGATGCCCTTCGCCCGACTGGCGACAGCGACCACCCCCACCTGCCACATCGGCCTCGGCCTCGCCGCGATCGGCCGCCCCGGCTACATCAACCTCGGCCGGGACCACGACCTCGGAGAGGACCGAGGCGTCGAGACGCTGCGCGCCCGCACCCACGAACTCCTCGACGCCGCCTACGCGCAGGGCGTGCGCTACTTCGACGCCGCCCGCTCCTACGGCCGCTCCGAGGAGTTCCTGGCCGACTGGCTGCGGAAGAGGACGGACGTCGACGACGTCGTCATCGGCAGCAAATGGGGCTACACCTACACCGCCGACTGGTCCACCGACGCCGAACGGCACGAGGTCAAGGATCACTCCCTCGCCGCCTACGAGCGTCAGCGCGCCGAGTCCGACGCGCTGCTCGGCGACCGGCTCGACCTCTACCAGATCCACTCGGTGACCCCGGACAGTCCCGCTCTCTCCGACAAGGAACTGCACGCCCGGCTCGCCGAGGCCGCCGCCCAGGGTCTCACCGTCGGCTTCTCCACCAGCGGCCCGGCCCAGGCGGACGCCATCCGCACCGCCCTCGCCGTCACGGTCGACGGCGAACCCCTCTTCCGTACCGTGCAGGCCACCTACAACGCCCTGGAGACCTCCGCCGGGACCGCGCTCGCCGAGGCCCGTGACGCAGGGCTCACGGTGATCGTCAAGGAGGGCATGGCCAACGGCCGGCTGGCCGCGCCGGACGCCCCCGAGCCGCTGCGCGCCGTCGCGGACGAGACCGGCCTGGGCGCCGACGCCGTCGCCCTCGCGGTCGTCCTGCGGGAGCCCTGGTCCGGCGTCGTCCTCTCCGGTGCGGCGACCACCACCCAGCTCGCCTCCAACCTGCACGCCGCCGCCGTCGACCTCACCGACGACCAGCTCTCCCGCCTCGCCGCCCTGGCCGAGGAGCCTCGGGCCTACTGGGAACGGCGCGGACAGCTGCCCTGGCACTGAGCGGTCACCCCGCCGACGCATCGCCAGCCGTGAGACGCGTACGCCTTGAATGAGACAGTCATGTCTCACATGCGGTACTGTCGTCTCATGGCTGTCGATCGTGACCACGTGCTGCGCAGCGCCGCCGCCCTGCTGACCCGCAGGTCCACCGCGACCATGGACGAGGTCGCCCGGGCCGCCGGGATCAGCCGCGCCACCCTGCACCGGCAGTTCGCCGGGCGGGAGGCGCTGGTGCGGGCGCTGGAGGAACTGGGGATCGCGGAGTGCGAGGCCGCCCTGGAGGCCGCCCGGCCCGACGAGGGGTCCGCCACCGACGCCGTACGCCGCCTGGTCGCCCGGATCGAACCGCACGCGGGCCTGCTCGCCTTCCTCTACTCCGAGAACCAGCTGTTCGAGGGAGAGGAGCAGAACGAGGGCTGGGCCAGGATCGACGAGAGCATCGCCGGGCTGTTCCGGCGCGGCCAGACGAGCGGCGAGTTCCGTATCGACCTCACGCCGGCCTGGCTCACCGAGGCGCTCTACGGGCTGCTCGCCTCCGCCGCCTGGGCGGTGGCCGAGGGCCGGGTGGCCCCCAAGGACTTCACCCACATGATCGTCGAGCTCCTGCTCGGCGGTGTACGACGCACCGGCAGCCCCGCACAGAGGAACGCGACATGACCAGCGTCCTGCGGCCGGAGACCACGACCGAGGAGATGAAGCGTCCGGGCCGGTGGCTCGCGCTCTCCGTCCTGGTGCTCGCCGTGCTGCTGGTGGCCGTCGACGCGACCGTCCTCGGCCTGGCCACCCCCTACATCAGCGAGGACCTCGCCCCCGCCGGCAGCCAGTTGCTGTGGATCGGCGACGTCTACTCGTTCGTCATCGCCGGCCTGCTGGTCTCCATGGGCAGTCTCGGCGACCGTATCGGCCGCAAGCGGATCCTGCTCTACGGTGCCGCCGCGTTCGGCGCGATATCCGTGCTCAACGCCTACGCCCACACACCCGAGCTGATGATCCTCGCCCGGGCGCTCCTCGGCGTCGCCGGCGCCACCCTGATGCCGGCCACCCTCGCCCTGATCCGCAACCTCTTCCACGACCCGCGTGAACGCAGCCTGGCCATCGGCATCTGGGGCGCGACCGCTTCCGCGGGCACCGCCGTCGGGCCGGTCCTGGGCGGGTTCCTGCTCGAACACTTCTGGTGGGGCTCGGTCTTCCTGATCAACCTGCCCGTGATGGCCGTCCTGGTGGTCGTCGGCATCAAGCTGCTCCCCGAGTCGCGCACCGCCGACCCCGGGCCGTGGGACATGACCAGCGTGGTCCTGTCACTGGCCGGCATGATCGGTGTCGTCTACGCGGTGAAGGAGACCGCGAGCCACGGCGTCACCTCGCCCGCCATGGCCGCCGGACTGGTGGGCGCCGCCGCCCTGTACGCCTTCGTCCGCAGACAGCTCACCCTCCCGGCACCGCTGCTGGACATGCGGTTGTTCCGGCACCGCGGATTCAGCGGCGCGGTACTGGCCGACCTGCTGACCATCCTCGGACTCTCCGGGCTGGTGTTCTTCCTGTCGCAGTACCTGCAACTCGTCCAGGGCCGCCGCCCGTTCGAGGCCGGCCTGGCCGAACTTCCCGCCGCGATCGGGGCGGTGGCGGCCGGCCTCCTCGCGGGCCGCGCCGCCCGGCGCTTCTCGGTGCGCTCGGTCGTCGCCGGCGGACTGGCCGCCATCGGCCTGTCCCTCGCCGCGCTCACGGTGATCGGCCAGTCCACCGGATACCCGCTGCTCGGTGCGGCCCTGCTGTTCGTCGGTCTGGGCGCCGGCTTCTCCTTCACGGTGACCGCCGACGTGATCCTCTCCAGCGTGCCCAAGGAACAGGCGGGCGCCGCCTCCGCCGTCTCCGAGACGGCGTACGAACTCGGCGCGGCCCTGGGCATCGCCGTGCTCGGCTCCATCGTGACGGGCGTCTACCGCGACTTCACCGGCCCGGCGGGCACCCCGGCGGAGGCCCACGAGTCCCTGGGCGGCGCGGTGGAGGCGGCCTCCCGCCTGCCCGCCACCATCGCCGACCCCATGCTGGAAGCGGCCCGCCAGTCCTTCGTGGACGGCCTCACCCTGGCAGCGGGCACGGGAGCGACGGTCCTCCTGACAGCGTCAGCAGCCGCATGGTTCATGCTGCGCGACCAACACCTGGACGACAAAACGCCTGACCAACCCACACCAGGAACCACGCAAAACCCCCGCGAACGCGAGGAACCGCACAACCAGCCCCAACACACCCGCACCGCACAACATGCGGCTGGTCAACCTCCCTCAGGGGCGCGGGGAACTGCGCGATCAACCCCAACACACCCGCACTGAAGACCATGCGGCTGATCAGTCTCCCCAAGGGGCGCGGGGAACTGCGCGACCAGCCCCAACACACCCGCACCCGCACACCGACCCCAGCCACCCCACCCGCACAAGCGCAGCGCTACGCCGCCTTCGCCTTGCTCGCGTACATGTCCACGTACTCCTGCCCCGACAGCCGCATGACCTCGGCCATCACCGAGTCGGTGACCGCCCGCAGGACATAGCGGTCGCGGTCCATCCCCTCGTAGCGGGAGAACTCCATCGCCTCACCGAAGCGGACCGTGACCTTGCCCGGCCGGGGCAGACCCGCGCCGCCGGGCTGGAGCTTGTCCGTGCCGATCATGGCGAACGGCACCACGGGCGCGCCGGTCATCAGGGTGAGCCGGGCGATACCGGTACGGCCCCGGTACAGCCGGCCGTCGGGGGAGCGGGTGCCCTCGGGGTAGATGCCGAACATCCGGCCCTCCTCCAGCACCCGCCGCCCGGTCATCAGCGCCGCCACCCCGCCCCGGCCGCCGTCGCGGTCGACCGGGATCATGCCGACGCCGGTGAAGAACCACGCCATCAGCCGGCCCTTGAGCCCCTTGCCGGTGACGTACTCGTCCTTGCCGATGAAGACGACCTGCCGGTCGCAGACGAGCGGCAGGATCATCGAGTCGATGAACGTCAGATGGTTGCCGGCCAGGATCACAGGACCGTCACCCGGGATGTTCTCCGCGCCCTCCACCTGTGGGCGGAACATCAGGCGCATGATCGGACCGAGCACTGCCTTGATGAGCACGAAGCGGGACAACGGGCCCTCCGGTGGGAAGCGGACGTGGGTGAATGCCGTATGAGTCTGTGCAGGTGAGGACATTACTCGCGGCCCAGGGGGTTGCGCACATCGGGCTCGTGCGAGTTCACCGAGGTCTTACCTGCTTTTGACCCGGGTTCATCTGCGGCGCCCGCCCGTGGGCGGCGGGAAACACGGCTGTCACGCTGTGACGGAAGTCGCCCGGGCCGGCGCACAGCGGCGGGTGCCCCCACCCGTGGGGCCCAATCGGACGAGCCGTCACATCCCCGCCGGAATACGACAGACGTACGTCATCCGTATGAGGGGCGTACGACATCGAACCTCACCCGTGTGTTCGGCCCGGGGTCTCCCGTCCGTCATCGACGCGCACCTACGATCGGCCCGCACCGGACGAGCCGACACCAGGAGGCACTCATGGCAACGCGGGAGTCGAACGAGCAGGCGGGCGGAACCGGACGGCGGGCCCTCCTCGGCGCGGCGGTGCTCGGCGCCTCCGGATCGGTCCTGGCGCTGGGTGGCACGGCGAGAGCGGCCGGCCCCCGGCCCGGCGGCGGCCGGGGGCTGAAGGACCTGCCGGTGCCGACGATCATCGGGCACCGCGGGGCCAGCGGCTACCGGCCCGAGCACACCCTCGGCGCCTACCAGCTCGCCCTCGACATGGGGGCGGACATCGTCGAGGCCGGTGACCTCGTACCGACCAGGGACGGCCACATCGTCTGCCGGCACGAGCCGGAGATCGGCGGCACGACGGACGTCGCCGACCACCCCGAGTTCGCCGGCCGCCGCACCACCAAGACACTGGACGGCGCCTCCGTCACCGGCTGGTTCACCGAGGACTTCACCCTCGCCGAACTGAAGCGGCTGCGCGCCGTCGAGCGCATCCCCGCCAACCGGCCGCACAACACCCTCTACGACGGCCGCTGGGAGATCCCCACCTTCGACGAGGTGCTGCGCTGGCAGGACGAACAGACCCGCAAGCGCGGCAAGCAGGTCTGGATCTACCCCGAGACCAAGCACCCCACCTACTTCCGCGGCCTCGGCCTCGGCCTGGAGGAGCGGGTCGCGAAGGTGCTGCGCAGGCACGGCAAGCACCGCCGGAACTCGCCGGTCATCCTCCAGTCGTTCGAGCCGAGCGGAGTCCAGCGGCTCAGCAGGCTCGTGGACAACCCGCTCGTGGTGCTCCTGTCCGGTGCGAACAGCCGCCCCTGGGACTTCGTCGAGTCGGGCGACCCGCGCACCGTCGCCGACCTCGTCACCCCCGAGGGTCTGAGGGAGATCGCCTCCTACGCCCAGGGCATCGGCCCCACCCTCGACCTGGTCATCCCGCGTGACAGGAACGGCAGGCTCACCCGGCCGACCACCCTGGTCCGCGACGCCCACCGGGCCGGCCTGATCCTGCACCCGTACACCATGCGCAACGAGAACCCCTTCCTGCCCGCCGACTTCCGCCGGGGCACCGACCCCGACGCCTACGGCGACGTCTTCGGTGCCTACCGGACGTACTTCGCCACCGGCATCGACGGCGTCTTCACCGACAACCCGGACACCGGACTGCTGGCCCGCGAGGACTTCGTCAACGGCTGACCCGTTTCACCCCCGTAGGGGTGAGTCCGTGCCGCTCCGGGCAACCCTGCCCGGAGCGGCCGAGTCGTTGCGCGTATGACATCCGAACCGGTCACGGCGTACGAGCTGGTCGTCTCCCTCCGTCCGCTGCTCGGCGCGGAGGCCGCCGCCGAGGCGCCCGGC
>NZ_NEUB01001034.1 GCF_002910825.1 Streptomyces sp. SM1 | reverse complement strand
GCCGCGGACGACCGCTCACTCCCCGGCGGGAGCCCGCTCCGTGCCCGTGCGGAGGTCCAGCTCGCGCCAGAAACCCGCCCGGATGGCGTACCGGTCGCGTTCGTCGATCTGATCGTCCTTGTGGGCGAGGAGGCCGAAGCGGGCCGCGTAACGCAGCAGCTCGCCGTCGACGCGGTGGGGGATGCGCGGGTACATGACGGACAGCTTCTGGATGTGGCTCTGGTCGCCGAGCCGCTCCACCCAGCGCCGGGCGAAGACCTGCCCCACCTCGAAGGGGTCACCGCCGACGGTGGTGATGTCCTCCTCGCGGTCGGCCCAGCGCTGCTCCGCCGTGGTCAGCTGGGCCAGCGTCGGCATGGAGGCGACGTCGGGCGGCTCGGCGACGGGCCGGTCGACCCAGCCCTTGTCGGAGGACCACCGCAGCGTCGCGGAGGGCGGCGGCTGGGGCTGGTGGGACTGGGGCGGGCCGGGGCTGCGCAGCGCGGCCAGGTCCTTCGGGGTGGGTACGCCCTTCGCCGTGGGCGCGCGCTCGGCGGTTCCGTTGTGCGCGCCGGAGGGGTGCTCCGGTTCCTGCACGGTGCGCTCGGCCGCCGCGGCGAGCGCGGAGTCCGGCAGCGGGGCGGAGAGGATCGCGGCGATCTCGGGCCGCGGCACGGGCGGCGGTGCGCACACCCCCGTGTACTCCTTGGGCCGTACGGCCTGGGTGATCCACGCGCGGTCCAGCACCCGGCGTTCGTCGGCCTCCGCGACCAGGTCCTCGGACTGGTTGTAGTCACCGTCGGCCGCCTGCACGGCCCACAGGTGGACGGCGACGCCGTGTTCCTTCGCGGCCATCATGCCGGGCAGCAGATCGCCGTCCCCGGTGACCAGCACGATGTCGGAACAGGCGCGGTTGCGGGCCAGTTCGGTCAGCTCGGCGTGCATCGCCGCGTCGACGCCCTTCTGGGCCCAGCGGCCGTCGCTGCGGGTGAGCGCGCCCAGCCGGACGGTGACCCGGGGCATCACGCGCAGCCTGCGGTGCTCGGGCTGCGGGACGCGGTCGGGGGCGCCGTCGAACCAGTAGATGCGCAGCAACGGCTGCCGTGTGTCGTTCTCGGCGCGGTCACGCAGGCCCTGGATGAGAGCCGCGTGGTCCACGGTGATGCGGGAGCGCGAAGGTTCCCCGGCGAGGAGACTGGCGGCGGCCCCCAGCAGATACCCGGCATCCACCAGGACGATGCAGCGGTCCACGCGATCCACCCTCTTTCCGGGAGGTTTGCTTCGGGCTTGCTTCGAGTCTGCCCGACCTCGCCGGGGTTAACGGCCCGAACTCGATCTTCGGCGTGGCGTTTCCACACTTCCGCCCCCGACCATCCCGGTCACACGCGGTAATTGTCCGACATGCGTGGGTCATCCGGCTGTGTGAATCTGGTTCCGGCCCTGGCCCCTAGTCCCCCACAGGAGGCATCACCATGGCCAAGAACAAGAACCGTGACCGTAAGCAGCCCCAGGCCGAGCGCGCCCAGCAGGCGGCGCAGCCGTCCTCGATGGAGACCCCGGACGAGCAGCGCACCACGCAGGTCATGCCCGGCGACGCAGGCCGGGGCAAGGGCCGGCAGAAGCGCTTCGGCCACAACTGACGACCGCACGACGGGCCGTTGCGCGGCCCTGGCACATGACGAGGGGCGCACCCACCACAGGGTGCGCCCCCTCAGGCGCGCCGACGGGACGCGGGGCCCGGCTAACCCGCCAGGCAGGACGGTCCGAGGAGGACCTTCAGGTCGCCGAAGAGGGCCGGGTCGGGCTTGACCCGGTGCCGGTCCAGACGCAGCACCGTCGTCTTCGTCGGCCCCTGCAGCTTGATCCGTACCTCGCTGTCGCCCCTGTGGTGCGTGAGGATCTCACCGAGGCGGCTGACCATCGGCGGGGTCACGCGCGTCGCCGGGATGGTGAGCACCACGGGCGCGTTGGCGCCCGCGTTGGACAGGTCGGGGATCATCAGCTCCATCGCCACCAGCCGCGGCACGTCCTCGCGCTTGTCGAGCCGGCCCTTGACGAACACCACGGCGTCCTCGACGAGCTGGGTCGAGACGAGCTGGTACGTCGCCGGGAAGAACATGCACTCGAGGGAGCCCGCGAGGTCCTCCACGGTGGCGATCGCCCAGGCGTTGCCCTGCTTGGTCATCTTGCGCTGGAGGCCCGAGATGATCCCGCCGATGGTGACCACCGCGCCGTCGCCGAAGTCGCCGCCGGTGAGCTGGGAGATGCCCGCGTCGGCCTTGTCGGACAGCACGTGCTCGAGGCCGAACAGCGGGTGGTCGGAGACGTAGAGACCGAGCATCTCCCGCTCCTGCGCGAGCAGGTACGTCTTGTCCCACTCGTCGTCGGTGAAGGTGACGTCGAGGCCGAAGCCGGGCTCGCTGGTCTCCTCCTCGCCCATGCCTCCGAAGAGGTCGAACTGCCCCTCGGCCTCCTTGCGCTTGACCGCGACCACGTTGTCGATCATCGGTTCGTACTGCGCGGTGAGGCCCTTGCGGCTGTGGCCCATGGAGTCGAACGCGCCGGCCTTGATCAGCGACTCGGTGGTCCGCTTGTTGCAGACGACCGCCTCGACCTTGTCGAGGTAGTCCGGGAAGGAGGCGTACTTCCCCTTGGCCTTGCGGGACTTGATGATCGACTCGACGACGTTGGTGCCGACGTTGCGCACCGCGGAGAGGCCGAAGAGGATCACGTCGTCGCCCTGCGCGGCGAAGTTCGACTCGGACTCGTTGACGTTGGGCGGGAGCACCTTGATGCCCATGCGGCGGCACTCGTTGAGGTAGACGGCCGACTTGTCCTTGTCGTCCTTGACGGAGGTGAGCAGCGCGGCCATGTACTCGGCCGGGTAGTTGGCCTTGAGGTAGCCGGTCCAGTACGACACCAGTCCGTACGCGGCGGAGTGGGCCTTGTTGAACGCGTAGCCGGCGAAGGGGACCAGCACGTCCCACAGCGCCTGGATCGCCTCGTCGCTGTAGCCGTTCTTCCGGGCGCCCGCCTGGAAGAGGACGAAGTTCTTCGCCAGCTCGTCGGGCTTCTTCTTGCCCATCACGCGGCGGAGGATGTCGGCCTCGCCGAGCGAGTAGCCGGCGATGATCTGGGCGGCCTTCTGCACCTGCTCCTGGTAGACGATCAGGCCGTAGGTGACCGAGAGCACCTCCTGGAGCGGCTCCTCCAGTTCCTTGTGGATCGGTGTGATCTCCTGGCGGCCGTTCTTGCGCTCCGCGTAGTTGATGTGCGAGTTCATGCCCATCGGGCCCGGCCGGTAGAGGGCCGAGACGGCGGAGATGTCCTCGAAGTTGTCGGGCTGCATCTGGCGGAGCAGCGAGCGCATCGGGCCGCCGTCGAACTGGAAGACACCGAGGGTGTCTCCGCGGCAGAGCAGTTCGAAGGTCTTGGGGTCGTCCAGCGGGAGGGCGAGCATCTCCAGGTCGACGCCCTTGTTGGCCTTCACCATCTTGATGGCGTCGTCCATGATCGTGAGGTTGCGCAGGCCCAGGAAGTCCATCTTCAGCAGGCCCAGCGACTCGCACTGGGGGTAGTCCCACTGGGTGATGGTCACGCCGTCGGTGTGCCGTGTCCACAGCGGTGCGTGGTCGACGATGGGCTCGCTGGACATGATCACGCCGGCCGCGTGCACGCCCATCTGCCGGACCAGGCCCTCGACGCCCTTGGCGGTGTCGATGACCTTCTTCACGTCCGGCTCGTTCTCGTACATCCCGCGGATCTCGCCGGCCTCGTTGTAGCGCGGGTGCGAGGGGTTGGTGATGCCGTCGAGGTCGATGCCCTTGCCGAGGACGTCGGCGGGCATGGCCTTGGTGAGCCGGTCACCCATCGCGTACGGGTAGCCCAGCACGCGCGCGGAGTCCTTGATGGCGTTCTTCGCCTTGATCTTGCCGTAGGTGCCGATCATGGCGACCTTGTCGGCGCCGTACTTCTCCGTCACGTACCGGATCACCTCGACGCGCCTGCGCTCGTCGAAGTCGATGTCGACGTCGGGCATGGAGACGCGCTCGGGGTTGAGGAACCGCTCGAAGATCAGGCCGTGCGGGATCGGGTCGAGGTCGGTGATGCCCATGGCGTAGGCCACGATCGAACCGGCCGCGGACCCTCGGCCGGGGCCGACCGCGATGCCCTGGTTCTTGGCCCACATGATGAAGTCGGCGACCACGAGGAAGTAGCCCGGGAACCCCATCTGGATGATGACGTCCATCTCGTACTCGGCCTGCTTGCGGCGGTCCTCGGGGACGCCGCCGGGGAAGCGGCGCTCCATGCCGCGGCGGACCTCCTCCTGGAACCAGGTGACCTCCGTGAACCCCTCCGGGATGTCGAACTTCGGCATCAGGTCGCGCTTTTCGAACATGCCCGTGGTGTCGACCATCTCGGCGATCAGCCGGGTGTTGGCGCAGCCCTGCTGCCAGGCGTCCGAGGAGTCGATGGCGTACATCTCGTCGGTGGACTTGAGGTAGTAGCCGGTGCCGTCGAACCGGAAGCGGTCGGGGTCGGAGAGGTTCTTGCCGGTCTGGATGCACAGCAGCGCGTCGTGGGCGGTCGCCTCGTGCGCGTACGTGTAGTGCGAGTCGTTGGTGACCAGCGGGGGGATGCCGAGCTTCCTGCCGATCTCCAGCAGGCCGTCGCGGACCCGGTGCTCGATGTCGATGCCGTGGTCCATCAGCTCCAGGAAGTAGCGCTCCTTGCCGAAGATGTCCTGGTAGTCGGCGGCGGCCTTGAGTGCCTCGTCGAAGTGCCCGAGGCGCAGCCGGGTCTGGACCTCGCCGGAGGGGCAGCCGGTGGAGGCCACGATCCCCTCGGACCACTGGGAGATGGTCTCCTTGTCCATCCGGGGCCACTTCTGCAGCCAGCCCTCGGCGTACGCGTCCGAGGAGAGCTTGAACAGGTTGTGCAGGCCGGTGCTGTTCACGGCCCACATCGTCTTGTGGGTGTAGCCACCGGAACCGGAGACGTCGTCGCGCTTCTGGTGCGGCTGGCCCCACTGGATCTTGCGCTTGTTGCGCCGCGACTCGGGGGCGACGTACGCCTCGATCCCGATGATCGGCGTGACTCCGGCCTTCTCCGCGGAGTGGAAGAAGTCGTACGCCCCGTGCAGGTTGCCGTGGTCGGACATGGCGATGTGCGTCATGCCCATCTCGTTGCAGGCGTCGAACATGTCCTTCAGCCGCGCGGCACCGTCCAGCAGCGAGTACTGGGTGTGGACGTGCAGGTGCGTGAACGGCGGCTTTGACACGGTGCGGCCTCCTGGGACGAACAGGGGTGGCGCGGAGCGCCTCGGTGAGGGGTGGCGGTCGGGCGACGGGCGGGCGAACGGTCCGGGGGACAGCGTCGAAGTCTATGCCCCGGCACTGACACCCGGAGCGTGTCCCGGCGTACCTTCGGGCGGTGGCACGGGCACTCCCGTGACGTGTCACACGTTAGGCAGGGGACGGAACAGCCGTCCCGAAACATCCCGCACCTGGAGGCACCACGCGATGTCGGTCCCGCAGCTCAACGACGAGCACCGCGGTGAGGAGATCCTCGCCGTTCTCGACACCGCCTTCGGCGAACTCCTGGCCGCCGACCCGGCCGCGTTCCGGGTGAAGTTCCGGAAGATGGCCGCCTCGGCGTTCGCCTTCTACCGCGGGACGGCGAGCCTCTTCTACCACGATCTGGACAGCGAGAACGCCGGGCGGGGCGGTGGGAGGACGTACAGCGGGCCGTTCCTGGACGAGCGCACCTCGCGCGTGTGGATCCACGGCGATCTCCACGCGGAGAACTTCGGCACCTACATGGACTCCAACGGCCGCCTGGTCTTCAACGTCAACGACTTCGACGAGGCGTACGTCGGCCCCTTCACCTGGGACCTCAAGCGCTTCGCCGCCTCCATGGCGCTGATCGGCTACGCGAAGGCGCTCAGCGACGAGCAGATCGGCGAACTGGTCACCGTCTACGCGACCGCCTACCGGGAGCGGATCCACGCGCTGGCCACCGGCGCGAAGAGCGACGAGGTGCCGCCCTTCACCCTGGACACCGCCCAGGGGCCGCTGCTGGACGCGCTGCGCGACGCCCGCTCGCTGACCCGCTTCGGGCTGCTGGACTCGATGACCGAGATCCGCGACTTCGAGCGCCGCTTCGCCGCGGGCGGCGGGGCGGTCGAGCTGGACGCCGCCACCCGCTACAAGGTGCTCGCGGCCTTCGACGGCTATCTGGAGACGCTGCCGGACGCCTCGCTGGCCCGCCCGGACTCCTATCGCGTGAAGGACGTCGTGGGCCGCCGCGGCATCGGCATCGGTTCGGCCGGGCTGCCGTCGTACAACATCCTGCTCGAGGGCCACAGCGACGCCCTCGAGAACGATGTGGTGATCTACATCAAGCAGGCCCAGACCCCGGCCGTCTCCCGGCACATCACCGATCCGGCCGTCCGGGAGTACTTCCGGCACGAGGGGCACCGCACGGTGATCTCCCAGCGCGCCCTCCAGGCGCACGCCGACCCGTGGCTGGGCTGGACCGAGCTGGACGGCTCCGGTCAGCTGGTCGCCGAGGTCTCGCCGTACGCGGTGGACCTGGACTGGGGCGACATCGACGACCCGGAGGAGATCGCCCTGGTCGTCGCCGACCTCGGCCGGGCCACGGCGACCATGCACGCGGCGGCGGACGACACCTCCGGCGAGTCCCTGGTGCCGTTCTCCACCGAGCGTGCCATCGACGCCGCGATCGCCGCCGACGAGGACTCCCTCGTCCCCCTCCTGGTCGACTTCGCGCACGACTACGGCGCCCGCGCCCGCGCCGACCACCAGACCTTCCTGGACCTGTTCCGCAACGGCAGGATCCCGGGACTCTGACGATCCGCCCGTCCACAGGAACCCTTTAGGGATCCCTTACCGGAGCACGTGACACACTCGGTCCCGCCATGGACATATCCGGAACCCAGCTCAGAGCCGTCCGCGCGGCGCTGTTCACGGCAGTCGTCGTGACGCTCAGCACCGCGTCGCACGTGCTGCTGTCCGGGGCTCCGCTGCCGTTGAACACGGTGGCCGCGGTCGTCGCCGCCGTGTTCCTCCTGGCGTACGCCCTGGCGGGACGGGAGCGTTCCTTCGGCCGGATCGCCGCCCTGCTGATCCCCCTGGAGCTGGCCGCCGACACGGTCTTCACCACCGGCCAGCACGTCTGCTACGGCCGGATGGGCGGTCCCGTGGCGGGCCCCCTGCGCTCCGTCGGTTTCGACGTGCTGTGCGGCGACGGCACCAGTGTGGGAGCGCCGCTGGCCCGGGTCACCGGGCACGGCGCCGAGGGCGGTGACCGGCTGGCGGCCCTGCTCGCCCAGGCCGACCCGGCCACGGCCTGGATGCTGCTCGGCGCGCACATCGGGGTCGGTCTGTTCGCGGCCGCCTGGCTGCGCCGCGGCGAGCGGGCGCTGGCCCAGCTGCTGAGCGCCGTGGCGGCGACGGCTTCGACGGCGGTCCGG
Source organism: Streptomyces sp. SM1 (assembly GCF_002910825.1). GTDB lineage: Bacteria > Actinomycetota > Actinomycetes > Streptomycetales > Streptomycetaceae > Streptomyces > Streptomyces okerensis. The sequence goes on along the minus strand of NZ_NEUB01001034.1, from coordinate 7,334 downwards.
CCGCTGCTGCTGGCGGTCTCCGCGGTGACCGTGCGGCGGGCTCCGGCGGTGCTCCGTCCGGTCCGCCCGGTCCGCCGTGCCGCCGTCGCCCGGACCCTGCTCCTCGCACACTCCCTGGGGCGGCGCGGGCCGCCGTGCTCCGCGGCTCTCGCCTGAGGTGATCCCGCCCCGGCGACCACCCCGAGCACCAGCAGTCCCCCCCCTTACGTATCCCGCACACGAGCGTGTGCGTCCCCCGTGGAGACATCACCATGAGCAAGCGGAACAGCCAGGCGGCGAAGACGGCGGCCCGAGAGCGTCTGCGCCAGGAGCGCGAGCGCGAGGCGAAGAAGGCGAAGGCCAAGCGGCAGGTCGTGGTCGCCCTGTCGGTCGTCGGCGTCCTCGCCGCGGCCGGCGGCATCGGCTACGCCGTCGTCCAGGCGAACAAGCCCGGAGCGTGGGACGCGGCCCTGGACCAGAAGATCGTCGCCCCGGCGAACACCTCGGGCGAGAACGGCACGACCGTCGTGATCGGCAAGGACAGCGCCAAGAAGACCCTGAAGCTGTACGAGGACCCGCGCTGCCCGATCTGCGCCTCGTTCGAGCAGTCGGTGGGCCCGACCCTGCTCAGCGACTACGAGGCCGGCAAGTACAAGCTCCAGTTCATCGGCGGAACGTTCCTCGACGGTGACACCGGGGACGGCGACCGGATGAAGGTCGGCTCCAACGGCGAGGGCTCCAAGAACGCGATGAGCGCCCTGGGTGCCGCGCTGAACGTGGGCCCGGAGGCGTTCCTGGAGTTCAAGGAGGCGCTCTACTCGGCGAAGTTCCACCCCGAGGAGTCGCAGGACAAGTTCAAGGACGACGACTACCTCATCGAGATAGGCGACTCCACCGACGCTCTGAAGAACAACAAGAAGTTCCAGGACGCGGTCAGGAACGGCACGTTCGACGCCTGGGCGCTGGCGATGTCCCACACCTTCGACACCAACGAGGACGAGGTGAACGGCACGCCGAGCCTCGTCATGGACGGCAAGAAGCTCACCGGCGCGGACGGCCAGAACACGCCCATGACCCCGGACGACTTCAAGACCGCCATCGAGAAGGCGCTCAAGGGCTGAGTCCCGGCACGGCTGACGTCGCGCTGAAGAGCGGGCGAACTTATCGGAGTTCGCCCGCTCTTGCGTGTACCTGTCAGTAGCCTGTTCGGCTGTGACCAGTCGACACAGATCATCCGAGAGCGCCCTCTCCGCCACCGCGGACGTCAACTCCCTCTTCCCGCGGCGCCGTACGGTCGTCAAGGCGGCCGCCGCCACCGCGGCGCTGGCCGGACCGCTCGCCGCCGCCCTGCCCGCCCGGGCCGCCCGCCAGGCCCCCGCCTTCCTGCACGGTGTCGCCTCCGGCGATCCACTGCCGGACGGGGTCCTGCTGTGGACCCGGGTGACGCCCGTGCCCGAGGCGATACCCGGCTCCGGGCTCGGTCCCGACACCGAGGTGAGCTGGACCGTCGCCCGGGACAAGGCGTTCACCGACGTCGTCGCGCGGGGTTCCACCCTCGCCACCACCGCCTCCGACCACACCGTCAAGGCGGACATCCGCGGTCTGCGGCCCGCCACCGACTACTGGTTCCGCTTCTCCTCCGGCGGCACCGACTCCCCCGCCGCCCGCACCCGCACCGCCCCGGCCGCGGACGCCGCGGTGACCGGGCTGCGCTTCGGTGTGGTCTCCTGCTCCAACTGGGAGGCGGGGCACTTCTCGGCGTACCGCCATCTCGCGGCCCGGGGCGACCTGGACGCCTGGCTGCACCTCGGCGACTACATCTACGAGTACGCCACCGGCGAGTACGGCACCCGCGGCGCCGTCGTACGACCGCACGCGCCCGCCCACGAGATCCTCACCCTCGCCGACTACCGCGTCCGGCACGGGAAGTACAAGACCGACCCCGACCTCCAGGCCCTGCACACCCGGGCGCCGGTCATCGCCATCTGGGACGACCACGAGATCGCCAACGACACCTGGTCGGGCGGCGCGGGGAACCACACCGAGGGCGCGGAGGGCAGCTGGGCCGCGCGCCAGGCCGCCGCCAAGCAGGCCTACTTCGAGTGGATGCCGGTGCGTCCCGCGCTGGCCGGCACCACCTACCGCCGACTGCGCTTCGGCAGGCTCGCCGACCTGTCCCTGCTGGACCTGCGCTCGTTCCGCTCCCAGCAGGTCTCCACCGGCGACGGCGACGTCGACGACCCGGACCGCACGCTCACCGGGCGCGCCCAGCTGGACTGGCTGAAGGCGGGCCTGTCGGCGTCCGACACCACCTGGCGGCTGGTCGGCACCTCGGTGATGATCTCGCCGTTCTCGGTGGGATCCCTCCCCGCGAGTCTGCTGAAGCCGCTCGCGAAACTGCTGGGCCTGCCGCAGGAAGGGCTCGCCCTCAACACCGACCAGTGGGACGGCTACACCGACGACCGACGTGAGCTCCTCGCCCATCTGCGGGCGAACGCGATCCGCAACACGGTCTTCCTCACCGGCGACATCCACATGGCGTGGGCCAACGACGTGCCGGTGAACGCCGGTACCTATCCGCTGTCCCCGTCGGCCGCCACGGAGTTCGTCGTGACCTCGGTCACCTCCGACAACCTCGACGACATCGTCAAGGTCCCCGAGGGCACCGTCACCGCGCTGGCCTCACCGCTGATCCGGGCCGCCAACCGGCACGTCCACTGGGTCGACACCGACCGCCACGGCTACGGTGTGCTGGACATCACCGCCGAGCGGGCGCAGATGGACTACTACGTGCTCTCCAGCCGCACGGAGGCGGACGCCACGTCGGAGTGGGCCCGCTCCTACCGCACCCGCAGTGGCACGCAGAAGGCCGAGCGGGTCCACGACCCCGTCTGATCCGCCCGGCCCCGCGCCCGGTCAGCCCTCCAGCGACTCGAGGAAGCCGAGAGCCACCCGCCAGGTGGCCTCGGCGGCCTCCCCGTCGTGATCCGGCAGATCGGGATCGGTGTAGAGGTGGCCGGCGCCCGCGTATCTGTACACCTCGACGTCGGCGCCGGTCCGGCCCATCCGCAGATACCAGGCGGTGAGCCAGTCGTCGGTCTCGAACGGGTCGGGCTCGGCGACGTGCAGCTGCACCGGCAGCCCGTCCACCACGATGTTCTCCGCGATGTCCGACGTGCCGTGCAGAAGCAGCAGCCCGCGCGCCTTGTCGTCGCCGAGGGCCAGTGTCTGGGCGACCGAGGCGCCGAAGGAGAAGCCCGCGTACACCAGCCCGCGCTCCGAGTAGGGCGCCGCGGCCAGCACGGCCCGCTTCAGCAGTTCGTCCTTGCCGGTCTCCTCCGTGTACGCCACGCCCTCCTCGACCGAGTCGAACGTACGGCCCTCGAACAGGTCGGGCGTCCACACCACGTGTCCGGCCGCGCGCAGCCGGTCGGCGGCCCCGGCCACCGCGGGCCTCGGACCGTAGACCGAGTGAAAGAGCATGATGTTCATGCGGCCCATGGTGCCAGCAGGGTGTGACAGACCCGGATCACGGCTCTACCCGCGTCCGGGCGTAAGTCACATGTTCATGCGGGCGCGGAGCCGGTTAGGTTCGGGGGCATGGAAGACGTGCTCCGCCCATTGATCGTGGTCGGCGGCTCGGTCGTGCTCACCCTGCTGCTCGGCTGGGCCACCGACCTGCTGCTGCGCAAGGCCGACGAACGCCACCGCGAGACTCCGCTGTGGGGCCTGCTGCGCCGCGCCCGCGTTCCCTACCAGCTGGTGATCTGTGTGGCGCTGCTCAGAGGCTCCTACGACGAGGCACGACTGCTGCCGGGCGACGAGGTCGCCATCGGCAGGGTCCTCTCGCTGGTGCTGATCGGGTCGGCCGCCTGGCTGGCGATCCGGATCGCCCTCGCGGTCGTGGAGACCACGTACACGCGCTACGCCAGCGCCCACCGTGAGCGGGATCCCGCCCGGGTCCGCCGGGTGCGCACCCAGGTGACGCTGATCCAGCGGGTGGTGACGGCGGTCGTCGGAGTGGTGGCCGTGGCCGCCATGCTGCTGACCTTCCCGGCGATGCGGGCGGCGGGGGCCTCCCTGCTGGCCTCGGCCGGAATCCTCGGCATCGTCGCCGGTGTGGCCGCCCAGTCCACGCTGGGCAACATGTTCGCCGGGCTGCAGATCGCCTTCGGCGACATGGTCCGCATCGGCGACACGGTGATCGTGGACGGCGAGTGGGGCACGGTCGAGGAGATCACGCTGACCTTCCTCACCGTGCGCACCTGGGACGAGCGCCGGATCACCATGCCGGTGTCGTACTTCACGTCCAAGCCGTTCGAGAACTGGTCGCGCGGCACACCGCAGATGACCGGCACGGTCTTCTGGCACCTCGACCACTCCGCCCCGCTGGACGCGATGCGCGACAGGCTCCGCGACATCCTCCGGGAGTGCCCGGCCTGGGACGGCCGCGCCTACAACCTGACCGTGACGGACAGCACCCCGAGCACCATGGAGGTGCGGGCCCTGGCGACGGCCAAGGACGCGGACGACATCTGGACGGTGCGGGTCACGGTCCGCGAGCAGATGCTCCGCTGGCTGGCCGCCGAGCACCCCTACGCCCTGCCCCGGGTCAACGCGGCCGACGCGGTGCTGCCGCCCGGCCGGGGCGGCCACCGCTCCCCCGACGGGATACCGGGCGTCCCGGCGGCCCGGCGGGTCCACCAGCATCCGAAGGGGCGCTGAGCCTCCCTCAGTGGCCGCGTTCGGCGCCCCCGTTGACCTGGATGATCTGTGAGGTGATGTGTCCGGCGCCCGGAGAGGCGAGCCAGTGCAGGGTCGCGGCGACGTCCCCGGGCGTTCCGGCGCGCTTGTTCGACGTCTCGGCGACCAGCCGGGCCCGCCGCTCCTCGTCCGGGCCGTCGCCGAAGAACCCGGTGTCCTGGATGTAGCCCGGCGCGACGACGTTCACGGTGATGCCGTGCGGGCCCAGCCGCCGGGCCAGGTCATGGGCGTACGGGTGCAGCGACGCCTTGGCCGCCGCGTACGACACCCGTCCGGAGCCCCGGTGGGCGGCGATGGAGCTGAGGAACAGCACCCGCCCGCCGGGTTCGGCGAGCCGGTCCCTCAGGGCCTCTGTGAGCAGGACGGCGGTCAGCACGTTGAGCCGGAAGTTGACCGTCCAGTCGCGGGCGACCGCATCGAGCGGGTCGTCGCCGCCGACCGGGGGTTCCAGCAGCCCGTTGCCCCCGGCGGAGTGGATGAGGACGTCCACGGCGCCGAACTCGCGGCCCACGAATCCCGCCACGCCCCGTACGGCCTCCGGGTCGGCCAGGTCGGCCGCGTGGGTCAGGGCGCCGGGCACCGCCGCCCGTTCGAGTACGTCCCCGCGCCGCCCGAGCAGCAGCACCCGGTCCCCGTCGGCGGCGAACACCCGCGCGGTGGCCAGTCCGATCCCGGTACCGCCCCCGCTGATCACAACGTTGCGCGTCATGCCCAGACCCTACGAACAGAAAGCCGCCGAGAGCGGTAACCGGGCGGCACTCACCGGAGACTGCGCACGTCCAGCCGGCGCAGCACCCGGTCCACCACCTCGGGGTCCGCGCCGTGCTCGCCGCGCGCCGTCAGCACCTCGTGCCGGGCGGCGCTCAGCATCTCGCCCTCGATCCGCCGCACCCGCCTCAGCCGCAGCGCCCGCTGCCGGTACGCCTCCCGCCGCTCGTCCTCCGCCAGATCCGGGCTGATCCGCACCCCGATGTCGAACGCCCTGCGCAGCATCTGCTCGGACAGCTCCTCCGGCAGCTCCTCGACCTGCTCGATCTCCCGCAGCCTGCGCTTCGCCGCCCTCGCCGCCCGGAGGGCCAGCTGCCGCTCGAAGTCCTTCTCGTGCCCGGTGTCGCCCCGTACCCCCAGCCGGTTCACCAGCCACGGCAGGGTGAGCCCCTGGACCAGCAGCGTCCCCAGCACCACACCGAACGCGATGAAGACGATCTCGCCCCGCGCGGGGAAGTCGCCGCCCCCGTCGGTCTCCAGCGGGATGGCGAGGGCCAGCGCGACGGACGCCACCCCGCGCATCCCCGACCACCACATCACCACGGTCTCGCGCCAGCTCACCGGGATCTCCTCGCCGACGTCCCGCGCGGTGTGCAGCCGCTTCGTCAGCCAGGTCGCCGGCAGCAGCCACGCCAGCCGGACCAGGACGACCACGCCCACGACCGCCCCCGCCCAGGTGAGCAGCTCGCCCCAGTGCCCGGCCGCGGTGTCGACCGCGTTGTGCAGTTCGAGGCCGACCAGCCCGAAGGCGACACCGGTGACGAGGGTGTCCACGATGTCCCAGAAGGTGTGACCGGCGAGCCGGACCGTGACATCGTCGGCGTCCGTGGCGTACTCCATCAAAAACAGCGCGGTGACGAGCACCCCGAGGACGCCCGAGCCGTGCAGTTCCTCGGCCAGGACGTAGGAGGCGAACGGCACCAGCAGGGTCAGGGCGACCTGCAGGGTCGGGTCGCCGAGCAGTCCCATCGCCTTGTTGGTGCACCAGCCGAGGACGAGCCCGACGGCGATGGCGACCACCGCCGACAGCACCAGGTCGAGACCGGCCCGCCAGGGCGAGAAGGTGCCGCTCACGGCGGCCGCGATCGCCACGTGGTAGAGCACGATGGCGGTGACGTCGTTGAAGAGGCCCTCGCCCTCCAGGATCGACACCAGCCGGCGGGGCAGCCCCAGCTTTCCGGCGACGGCGGTCGCCGCGACCGGGTCGGGCGGCGCGACCAGGGCGCCGAGGGCGATGGCGGCGGCCAGCGGCAGCCCCGGCACGATCGCGTGGGCGACGACGGCCACACACAGGGTGGTGACGAAGACCAGCGCCACGGCCAGCAGCAGGATCGGCCGGACGTTCGCCGCGAACTGCCGCCAGGACGTGCGGCGCACGGCGGCGTAGAGCAGGGGCGGCAGCAGCAGCGGCAGGATCAGTTCCGGCGGGACGTCGACGTCGGGGACGAACTCCAGCAGCGCCAGGACGATCCCGAAGACCGTCATCAGCACCGGCGCCGGCAGCCTCAGCCGTTCCCCCACGGGAACGCTCACCACGGCCCCGAGCAACAGGGCGAACAGCAGGCCCAACTGATCCACGGTCAGTGCTCCCGGGGGGGGTCGGTGATCGCTCGGCGGACGTCCAGCCTGCCATGCCGCCGCCCCGCCGGCGTGCTCGCGGACCCGGGCTACAGTGCGCGCCGCATGGCCCGGTGGGGCATGCCGGCGTCCGGGAACTCCGGTCCGTACGCCTCGTACCCCAGTCGCTCGTAGAAGCCCAGGGCGTGCGTCTGCGCGTGCAGGTCGACGGCGGCGAGCCCCTGGTCGCGGGCCGCCCCCTCGAT
>NZ_NEUB01001033.1 GCF_002910825.1 Streptomyces sp. SM1 | reverse complement strand
TCAAGGCCAACCAGCCCACCGCCTACGCCCAGCTCGCCGCCCTGCCCTGGACCTCGATCAAGGTCCAGCACACCGCCTCCGCCACCGCCCACGGCCGCCGCGAGTCCCGCTCGATCAAAACCTGCACTATCGCCGACAACCTCGGCGGCATCGCTTTCCCCCACGCCCACCTCGCCATCCGGGTCCACCGCCGCCGCAAGCCCACCGGCCGGCCCGAAACCCGCGAGAACGTCTACGCGGTCACCAGCCTCGCCGCCCATCAAACCCGCCCCATCGACCTCGCCACCGCCATCCGGGGGCACTGGGGAATCGAAAACTCCTCCCACTACATCCGAGATGTCACGTTCGCCGAGGACGCCTCGACCATTCACACCGGCACCGCACCCCGCGCCATGGCCACCATCCGCAACCTCGCCATCGGCACCCTGAAGATCCTCGGAGCCGACAACATCGCCAAGACCACCCGCGCCATCCGCCACGAACCCGAACGAGCACTCGCCATCCTGGGCATCACCAACAACCCAGACACTCACGGAACTTGATCAAGCCCTGGGCACAGACACGGCCGCTGTGGCGTGGTGTGGCGCTGGATCTGCGGTCCCAGTACCCGCTGGGGCGGACGGTGACGTGGTGGGGCGTGTCGTCGTGCACGTCCGAGCCGGGTGTGGCTCGCGCGTTCCTCGGCGGGCGTGGCCGGCGGACACTGTTCGAGGTGACACCCGCGCGGGCGGTGGGGATCCGGCAGTTCTCCGCGTTCACAGGTGAGGAGGAGTACATCCTCGCGCCGGGGACGCAGTTGAAGGTGACGGAGGTGAAGGCCGAACGTGGGGGGCTGTGCACCGTGCGGCTGACCGAGCTGGAGGGGGCCGGCCTGGTGTCATGACGTGCCTGGACCGGGCACGCAGGGCAACGCGGCTCGGGCTCCAGCGGGGCCTCCCAACCGATGGCCGTCAACAAGACGGTGATCGCGATGCTGCGCCCGAAGCGGCCGGCTCGAGTCCTCGAGCTCGGGGAGGAGTGTGGAGAGGCGGCGGAGGCCATCACTGGCGCCCTCGGTGCCAACCCGCTCAAGGGCAGCAGCCACAGGTGGCAGGACGTCGAGAAGGAGCTCAAGGAGCTCAGCGACGTCATCGTGACCGCCGTGCTGGCACTGGCCACGAGCAGCCCGGACCCGGAGAGGCCCTCGCCGACCGTGTGTCCAGGCCCTCCTGGATCGTCTCGGCCTGAGCTGACCCGCTCCACCCTTTGTACGGAAGAACCCGCCCAAGCCGTGCGGGCCCTTCCGCGTCATCCCCTACTTTGCGGACGCACACGCCCTAGTGGGGCGTATCCCGCCTCCCCGGTGGGAGATGAGTGGGAGACAAGTGGGAGATGATCATGGCATGGTGCTGCAATCAGGCACTGGGAAATGCCGGATAGCGCTACCTGTGTGGCCCGGTTTCAACCGCCGGTTTCGCCCGCGTACGGGCTCAGCACGCAGGATGCCGAGCAGGATCCGGTAGATCACGAACGGCATGAAGCTGGCTGGTTTCCACCACTTTTCAAGATCGAATGGTAGAGCAGTGGGAGATGGCGCCTTTCCAGTGCCCTCCCTCGCCGACCACGAACGGTGCAGCCACCTGCTTTGCAGCGAATCGGCAATCTCCTGCTCCATGGCCAGGGCAACGTGCGAGTGGAGACCTTCCACGCCGGCGACCTCGTGGCCCATGCGGGTCTCCACGGCGATGCGATGAGGTTCCCCGGCTGATCCTGGCGCGTGCGACGCATCTGGACTCGCCGGCCGCCAGGTTGGGCGAGGACCGGGTGCGGCGGGTGATCCAGCCGGTGATCGCGGGCGAGCTGCTCCTGCCGACGGACACGTACGACGACGATCTGGCGTACGTGCGCGACCTGGGGCTGGTCGCTCCGGACGCGCCGGTGCGGGTGGCCCATCCGATCTACCAGGAGGTCATTGTCCGGGTCCTGGGAAACAACACGGAGGGCCAGGTCGTCGCCGCCCCGAGCAGCTTCCGGCTGCCGGACGGCCGGATCGACATGGACAAGCTGCTGTGCTCCTTCGCCGAGTTCTGGCGGGAGAACGGCGAGATCCTGGCCACCGCCTCGACCTACACAGAGGCCGCAGCACAGCTGGTGATGATGGCCTACCTGCACCGGATCGTGAACGGGGCGGGTTTCATCGACCGGGAGTACGGGGTCGGCCGGCGGCGCGTGGACCTGCTGATTCGCCAGCCGTACACCGCTGCCGACGGTTCGCGGGCGGTGCAGCGCGAGGCGCTGGAGCTGAAGGTGTGGCGCCAGGGCCGCACCGACCCCCTCGCCGAGGGGCTGGCACAGCTGGACGACTACCTGGACCGCATGGAGCTGTCCACGGGCACCCTCGTCGTCTTCGACACCCGCCCGCAGGCAGCCCCGGTCCACGAGCGCACCGCCTTCTCGCAGCAGACCACGCCCTCCGGGCGCACCGTCACCCTGCTGCGCGCCTGACGGCTGGGAGACCTCAGCCCGGAGCGCCCCCGGATCTTCCTCCCGTGGCCGTGTTCCCGGAGCAGCACGGGTTCGGTGCGGGAGCTGGAGGGGCTCGGCAGCCAGGAATCACGGCAGTTCGGTGCTGACACGTCAGCACCGAACTGCACATGAAACCCTGGGGGCGGGCCGCGGCACGTTCTTCGGCCAGCACAGCTGCGTCCAGGTCCGTTCCCCGACGCTGCGCGCTTCCCCGGCGCATGATCACCGAGTTCATGAAGCGTTTCAGCTGGCGAGGGTTGCCGCGCAGAGAGGCGCCGAGAAGCGGCGCGATGGAGCCGGCCCAGCCCATGTCGGTGAACAGCGCCGGCGGCATACACACGCCTCACTGACTGCACTCAGGACACGTGCTCTCTCCGGCCGGGGCCTGCCGCAGTTCGTCGACCCGGCGTGCACGGAAGGGCGTTTCGGACCCGCCCTGCGGTTCTCTGCCATCCACTGTTCTTGCCCACATCGGGCACGTTGGGCCCCGCTGCCGCCCCGCTCATGAACCGTGATCATGGTCCGCGTCCAAGGCAACAAGCGGGACCCCCGCGCACTGTGACTCGGGGCAGGCCTCATGCTTCTGCGAGAGGAGCACCAGACTGTCCGGTCATGGACACCTCCTCAGGACACCAGGACCGTGAAGAAGCAGAGCGGCTGAGCACCGCCGTGGGGGTCCTCGCTGACTTCCTGAGCCGCCAGCCGCTCACTCAGACCCTGGCCTCGCTGGAGCACCGATTGAAGGGCGCCGACGGGACAGATGTCATGCGGGTCGCGGAGGACGGCCACGTCGTTCCGGAGCTGCTTGCCTCAGCGCTCACGGTCCGCGAGAGCCTGGGCCGGATCAACGACTTGATCCACGCCTGCGGCATCCTCCTCGTCCTGCCCCACATCCTCGGGGAAGGAGAGCACATCACCGTCCGCACCTCCCTCGGCGCCGGCAATGACCCGAGCCGCCCGTACGACGTGGAGACAGACCAGCGCATCGCGGAGTTCAAGCTCGCTCGTTGGCGCGGCGCGGACGCCATGCGCAAGCGCCAGACCTTCAAGGACCTCGTGATGCTCGCCGCCGACACCTCCGGCCGCCGGGCAGAGCTGTTCGTGATCGGCCCCGAGCCCCGCCGCTTCCTGACCACCAGCACGTCAACCGCGGCCTGGGCCCTGGACCGCACCCCAGGGGCACTGCGGACCTTCACCACAATCTTCGGCCCGCCGAGCATGTCCGTCGCCCAGTTCACCGCGACCCATGCCGCCCACGTTCAGATCACCGATCTGCGGGATCTTCTCCCCGCGCCCGTCGTAGCCTTCCTGCAGTGAAATGTCCCCGGTATGAGGCACGAGCCTTGCGAAAAGCCCTGCACTCACGCTCCCCCGAAGGCGCGTTCCTCGTGCGGGCCCTGCTGGTGCTGACGAACCGGGAAGTCGCCCGCTGACCGACGATCTTCGCCGAAGTCATCCGTCCGCCACCAGCACGAGCATCCCGAACCCTACGCACACCAGGACCGTGACCAGCAACTTCACGATGCACAGTGCTCATTGACCCGGCTTCCAGGAATGCCGCACACGCGTGAGCCCACGCCGGCGGAACTGAAGCCATACCTCAAGGGACGGAGCCCCGACGGACCGGAACGGCGCGACGGACGATGACGTGAGCAGCCGGCCAGAGGTGCGGCTCGCACGACTGGTGGCGGGCGGCGCCCGTCAGTCGTCCTTGGCGATCCGGGATTCCCGCCGCCGCAAGCCGGGCTGTTCGTCGGCGCGGCCGCTCAGAGAGCTCGCCGCACGACATCCCCGCGCGTAGGCACCGGGATGGGGTACCGCCTAAGATCCGGCTGAGGTCGATCTCCACAGGGAACAGAACCGCCCCCTCGGTCACCCCGCAGAACGCCCCACCGGTCCCGGGCCTTCCCTGAACCTGCGCGGGTGCCCCGAATGTCAAGGCCGTTCTGCCATCTGAGAACAGGGACTTCCAGCAGCGCTAGGGTTTCCGGGACAGAGGGAATGGCACGCTGGCGACCAGGGGAACGAAACACCATGGGACACGGAGCACGCAAGCAACTGGCGAAGCTGCTCGATGCCTCGGAGCGATGCGGGGACTTCAGCACCCGCATCGAGATGTCCGCCCGCGCGCTGCGGATCGAGGTCGACGGCGTCGGGGTGCTGCCCCTGCCGTTGCGCGCTCCGGCCACCAAGAAGCTGATCGCGCAGGCCCGGCAGGCCCGCTTCGGCCGCGGTGAGCAGACCCTGGCCGACACCAGCGTGCGCGATACCTGGGAGATCACCCCGGACCGGATCACCCTGGGCGGCCCCGACTGGGACCGCACCCTGAGCGGCGTCCTCGACGGCGTCCGTACCGCGCTCGGTCTGCCGCCCACCACCGTCCTGCGGGCCGAACCGCACGCGCTGCTCGTCTACGGCAAGGGCCAGTTCTTCCTGCCGCACCAGGACTCCGAGAAGGACGACTCCATGGTGGGCACCCTGGTGGTCTCGCTGCCCTCGCACCACACCGGCGGCGAACTCGTCGTCTCCCACGCCGGCCGGAGCGTCGTCCACCAGGCGTCCCGGGAGAAGCTGACCTTCGCTGCCTTCTACGCGGACTGCCTGCACGAGGTCAAGCCCGTCAAGTCCGGCTACCGCGTCACCCTCACCATGAACCTCCTCGCCGAACGCACCCGCCCGGCCGGCGAGGACGGCGGTGGCCCGGCCGCCGACCTGGCCCACTGCCTGACCGAACACTTCACCGAGCCGGCCGAAGAGCGTTACGCCTACGGCCGCCAGAAAACGGCGCCCCCGAACCGCCTCGTGTACCTTCTCGACCACGAGTACACCCAGCGTGGCCTGGACTGGGACCGCCTCAAGGGTGCCGACGCCACGCGTGCCACCCGGCTCCGCCAGGCCGCCGGGCAGGCAGGCTGCGAGGCGGTCCTCGCATTGGCCGAGGTGAAGGAGACTTGGGACGCCGTACCGCCCTACGACCGCTACGACTACTACGGCGATGTCGAGCACTTCGACGGCTGCGAGGACGAGGAGTGCGAGGGTGAGTGCCTCCTCGACCCCGACGGGGAGCCCGGGGCCGAGCGCCGCCGCAGTGGCGACTTCTCCGACTACGAGCTGGGCGACCTGATCGACGACGAGATCACCCTCGACTGGTGGACCCGCCCCGACGGCGCCGACGGTGAGCAGATCTCCCTGCCCGTCTCTTACACCGAGGTGTGCGCCACCACCGAGAACAAGGACCTCACGCCCTACCAGTCCGAGTACGAGGGCTACATGGGCAACTACGGCAACACCCTGGACCGCTGGTACCGGCGGGCCGCAGTGGTGCTCTGGCCCCGGCAACGCTCGTTCGCGGCACGCGCCGAGGCCGGCTCCGAGGGAGCCCTGCGAGAACTCCAGGGGCACCTGGACACCGGGGGGTTGGAGCTGGCGCGTACGCTGGCCCGGTCGCTCGCCCCGATCTGGAAGCATCGCGGTTCGGGCGAAGCGGCCGCCCCACTCTTCACTGCCGCCCTGCACGTCGCGGTGGGAGTGGAGGAAGCGGACACCGCCGCGATGCTCCTTGCGCCCTTCGGGGTGGAGACCCTGGGCGAGCGACACGTCCCCGATCTCGCGGAAGCGGCCGCACGGTACGGGCGGACGTGGTCGCGCGAGGCCGTCGGCAGCTGGTTCGGCCCGGTCGCCGCGTACACCGGGGCGGATCGCGCAGCGTGGCTCGAGTCTCTGCCCGGCCTCTGTGCCGCGCTGCGGACCGCTGACGGTGACGGAGACGCGGTGGCGGCACCGCTGGTGGAGGGCGTGTGGCAAGCGGCCGAGCAGCAGCTCACCGGCTGGCTCGACGTGGGCCGCGAGGCGGAGCGCCGCGCGGGCATGGAACGGCTGGGAGCTCCCTTGGCCCGCATCCTGCAGGCGTGCGACCCGAAAACCGCCGACACGATCGTCACCGCGCTGCGCGGCCTGCCGGACACCGCCCTGGAATGCCTGCTCCCGGCCCTGCGCACCGCGGCCCACCGACCGACGACCGTACGAGACGGGGCACCCGCGGCCCACGCCTACCAGACGCTCGCCGACCACTGCGAGGCCCGGCTCACCGCGGCCGTCACTCGCCCCGTACGCGCGGCGGACGACTGGTCACTCACCCCGGCCGGTACCTGCCGGTCCGGCTGCGGCCTCTGCCCCGACCTCGACGCCTTCCTCACCTCCCGCACCCGTCGGGTCATGGATTGGCCGCTCGCGAAGGACCGGCGCCGCCACATCCACAGCCGTATCGATCTGGCCGGCCTGCCCGTGTCCCACACCACCCGGCGTCAGGGACGCCCCTACACTCTGGTCCTGACCAAGACGAACGCGGTGTTCACCCGGGAGCAAGCGGCCCGCATCCGCGCCGAGACCGACCTGGCGTGGCTGCGGGAGAAATGGCCCCGGCCCCGCGGCTGAAAGGGGACAGACAAGCCCCGCGGCTCGCGCGCCTGGAACGGCAGTCCGCACCCGGGACGCGGATGCCGCGATCAGCGGCGACATGGGCGCCATCGCCACCGCCGTGTACGGCGCGCTGGGCACCGGCCCGCGCGGTGAGGTGGCTGAGATCACGCACACGTGGGAGGACGTGGAGGCGCGCCTCGGCCGGCTCATCCTCACTGCCGCCGCCGCACTGGACGACCTCACCGGCGATGCCTGGGACACGGATGAGATCTTCGGCAAGGGCAGGATGCATGAGGCCGGGCCTCCGGCTCCTCGGATCCACACGGGCCGAGTGAGAGGTCCGGTCGCTCGACTATGCTGACACCAGCGTTGCGCCCGTGTCCGCGATCCGGGATGAGGGCCCCTGACCTCTTTGAGGCGCCTGGAGGAAGCCGTGACCGCCGAACTCCCCGACTGGATGATCCCGCCCAGGATCAGCGGCTGGGAAGCCGATGACCTCGACCTCCTCGCCCAGGCGCCGCGGCACACCGAACTCATCGACGGAGCCCTGATCTTCATGATGTCGCCGCAGCGGTCCTGGCACGCCCGGCTGGTGGAGAACCTGACCTTCGCCCTGCGCCAGGCCGCCCCCGCCGGGTTCGACGCCGAGCGTGAGATGACAATCAGGCTCGACAAGAAGAGCCGCCCCGAGCCGGACATCTTGGTCACGACCGCCCCGTACGATCCCGACCGAACGTGGTACGCGCCCAAAGACGTCGCCCTGGTCATCGAGGTCGTCTCGGAGGAGTCGGCGAACCGCGACCGTTCCCTGAAGCCCTTCAAGTACGCACAGGCCAGGATCCCCCACTTCTGGCGCGTCGAGGACGAGATCGGCGCCCCCACTGTCCACACCTACGAACTCGACACCATGACCAGCACCTACGTGGCCACCGGCATCCACCGCAACCGGTTGAAGGTCTCCGTCCCCATCCCCGTCGACATCGACCTCGACAGCCTCGTGCCCTGACCACCCCTCCCGGACTGTGCATGCCGAGAATCATGTCCGTGCAGGTCAAGCGGCGTGTTGGTACTCGTGGATCACTCCGCCGAGGCGGTCGTGTCGACGGAACGCTCACCACCTGCGCCACGGACAGGGCGGCGACGGCCAGGAGGGCGGTGGTGTACCCGAGGACGGTCGGTATTCGGCGAAGCCACGGGCGCATACGGGTCCTCTACTCGGCCGACGTCCGGACGGGCCCCGACCCCCGACGGCTCAGCCCGTCCCGTCGAGGGCTCTGCAGTAGTCCGCCGCGCCCGGGCATCAGGGCAGTGCGACAGTACCGGGTCCGCGGCCCCGTTGGTGCCACACCGGACATGTAGGGGTTCGGTGCCCTCGGGCTCCCTGCCCGACCGGGCGGGCCACATGTGCGGCCCGGCGGCGGGAACCGGGCCCGGAGGCACCCGTGCAGGGGGCGTCAGACTCCGTCGGAAGGGACCGGCCGGGTGTGGCGGAGCGTGGCGAGTTCGGCGTTGAACTGGGCTCCGGCAAGGAGGGCGAGGTTTGATATCCACAGCCAGACGAGGAAGACGACGATGCCCGCGAGTGACCCGTACAGACGGTCGTAGGTGCCCGCGTAGTTGGTGGTGTACAGAGTGAAGCCCGCGGACGCGAGGAGCCACAGGACGACGGCGAGCATGCCGCCGACGGCCCGGTGCCGCAGGCCGTAGGCAGTGGCCTGGCCGGAGCGGAACAGCACCAGGACCAGGACGGTGACCAGGCACGCCAGCAGCGGCCACTTCAGGACGTTCCACGCCGCGACGGCGGCGCCGTCCACCCCCATGATCCGGCCCGCCGCGCGGGCCGCATCGCCCGTGAGAACCAGGGCCAGGACACTGGAGACGAGCAGCGTCAGCAGCGCGAGCGCGGTGATCACGGTCAGGGGGCCTTCTTCCACAGCGGGCGGCGGTCCTGGACACCGTTCATGGCGTGCACCGCGCGACGGAAGACGCTCAGATAGCTGGAGCCGACCACAGGGCACCGACGGTGCCGAAGGCGGCCAGCAGCCGCGCGGGGGTCTGCTGGACGGCCATGCTCTCCAGCACGGCGGGGCGCGCCCGCGCCGGGACGACGGCGGCCACCTGGTCGACGAGGTGCCCGGCTCCCGGGCCGCCGGCGATCCCGAGCAGCGAGAGCGCCACCAGCAGGGTGGGAAAGATGGTGAGCACCGCGTAATACGTCAGCGCGGCAGCCCAGTCCGTCGCGTCCTCCCTCGCAAGGCCGCCGGCGTCCTGCGCAGGGCCGGCCACCAGTCGCGTCGGCCCGGCACCGCGACGCGGGCCGGGTAGGGAGTCAGAGGAGTTGCCGGCTGGTCGGTGCTCACACGGTGTCCCGTCGGTGGTCACGCGTCGTCCGTGACCGGCGCGCGCGAAAGGGCGAGGGAAACGGGCTGCAGGAGGGCTGGACAGACGGGGCCAGAATACGGGCACCGCCCCGGCGGACGTCAGCCAGCGACGGGACGGGCCACCCCGCATCAACGTCCGGGAATACTGCCGCTGCCCCACCGTCACATGCAGGTCCCCAGCGGGCGGCACGGCCCCCGGCCACGGCAAGCCGGCCCTTGATCGCAGTTGCCCGGGCCACCTGGCAACCCCCGGACCACCGGCTACCGCTGCGCCTACGCCATCGACCGGGGCGCCGTCCCGAGCAACCGCCCGGGTGCGCCGCCGCCTGGTGGACGGTCTACCGGTGTTCGAGGACGTGAACCACGAGACTCCACTGTCCTCGGGCCCGCGGCCGGGCATTGGCCCGTGATCGGTGCCGTCCGGCGGCACCGATCACGGCGTGGCTACGTCGAGGGCCGGGGTGGCGTAGATGCCCGTGACCGTGCCGTCGGCGTCGTACGCCACGCCCTGGAAGCCGGTGTCCGGCGGGCTCGTCACGTGCCGGACACGCAGGATGATCCCGTCCGGGTCGACGACGTCCACGACGGTCCCGTCCGGGTCGGTGACCGGGCCGCGCGGGTCGAGCCCGAGCCCGCCGAACCGCCCGGCCAGACTCTCCACCGTCTCCCGCGAGGGCGCGTTCAGCACCAGAGGGCGGCTGCCGTGCAGGTCCCGCACCCCGGGCACGGTCGACAGGTCCTGCAGGACGATGACGAAGTCCGCGTCCCGGTCGTGCAGGACGACTCCCCATACCGCGCCGTCGACCGTGAATTCGCGGATGAACTGCAGATCGAGCACCTCGCAGTACCAGCTCGCACGCTGCGCGTGAGGTCGCGTACCATTACGGTGGCCGCGACGATGCCGGTCACTCCTACGCCTACGGGCCGCCTCCTCCGCGTTCCCTCCAACTGAACGGACCTGCGGGCCCGGATTCCCTGAGAACCCGGACTCCCGCCCTTCAGTGGACCCCTGGTGCGGGTACCCCGCAACCGACGGCCGGACCGTCACCGCCAGATGTCTTCCCGGGGACCTGCACTCCCGTCACACACACTGCCGCACCAGGGCGATGTCGGCGCGGGCCGCTCCCATCACCTCGGCCTCCAGGCCGTCGAGCAGTCCGGCGTCGTCCGAAGGCCCGGTACCGCCCGCACCGGCTGCCAGTCCACGATCGCGGCCGTCGGGTTTGGCAGGCGGCCCTCGGTGTGACAGACCGTGTCGGGCAGCCGGTCGTGGAACTCGGCGTCTCCGCCGGCTCCTCCTCGGTGAACGCCCCCGTGCTCCTCGATCGCGCAGGAAGTCGGCAGCACGCAGCAGGTGCCGCGTCGGTCGAGCCGCTGTCGCCCGTCCCGGTCTGAGCGGGAAGGTCCGCCATGGTCGAGACGTCCGGCGATGATCGTCGTCGTAGGAGCAGTCCGGAACGGGGCCGGGAGCGGGCGCCGATCGGGCACTAGGCAGGTCAGCCCCCGGGCCCCGGCTGTCAGAGGTGCCGCGGCGGTCCGAGCAGCGGGGTGCGCACCGGGGCAGCGAGCCCGATGAACACCACCATCTCGTGGCCGCCTGGGTTGGTCCGCAGGGGCACGGTCCGCCAGTTGTTGGCCAGCCAGACGTTGCCGGAGGGGTCGATCTGGACGGCGGTGTTGCGTTCCAGTCCGTCGCTGGGGTAGCCGGTGTCGGCCGGTGAGATCGGGTCGCCCGTGCGGAGTCCGGGCGGGCAGGCGGACTGGCGTGCGCCGCACAGGTTGGCCAGGCGGTGGCCGCCGAAGTTGGCCACCCATACGGTGTCGTTGCCGTCGACGGCGATTCCCCAGGGCAGGAACAGGCCGTCGTTGACGAACGGCTTGGCGGGGGTGGTGCCGTCGGGACGGACCATCGTGACCGAGGCGTCGACGTGCCGGGTGACGATGTCCTTGATCGCCTCGGCGACCATGGCGGGCGTGGTGCCCTCACAGGGCGCGACCACCGCGCCTCCGTTGGCCACCCAGACGTTGCCCAGGCTGTCGGAGGCGACGCCCATGGGCCGTTTGATCCCGCCGCCGGTGATCGAGCGCAGGGGTGTGCCCTGCGGGGACAGCAGGCTCACGCTGTCGCTTCCGTTGCCGGTCACCCAGGCGCGTCCCCGCGTGTCCACCGTGACGCCGAACGGCTTGATCAGGCTGTCGCCGGGCGTGATGTTCCGGGCCCGGCGGGGGTTCCCCTTCGGGATCCGGGTCACGCTCCGGCTGCCGCAGTTGGCGATCCAGATGTTCCCCTGCCGGTCCGACACGGTGCCCTGCGGCTGGACGATGTCGCCCTGCCGCCAGCCCTGGGGTGGTGAGAGGGGCCGGCCGTCGGCGGTGAACTCCGAGACGCTGCGGTACAGGCGGCTGGCGTCGAGGGGACAGCCGGTGCCCTGGAAACCGAAGTTGGCCGCCCAGACGTGGCCCTTGGGATCGATGGCGGTGCCGAAACCCACGCCATACAGTCCACCACCGCGGTAGGGGGCGCCGGGGACGTCCCGGCCGGTCGGAGTCAGCCGGGACAGGATGCGCGAACCGCAGACGGACTCCCGGGGATCGCGGTTGAACTCGTAGTTGTTGCCGATCCAGGCGGTGCCCTTCGCGTCGAAGGCGACGTTGCCCGGTCCGTCCAGCTCGTGCCCGTTGCCCACATAGCGCAGGGCGAGGGTCCAGGCGTCGGGGGCCGCGGTCAGCCTGGGCCGGTAGATGTTGCGGCCGTCGGCCAGCGCGAAGAGTTCGGCGACGTGGTTGCCGGGCAGCCGGGCGATGTCCGCGACGGCCTGGAAGGTCTCCCGGGGAGCGGGTGCCCCCGGCCGCCCGGCCAGGTCGAACAGCGTGCCGCAGGTCTGTCCGGCGGTGCAGCCGGACAGGATGTCGGCCAGCGTGTTGAAGGCGCGCAGCGTGGACGTCTGGTTGCCGTTGGGGGCGGTGGCGAGCGTCCTGGCCGCCGCGCCGTTGGTGATGTCGGCCAGGTTGTGGGAGACGTCCGCGGCGTTCTGCAGCCCGGGGCTGCGTCCGGCCACCTTTCCTCCGCGGGTGAACTGCGCCATCGCGAAGCCCGCCGCGACCGTGGTGCGCTCGTTGAGCACCACCTTTCCGGTACGGCGGCCGGCGGCGAGCATCGCGACCAGCCGGACCGGCCGCACACGGTGGGCGGCCCGGGGGTGCCCGTAGCCGGCCGGTCCGGCGTCCGCGGTCAGATACAGCACGGCGTCCGGGTTGTCCGGGGCATGGTACGAGAGGCTGAAACGGCCGTGGGCGTCGCTGCGTGTGCGGGCCAGCGGACGAGCGCCTGCACCGGGGTGGTCCCCGGCCTGAAGCAGCGTCACCTCGGCAGCGGCGATGGGCCGGCTGCCACTGCGCACGACACCGCGCTGATCCAGCGTGCCGTGTCCGGGCGACGATCCACCGGGGGCCTCCGGACAAGAGGCCCCCACCACAAGGGAAGCCAGAAGAGCGGTGAGCAGAGCGGCTCTGCGACGACGCACAAGAACTCCATTTCGCGGACAGGAGCAGGGTGCCGCCGGGGGTTCCGTCGGCATGGCCTCAGTTCCTCGGCGATACGGTTCACGGTGTCAGTGGCCTGGCGCGGACGAGGCCATCCGCCCTCACGTGGCGTCATCGCCACCCGTTCAGGTGACTGGACGGGACCGGACGGCCGAGGGGCCGCGCTGTGGCGATCGTCGACGCTTGGGACGGCGTGGCCGAGGCCGACAGGGTCACGGTCACCGTTCACGGGAGCTGACGGCGGGTGTGCCGAGTGCTCCGCTCCCGTCACGGACGACGGGCACGGCGGGACGGCCCGGTGCGACGCTCAGTCGCCGACCACTCCGGCGTCGATGCGCCGACCGCGTGAGGTGTCCACCACGACGGGGATGCCGTCCGGGATCCGTCCCTCGAGCCGGTCGAGCAGAAACTCCACCGGCGGGAGGTCTCCGGGGGTGCGAACGTGGACGTACATCGTCCGGGAGGCCGCGTCGACACTCGTGACGGACGCGCCCGGCACGTCGGCGAGCCACTGCTCGGCCGCGTCCTTGGTCCGGCCGGTCCACGTGTCGAGCAGGAACGTGACCACGGTGTTGGCCGTCAGCGGAACGAACACGACGACGAACAGCAGGACCATGGCGGCATAAGCCCTGCGGGCGGGCCGTCCGGCCGTCTTGTCGGCCTCCACGCCGTAACCGAGCGAGGCGAAGACCACCATGCCCCCGAAGACCAGGGCGAAGAAATTCGACACGAACAGCACCAGCGCGCCCAGCGCCAGCCATCCCGACAGTTGCCCCAGACACACCCCCGCCACCACCAGGGGCGGGACGAGAGAGATGGCGATCGCGACCCCGGGCAGCACGGCGGCGACGTCCCGGCGGGCCAGCGCCACCGCGCCGGCGAAACCGGTCGCCAGGGCGGCGACCAGGTCCATCAGGCCCGGCGACGTCCTTGAGGAGATCTGGCTGTTCGACAGCAGGTCGTAGTCGCTGGGCAGAGCCACCGACATGACCATCCCGACCACGATCACCAGCAGGCACGCAAGGAGGACGACCCTGGCCGATCCGGTACGGCGGCGCTGCACCGAACCCAGGGCGATGCCCATGATGGGCGTGGACAGCGGCGCAATGATCATCGCGCCGATCACGGTCGCCGTCGAGTCCGTGAGCACCCCACCGGAAGCGATGACCGACGACAGCGTCAGCATCGTCCAGAAGGCCGAACGCTTGGACGCGGTGTCCCCAAACGACAGATCCAGATCCTCGGTCAACTCGTCCAGCGAGCGGCGCTGGGACGCCGGCAGGACACGGGCGCGCACTTTGCCGATCATGCCCCCAAACAACCACGATCAGCCCAGTTTCGGCATACAGGACACGGGCATGCGCCTGCGCGAGTCCGTCTCCGGCCAGGGGACCAGCGGGGGATCTTCTCCTTGGCCCGCTGAAATCGGCGTCGCTGATGTTGACGTCGTCGAACACCTTGAGGCCCACGGACCCGACCGGCGTCGGCAGGTGACGTCCTGCTGCGGATCGGATCCTTCTGCCATACCGGCCAGTACCTATGAGCGCTCGGAGAGCCCTTCGGGGCCGTGAGTACGCACTGTGGTCTCCCTGCGGTAATTCTCTTCCGGGCTCGCGTCAGTGCGTCCGGGGTGAAGGCACAGGCGTGCCGCCCGGAAGGGGGACGCACTCCATGGCCGACAGCAGGAAGGGCTTCGCCCTTCAGCGCTGGGCTTCGGCGCCACCACCGCGGCGGACCCGTTCCACGATCTGCTCGTGCAGGGTCACCAGGCCCTCCGGCGACACTGGGACGGGGCTGCCGGTGAGGGTGTACCACTCGTCTGCGTCCGTGTACTGGATGGCGATATGGGCGCGCCCGTCGGGCAGCAGGCGGGTGGCGACGGGGAGATCGCCGGTGATGATGCCGACCTCGTCCGTCATCGCGCCGCCCGGCCCGGCCTTCACCTCACTGACGAGCTGTTCCGGCTGCGGGGGGTTGGTGTTCATGAGGGGCAGGTACCCAGCATGTCGGTGAGCGTGGTCTTCTCGTTCTCGGTCGCCGACAGTCCGTAGGTGGACTTCACCGACACCCAGGCGCGCGCGTAGGTTAGGTGCGGCAGTAGGTTTTGGACGGCGGCTGCCATTCGTCCGGGCCCTGGTCGCCCTTGGACCGGTTCGAGGCGGCGGAGACGGCCAGCAGCTGCGAGTGCGTCAGATCGTTCGCGAAGGCCTTGCGCTTCTCCTGCGTCCACGTGTTCGCGCCGGAGCGTCAGGCGTTCGCCAGCGGCACCATGTGTTATCCGCACTCTGTTTTCGATGCCGCTGACATCTGTGGCATGCGGTCGTGGACCGTGTGTTCTCTGTGAGCGGTGCGTTATCCGGTACAGCGGTGAGGTGCCGCTGACGGTGATGACAGAGGGGGAGTGGTGGCGAGTACACAGCGGGTTGTCCGGAGGAAGGGGTGACGTGGACGGTCGTCGGAGTAATCGTCAAGACCTGTGGGGGGCCGCTCGACGGTTGTCCCGATGACGGAGGACGTGACCGCCGCGACCTGACGGGCTGTGACTCATGTTGGCCAATGCAGTGGTTGCCCCTGCGGTGATCGAAATTGGATCGTCTGCGGCTCGTGGTCAGTCGTAGGGTGCGGCAATGGACTGGAACGCCTGGCATGGCAAGTACGACGTAGCGGACTCCTGGATGGAACAGAGGCTGCGGACCGTTCAATCGCAGACCCGGGCTGCCCTGGACGATGCCCCGGCCGGGCCGCTGAAGGTGATCAGCCTGTGCGCCGGGGACGGTCGCGACCTCCTCCACGTCCTGTCCGATCATCCACGCCGCCACGAGGTGCGGGCGCGGCTTGTCGAATTGGACGCCCGCAACACCGCCGCGGCTTCGGAGACGGCCCGCCTGGCAAAGCTGGACCAGGTCGAGGTAGTGACGGGCGACGCCTCCCTCATCGACCAGTACCGGGACATGACCCCCGCGGACCTCGTTCTGGTCTGCGGTGTCTTCGGAAACATCACCGACAGCGACATCAAGGGCACCATCGGCGCCTGCAACCAGTTGTGCAAGACCGGTGGCACCGTCATCTGGACCCGCAACCATGCCGCCCCCGACCGAGTCCCCATGATCTGCGATTGGTTCGCCGAGCAGGGTTTCGAACTGCAGTGGCTGTCCGAACCGGGTGCTGGCTACGGGGTCGGTGTGCACCGGTTCACCGGCACGCCTCGCCCCCTGCGCACCAGCACCCGACTGTTTGAGTTCGTGGGCTACGACGTGCTCCGTCAGTGTGAGACTGCACAATCCGGCTGACGTCTGTAATGGCAGCCCCACTTCTGTCTGAGCTTGATCATTAACCTCGCTGCTGTTTCAGGCGGACGTGCTCGGTGAGGGTTTCGATTCGTTTCGCGGTCTTCCCTGGCTCGTGACGTGGGGCTGGCCTGCGGTTCTTCGAGCCGGGTGGGCGTCCGGGGCCGGGCTTGGAGGGTCTGGGCACGTCGGCGGGACGGGCGGTCTTCACGCGGAGGTGGCGGAACCCCCGGCGGACCCGGGCTGGGGTGAGCCGGCGGGGCTCGGCGGGCCGTTCCCAGGGTCGGCGGAGGTCCTCGGCGAGGGGCCGGGCAAGGCGGAGTTGGGTGTGGGCGGCGATGATCAGCCATGTCCACAGGTCGGCCGTGTGCGGATCGCGGACCTTGGGGACGGTCCAGCCCAGGGTCTGTTTGAACAGCCGGAAGGTGTGTTCAAGATCGAATCTGCGGAGGAACGCCTGCCAGCGCAGGTTGACGTCTTGGCCGGTCATCCCGGTGTGTGAGGACCACAGCCAGACCGGCTCGGGGTCGCGGTCACCGGGCAGGTGCTCGACCTTCAGTCGAATCAACGTGCCGTGGATCAGGGGGAGTTCGCCGTAATGGTCGAGCCAGGGGCCGCGGGCCTGCAGGCGGGGGTGCATCCGGTCCCAGGCGAGGGCTTCGGCCCTGCCGTAGCGGGTGGTGTCGCACGTGGTGGCCTGGTCGGGTGGTCTGCCAGGAGTCCGGCTTGGAGAAGGTGAGGACGCCGCCGTGCTTGCGGGGCTGTCCACCGCGTGGGGTGGAGCGGCGTGGGCCGGCATCGCGAAGCATGACGCGGTCCGAGCGGAGCCGGCCGACCAGTTCGACGGGCAGGTCGGCCAGGACGTAGGCGAGGCGGGTGACGTCGTAGCCGGTGTCCATGACGACGAGGATGTCCGCGTCGCCCGGCCGCCACTGCCCTGCCTGCACCAGCCGGGTGACCACCTCCCGCAGCTGGGTGGCGGTCACCGCGGTGGCGTCGTCGGCCGGCCCGAGCCGGATCGCGTCCAGGACGTGCGTCCCGTCGCCAGCGCGGCGACGAAGGAGTAGGGCCAGCCGGGGATGAACTGATCCGCGCTGTGGCCCCGCCCGTAGACGTGGCAGAACAACAGCTCCGGGCTGGTGGGGGCGTCGGGACGCGACCAGTTGCTCACGTCCACCGCGAGTACGATCCGCCCGTCGGCGGCCCGCGGCAGCGGCGTGGAGGTCAGCAGCCTGCGCAGACGGCGCGGTTCCAGCCAGCCATGGTTGACCGCGTCGTACATCGCCCCGTGCGTCGACGACCCGTGCGTCGATCACCTTGCCTCCCTGGGAGGCCAGTTCGGGCTTGGCCAGGTGGTGGGTCGTACAGAGTCCGGAATCGATCTGGCGCTCTGGCTGCTCACCCGCGCGTGCGGAGCCTCCGTCGCCCTCGGTGTCGAGTCCATCATGGAGTACGAGCAGCGCGGTGTTGTCTGGCGAAGCTCCTGACCGCCGCTGCCTGGGGCACCCATGTGTGGACTTTGCTGCCCGATCCCTCCTCGGAGATGCGCTGCCCGACCTCGGCCGACGGAACGCGCCCCGCTTCGGGATGTCCGCGAATCGGACCGCGACCGCCGGGAACTCAAGGCCACCTCGCGGCGACTACTGCAACAGAAGCCCCGTGCCCATGATCACGTCCTGCACGCAAGGAGCCCCGTATGTCGATGAACCGGCCGGCCGCCGTCGCCCTGGCCACCGCCCTCTGTCTGCTGACGGCGGCATGTGGCGGCTCGGCTTCGGACGACGAGGCGAGTGCGAAGTCGAACGAGGCCGCGGCTTCGAGGACCGGTTACCCGGTCACGCTGGACAACTGCGGCCAGAAGCAGACCTTCGAGAAGGCGCCCAGTCGGGTCGTCGTGATGAACGGTGCCTCGGTCGCCGAAGTCTCCACGCTCCTCGCCCTCGGTCTCGGTGACAGGATCGTCGCCAACCAGCAGGGCTACGGCATGTCCGAGGTCGCGGGCCGGGCCGCGGCCATCAAGGCCCTGCCCACCGGCGACGTCAAGGTCAACGAGGCGTACGACATCCCGCGCGAGGCGATGCTGGGACTGCGTCCCGACCTCGTCCTGTCCGTCACCACGTACGGCTTCGACCAGAAGAACGGCTTCGCCACCCGCGACCAGCTGAAGCAGGTCGGCGCCAACAGCTACGTCTCCCCGCAGGGTTGCGACGACGACCCCTCCCAGATGACCGTCGCCGACAGCTACCAGCTGCTGCGCGACATGGGCAAGGTCTTCAACGTGAGCGACAGAGCGGAGAAGCTGATCGCCGCCTCGGAGAAGAGCATTGCGGCCGTCTCGGCCAAGGTGAAGGGCGAGAAGAAGCCCAAGGTCATGGTGCTCTTCTCCAACATGGCCATGGGCAGCAACGACTTCAGCTCGGTCTTCGCCCACGGCATCGTCAACGACATCCTCGCCAAGGCGGGCGGCTCCAACGCCTTCGCCGACACCACCAAGGCCACCTTCGCCGACCTGAGCAAGGAGAAGGTCGCCGCCACCGACGTCGACGCCGTCGTCGTCATGAGCTACAACGACCCGAACCCGGCGGCGTACGCCAAGAAGCTGCTCAAGGAGTTCCCCCAGTGGCCGGCCGCCGAGAACAACACGTACGTGACGCTGTCCGACTCGATGTACCTGGGCCCCAGCAACGACCTGGCCGTGCAGAAGGTCGCGAAGATGCTGCACCCGGACGCCTTCTGACCCGGCTGAAGGTCCCGCTCGCGTTCACGCTGCTGCCCGTCGCGCTGGTCGCCACCATGATCGTGGCGATCAGCATCGGAGCCGTCAACGTCCCGGTCGCCGACGTGTGGGCGATTGTCCTGCACCACGTCACCGGCGCGGGGACGGCCCCCTCGGACCTGGCGCTGGACCAGATCGTCTGGAATTTCCGCACCCCGCGGGTGGTCCTGGCGGCGCTGGTCGGCGCGGGCCTGGCCGTGACCGGGGCTGTCCTGCAGACCGTGGTGTCCAACCCGCTGGCCGACCCCGTCGTGCTGGGCTTCTCCTACGGCGCCACGCTCGGCGCGGTCCTCGTCATCACCCTGGGTGGGGGAGTGGCGCTGGCCGGGCTGGGGGTGTCGGCGGCGGCCTTCCTCGGCGCGGTGGCCGCCGGAGCCCTGGTCTTCGCGCTCGGCCGGCGCCAGGGGCGGCTGGCCCCGACCCGGCTGGTCCTCGCGGGTGTCGCCATCGGCTATGTCTTCCTCTCCGCGACCAGCTACGTCCAGCTCCAGGCGACCCCCACCGAGCTGCGGACGGTCATGTTCTGGATGCTGGGCAGCGTCGCGGGCGCCCAGTGGGACCAACTGCCCACGGTCGCCGTCGTGGTGCTGGTGACGACCGTGCTGCTGTCCCTGTTCGGCCGCCGCCTCAACGTGCTGCTGGCCGGGGACGAGTCGGCCACCGCGCTCGGCGTCGACGTCAGCCGGCTGCGGGCCGTCCTGCTGGTCCTCAGCGCGCTGCTGACCGGCACGGTCATCGCGGTCGCGGGCGGCATCGGCTTCGTCGGCCTGATGATCCCGCACCTGGTGCGCCTGACCATCGGCGCCGACCACCGTCGGCTGCTGCCCCTGACGGCCCTGCTGGGCGCCGTCTACCTGGTCCTCGTCGACCTGCTCTCCCGCACCCTCAACCGCCCCAATGAACTGCCGCTGGGCATCCTGACCGCCCTGCTCGGCGCCCCCTTCTTCCTGTGGCTGCTGCGCCGCAACAAGGGCCTGGACTGAAAACATGAAACTCATCGTCGACCGGCTCCACGTCGCCCTCGACCGCACCCCGATCCTGCGCGACGTGAGCCTGGAGGCCCGCGCGGGCGAGATCGTCGGCCTCGTCGGCCCCAACGGCAGCGGCAAGTCCACCCTGCTGCGAACCGTCTACCGCTCCCTGCGCCCGGCCGAGGGGGTGGTCAGGGTGGGCGAGGACGACGTATGGGAGCTGTCCCCCCGGTCGGCGGCCCGCCGTACGGCGGCCGTCCTCCAGGACGCGGGTGGCAGCACCGCCGGTCTGACCGTGGGGGAGATCGTCGCTCTCGGCCGTTCCCCTCATCACGGTCTGCTCGGCCGTGACGGTCCCCAGGACCACGAGGCGGTGTCCGACGCCATCGACCGCTGCGGGGTACGGCCCTTCACGGACCGTGACTACACCTCTCTCTCCGGGGGCGAGCGCCAACGTGTTCTGCTGGCCCGGGCACTGGCCCAGAACCCCAGGCTCCTCGTATTGGACGAACTGACCAACCACCTCGACATCCGGGCCCGGTTCGAGCTCCTGGACCTGATTCGTGCCACCGGTGTCACCACGCTCGCCGTGCTGCACGACCTCGACCTCGCCGCCCGCCTCTGCGACCACCTGGTCGTCCTGAGCGGCGGCGCCGTCGCGGCGGCGGGGCCGGTCCTGGACGTCCTCACCCCGGACCTGCTCGCCGATGTCTTCGGGGTCCGCGCGAGTACCGAACGGCATGCCGATGGCGTCGTCCGGATCACCTACGAGGCCAGGCCCCTCGCGCACGGTGAGAATCCCGAGGATGACGCTGCCGCCCGCCTGGCAGAGACGGCCGACCGCTGAACCGGCGGTGAGCGGGCGTCAGGCCCCGGAGCCCGGGACGGGTTCCGGAGCCTCGTACTGGATTCCGGCCCGCGTGAACTCCGCAGACTCGGCCCCGTCGTATCGCGCCACGAGGTGCAGCGCCATGTCGATGCCGGCCGACACGCCGGCACTGGTGACGACGGTGCCGTCGTCGACGAACCGCTCTCCGCGCCGCACCTCGATCGAGGGGTCGATCTTCGCGAGCCTGTCGAGATAGTCACGGTGGGTGGTGGCCGGCCGGCCGGCAGCCCGGCCGCGGCCAGCACCAGTGAACCGGTGCACACGCTCGCCAGCACGGTGCCCCGCTCGTGCAGGCCGCGCAGCCACTCCGGATGTGCCGCGTCCTTGACCAGGCCGCGGGTGCCGTTGCCACCGGGATGGACGAGCAGGTCGAGCGGCAACGCCTCGTCCATGGCGTGGTCGGCGACCATGCCGAGGCCCTTCGAACCGCGCACCACTCCGGCCTGCGGGCCGAGAGCCACCACGCGCACCGACGAGGTCGCGATGTGGGAGGCCCAGAACCCGAGCACCTCCCACGGACCCACCACGTCGAGTTCCTCGGCATCGTCGAAGAGCAGCACACCGATGGTCAGGGCGTCGTCGGCCATGGCCACACCCTAGCCCGCGGTTCGACGGACGGCACGGGCTGACCGACGCCGTCTCGCGGACGGACAACAGCCCTTCCTCATGTAGTCGTTGGCCGGTGCTGACTGGTTCCGCCGGGACGCCGGGTACGTGAAGCACCGGGTGCGAAACGGCGCACGGGCGCGCTCGGCCGTGCCCCGGCCGCTGCGCGTGCCGGAGTGTGGCGCCGTGCGCCCGGGGGTATGTCTCGGCCACCACCATCCGGCCAGGCGACGGCAAGGACCTGGTGGCCCGACCCTCCCGTCGAAAGGCAGCGCACGATGAACGAGATCAACGGCCTGGAGCCCCTGGCGACCTTCTGCGGAGAGTGCAACTGCGGCTGTCCGCAGCTGTTCGTCGACCCGAGCGCCCCCGCGGACCGACGCGTCCTGCTCACCGACGACTTCGGGCAGCGCGTCCAGATGAGCGCCGACCAGTTCTCCTCCCTGGTGGCCGACGCGAAGGCCGGAAAGCTGGACGGCATAGTCACCGCCTGACGTCCGCCGCGCCCCGGCTCACGAAGAACGGCCGCGCGGCTGAATGAAAGGCCCCTCCCGTCCGTAAGAGGCGATGAGCCCATCGGTACGAGGAGTTGACTGGTGTCCCGGAGCCGTCCCGGCGCAACGCGCCGGGCGAGCCGCGCGACGTCGGCCGCGGAACGCGTCGGCAGCCCACGCGCGCTGTCGGCGGCGGTCTTCGCGGCCGTCTGCGTGGTGACGAGCGCGCTCGGACATGCCCTGATGTCCGGCGACCTGCTGCCCTGGTGGGCGCTGGGAGCGGCGTTCACGGGGACGGCCTCGGCCGGCTGGTGGCTCACCCGCCGAGAACGCGGACCCGTGACCGTGGTCGGTGTCACGACCGCCGCGCAGGGGCTGCTGTATGTGCTGTTCGACCTGGCACACGAGGTGGCCCACGGACCGGCCCGCGCCGCGGAGACCGTATCGGCCACGGGTGCGGGCCACGCCATGATGTTCTCCCCCTCAGGGATGGCCATGCACATGGACCACTCCGGGGCGGGCATGACCATGGCGCACGGTGCGACGGCAGGCGACTCCCACGTCCTGCCGACGCTCTCGGCCGCGGGCCAGGGCCCTGCCGCGATGTTCCTCGCGCACCTTCTCGCCGCCGTCGTGTGCGGGGTGTGGCTGTGGCGCGGCGAGACGGCGGTTCACCAACTGGGCCGGGCGCTCGCGGTCGTCGTGTTCGCGCCGCTCCGCCGCGTCCGCGGGCTCCTGGGACGCCCCGTCCCCGGTCTCCGGACCCACGCGGGCCTGCCATCGCCGGAAGACGCCCCGGCCGCGCCGACGGCTTTCGCCGTGCTCAGGCATGCCGTCGTCCGCAGAGGACCCCCACGCGACCGCTCGGCAGCCCTGCGCGCGTCCTGTGGTCCGCTGTTCGCCATGTGCCCCTGAATCTTCTCGGTCCGCCGGGGCGGACAAGACGGTCCGCACGCGCTGCTGCCGTGCGCTCCGTGTGTTCGTCCACCTCGGCCCTGGCACGCACCCGTCCGCCTGCGCGCGGCGGCGTGCGGTGCCCCGCAACGATCGGGATTCCCATGCACGACGTCACCCCCGTCCACCCGTCCGCCACGGACCACCCGCCGGCACCTCAACCCGCACGCCGAACCGTCCGGTTGGCCCTGGGCGCCCTCCTCGCGACCACCTTGACGGTCCTGCTCACCGGCTGCGGAGGCGACTCGGCCGGGCACGCCTCCGCCCACAGCGGGGCATCCGCCTCGTCCTCCTCCCACGGCATGGACGGCATGTCCGACAAGATGATGGGCGACCCGTCCGCCACTCCCGCCTACAAGTTGTCCGGCGCGACCGTGGCGAAGGGCACCTTCACGCTGCTCGACACCCGGCCCCCCGGCATGAACGACGTCAAGGGCACCGCATGGCTGGCCCAGGGCCCCAAGGGCACCACCGTCACCGTCTCTCTCACCGGACTCAAGCCCGATCACGTCTACATGGCCCACCTGCACGCCCAGCACTGCTCGGACGGCAACGGCGGCTCCCACTTCCAGTTCGACAAGGGCGGTGCGACCACGCCCCCGAACGAGATCCACCTGATGTTCACCGCCGACAAGTCCGGTATGGGCATGACGACGGTGACCAACTCCCGCAAGACCGGCAAGGACGCGGTCGCGGTCGTGGTCCACCCCAACGAGGCACAGGACAACCGGATCGCATGCGCCGACTTCGACTTCTGACGGCGACGGCCGGATCCACCGTGTGCGCGGGCGTGCTGCTGATCCTGGGGAACGCGCCCGCGTACGCCCACACCGCGCTCAAGGACGCCGCACCGGCCCCCGGGGCCACGGTCGGGGCCGGGACCGACGTGGTCAGGCTGACGTTCGACAACCTGACCTCCGGCATCGCGCCGAAGATCAGGATGATCGGGCCGGACGGCAAGGAGATCCCGGTCGGAGAGCCGGTCGTCACCGACACGACCACGGCCTGCGCCGCCGTGTCACCGCTGCCGAAGGGGGTCATCACCCTCACCTACTCGATCACCGCGGGGGATGGGGACGCCCAGACCAACGCCTACCAGTTCGAGGCCGCCGACGGCAAAAGGCCGGCCGGCACCCCGGCGGCGTGCGCGGCCCTGAGCCTGCCCGCCCCGGAGACGGGGGGTTCGGACTCCGTTCTGGGCCTCGGTTCTACTACGGCGACCGCGGCCCTCGCCGGGGTCGTCGCCGTGGCGGCGGGCGGCGGATTCCTCGCCGTCCGCACACTGCGGCGCCGCAGAACCCCGGAAGGGGGCGCCGGCGAGTGACCTGATGCCCGGACTCCCGTACCCGGGAAGGGAGTCCGGGTGGTGGCGCCGCCGGCACGGCAAACGGACCACCCGCCGCCTGCTGCTGCCCGACCGGGCTGCGAAACAGGCAGTACCTCGTCACCGGCATGA
Organism: Streptomyces sp. SM1; assembly: GCF_002910825.1. Lineage (GTDB taxonomy): Bacteria > Actinomycetota > Actinomycetes > Streptomycetales > Streptomycetaceae > Streptomyces > Streptomyces okerensis. Next base: position 33,425 of record NZ_NEUB01001033.1, on the reverse strand, counting down.
CCTGCGAGCACTGCGCCGCGAGCATCACCGAGGAGGTCTCCCAGGTCCCCGGTGTCACCGACGTGGACGTCGACGTCGCGGCGGGGTCGGTCTCCGTCGGCGGCACGGAACTCGACGACGTGCGGCTGCGCGCGGCGATTGTGGAGGCGGGGTACGAGGTCACGGAACCGGCCGCGGCCTGACGGACCCCGTTCTGCTCACGGCCGCCGGGTGCTGTGCGGCCCCGGTGGCCCAGAGTGGAACGACTTCCTTCGTCAGCGGGCGTCGCAAGACCCGGACCGTGGGAGACGCGGGAGCGTCAACGCGGACCCGACACCGCCCGGTTGACCGCCAGGTGCAGCACCCCGCTCGTCACCAGCCCCGCGGCAGCCCCGATCAGCGCCCCAGCCACACCGCCGACGAAGAACCCAAGCCAGCCGTAGCCCCCGGCGAGCACCATCGTGGCCAGTACGGACAGGGACCACACCCTGCTCAGGCGTTCGCTCACCGCCGTCCACCCGCGTACACCGCCGGCCGGCCGCTCCCAGGGCCACGCCTCGTCCACGCCGCTCACCTGACTGCCGAGTGCTCCGGCCACGGCACCTCACCCCTGTTCCCTCGCCGCTGTCCCGCCCACCGATCGCGGGACACGGACGGCTCGACCGTTAACTCCCCACGAGGAACTGCGGAAAACAGCGCACCGACAGGTTTCTCCGGTCAGCCGGCCGCATCACGCGAGCACGGCGAACATGACGGCCATCCCCAGCGCCATCGCCGCATGACACGCAGGAGCCAGGGCAGCCGGGCCAGCTCCTCCGCCTCGCCACCCGTGTCACGGCGTCCGGGCACGGCTTGGGCCTCGTCCTTACGCACCCACGTCCGCAGCGACTCTGCGGTGATGCCGAGATCCGCGGCCACTGCCGCGTAGGTTCTCTTCCCGGCCGCGGCACGGTAGAGCGCGACCGCGTCCTTCCTGAACTCCTCCGGATACGGACACCTGCGTCCCACCTGGACATCCCTCCCTGGACCATCAAGATCCATTGTCAGGGTGTCCACTCCAAAGGATCAGCCCCACAGGCCGCCCTCCTCGGTGAGCTTGACAAGTGAGATGACGTCCAGAGTATCGGCGGGCACACGTGCCACGGGTCCGGGGCCGCCGTCCATGTGTGCGGGCGGCGGCCCCGGACGGAGTGTCCGTCTCTCGATCGGCTACTCCGCTGAACGCCGACCGGTGTAATGTCCCTCGGCCGTGGCCAGGTCGCCGTATCGGCGGTCATAGAGACGCTGGTTCACGTCGCGGGCAGCGGCGACGATCTCCGGGTAGGGACGGTCCGTGACGGAGACGAAGCCAATGTTGTAGTTCTCCCCGTCGAGTGCTCTGCCAGTCACGGGCGAGTCGGCATACTGGAACCAGTGGCCGCCCACCATGTACGGGTTGTCGATGAGCTGTTCCATGTACTCGGCGTACATCCGTGCCCGCTCGGCCTGCGTTCCCGCCGAGACGAGACCCGGATGCGGCTGCCCGGTAGTGGTCGTTCCCATGTGGAACTCACCGATGAGGCTGGGCTTGTCGAGCTCTTCGAGAAACGCCCACTCGCTCGGGTGCAGTCCCTCGCGGTACTCGTTGTAGCTCATGATGTCGACGTACTTGCTCGCTGCCTCGACGACCTCCGGTGTGCGGCCCCAGCTGGCGAACCTCGAACCCGCGTAGAGATGGTCCGGCATGACCTTGTCGAGCTCGGCGTCGACCGTCTTGAAGTACTGAGTGGCGTAGAGCGTCATGAGCGCGGAGTAGTCGGACTCCTTCGCGGTCTCGTCGGAGCCGAGGTCGGCACTCCCGCTACGGAGTGCTTCCCATGACGGAACTGTCGTCTGCCAGGCGGCGTTGAGAGCGTCGATGGTCCCGTACTTGTCCTCCAGTTCTTCGGAGAACGCCGACTTGGTGGGGCTCTCTGCCGCGTCACGTGACATGGTGTCGATGACGACGCCGTAACGGGTGCTGAAACTGCCGGCGTTGCCCCAGCTCAGTTCGTTGTCCATGAATACGCCGATCGCCCACGGGCTGTCCGCGACCTCGTCGGCGACTGCTCGCGCGGTTCTGGCTGCGGCGTCGGAGAACGCGGGGTCGAAGGGGTCCGGCATAGGGCCCCAGTAGTCCTGGCCGGTGCTCACCGTCTTGAAGTCGCCCTTGATCCAGCCGTGGGCGAAGTACGGGATACGGTCGTTGTCGTACATCTCCGGGTCGGTCCAGTTGCCGAAGGAGGTGAAGCCCCAGCTGAGCATCCGGTCGACCGTGTTGTCCCGCCACCGCTCCATGTAGTTGCTGCCGGGGTACTTCCGGGCGACGTTCGCCTTGTAGAAGCTGTAGGTCTCGCCCTGCGCGACGGGACCGGCCAGGGTGTCGGGGGCGTAACCGAAGCCCTCGCCCGCGCGGGTGCGGTACTTGGGCAACTTGCTGAAGAGGTCGGCGCGGGTTTCGGACATCTTCGTGCGGGTCGGCAGCGCCGACTTCTGGACGCGGTTGAGGTCCTCGGGGCCGCCGGCCGTCAGGCTGGGGGGCGGCAGTTCCTGGATCGCGTCGTGGTCGAAGTCGTAGCCCGTCGTGGTCGGGGAGTCGAACATGCGGGCGTTGTCGATGCCGGTCGAGAAGAACAGGTAGCCGTCAGGGTCCACCAGGGTCCACCGCCCCTGGTACTTCTCCACGCGGTAGTTGCCCGTTGCTTCGAGTCGTGGACCGTTCAGCCAGCCGCCGTACCTGGACCGGTCCTCCGGAACCGGATGCCTGCGAAGGTCCTTGGCTTCGGCAGCGCGCTGGCGAAGGATCTCCCACGTTCTGGAGACCTTCCCCTCGTAGTCGACCTTGCTGTTCTGACCGAGGGCGTCGACCAGGCCCTTGAGGTAACCGGGGTCTGCCGGCGCGTCACGGACGACGCGGATGTCGTCCACGATGACCGACCGGTCGTGCAGCAGGCCGGCGACGTAGAAGTTCAGCTGGCTGATGCGGCTCGTATCCGTCTCCTTGGAGCCCCACATCCAGACCGCAGAGGTGACGTCCCTGTCCGCGAGCCAGGACGGATCGGCGCGCAGCCCGGTGTCGCGGTGGAGCGCGGGGCTGTCGACGTCGAAGTAGTACGTGCCACCGCCGCCGGCCGGGACGTTGACACTGCGGGTGGCGACGCCGGTCGAACTCTCCAGATCGATCGTGAGCTGGATGGAGCGGTTGCCCGGGTTCGTGAGCTCCATCGCGATGCCGAGCGACTCGGACTTCTCCGCCGACCAGTTCCACACGGGCTCGGGGCGTACGGAGAACGAGGAGTAGTAGTTCTTCCGGGCCTGGAAATCGACCCGGAGCTTCTTGTCGCCGCGACCGACGATTGTCGTCTTCGCCTGGTACGGGCCGACCTCGGTGGGTACCCGGCCGTCCTGGAAGTCGTAGAGCATCGTCTCGTCGCCGAGGTCATGAGCTCCGGCCGCGACGGCCGGAGGGCTGGTGGTCGTCAGGACTAACCCGGCGCAGGCGGCCGCTATCAGGACAGGCCACCTCACGCGGAACGACCTGCTGGCTCGCGGCGGCGGAGTGGTGCAAGCGCGCTTGTGCACGGTCATGCTTCCCTCCATCTGGGAAGGTGCGCAGAGGACCGGCTCGCACGGTCTCTGCGCACGCTGCGCCTCGATCTACCGTGACCGAAGGGGCGCGGCCCGATGGTAAACCGGTTTTTTTATGCGGGGCAAGTATCTGCACCAGATTGCGTCCTGTGCTGCGTTCAACCATGTGACGGGACAAAAGCGCAGCTCAGAGAAGGGTTGACGGCTCGGTGGAGGGCAGGGCGAGCATCGGGGCGGGTGGAACAACGCCCTGTCCACACGGCTGCGACGACAAGATGAGCCCCGCCCGGAGGGGCCCGGACGCTCCGCCGGGGCCGCACCCGAGCGCCGGGCGGGTTGGGTGGGCCGGGTGGGTAGGACGTCCCCCGGCGGGGCCTCGCCGTCAGACAGCGTGCCGCACGTACACGGTCTTGCGCCGGAGGTACTTCTCATAGCCGTGCGGGCCGTCGTCGCCTCCGAGGCCGGAGCTCTTCCAGCCCGTGTGGAAGCCCTGCACCTGTTCGGGCCCGGCCTGGTTGACGTAGACCTCCCCGAATTCCAGGGCGTCGATCATGCGCATCGCCCGGGAGAGGTCTCGGGTGTAGACGTAGGCGGTCAGACCGTAGGCGGTCGAATTGGCCGCCGAGACCACCTCGGCCTCGGCGTCGAACGGAATGATGGGCAGGACCGGCCCGAAAACCTCCCGTCGCGCGATGTCCATCTCGGGACGCACGTTCGTGAGCACCGTGGGTGCGAACCACGCGCCGGACTGGTACTGCTCCCCGTCGGGACGGCCGCCTCCGGTCCGAACGCGGGCACCGGACGCGACGGCCGCGTCAACCATCCCCTGGACCCTGGTCCGTTCCCGCTCCGCCACGAGCGGGCCCAGTCGCGAGCCGGCCGCGAACGGATCGAGCGGGGTCACCGAGGCGAACCGGTCGACCACACGGCGCACGAACTCGTCGTGCAGATCGGCGTGCACGTAGGTCACCTCGTTGCACGTACAGACCTGTCCCGTGTTCCAGAGCCGTGCGTCGGCAGCGGCCTCGACCGCGGCGTCCAGGTCCGCGTCCTCGAAGACGATGAACGGAGCCTTCCCGCCGAGCTCGAGGGAGACGGGGATGATCTGGTCGGCCACCTGGGCCAGAATCTCCCGGCCGCCGCGTGTCGAGCCCGTCATGGTGACCATCCCGACGCCTGGATGGGTGACGAGGGCCCGTCCGGTGTCCCTGCCCTCTCCGCACACGACGCTCAGCAGCCCGTCAGGCACCCCGGCCAGCCGGCAGAGCCGGGCCAGAGCGAGCGCGGAGAGGGGAGTGAGCTCCGACGGCTTCAGAACGACGGCGTTGCCGGCCATGAGCGCGGGAGCGACCTTGCGGGCGAAGATGGCGACCGGGAAGTTCCAGGGAAGGATCGCCGCCACCACGCCAATAGGTTCCTCACGCACGCCGAGCGACCGGCCCGGCTCACTCGCCATCATGGAGCCCACGGCCCGGTACTTCTGGCTGATCGCGAAGTCGAAGAAGGCGCACGCGCCCTCCGTCTCGCCACGGGCGTCGGAGAGAGGCTTGCCCTGCTCCACCGAGACGATCCGCGCCAGCTCATCGGCGTGCACCGCGATCGCGTCGCGCACAGCCTCCAGCACGGCCGCGCGCGCGACGTGACTGCGGCGCCCCCACTCGCGCTGCGCGGCCGCCGCCGCCGTCACGGCCCGGTCCACGGTCGAGGGAGAGCTGCTGGGCACCTCGGCGACGAGTTCCCCGTTGGCGGGATTGATCACCGGAAGCGTGCCGTGCGAGGAGTCGAACTCGCATTCACCGGCGACGAAGGCCGCCGGTGCGCTGCCCAGCAGCCCCTTGCTGTCGAAGAGTTCGTGAGTCACGTCGTTCCTTCCCGCCGGGGACGCCCGGATCATGTCCGCGCGTCGCGGATAACCGGTTTACCATACGATGACACGCCTGGTCGACAACAGGTAATGGAGCACGCCACGATCCTCTGGCAGGCAAGATGCTCGTGGCAGCGGCGGTAGGAGAGGGGCACGGAATGGCATCGGAGGCAGGGGCGGGCCAGGCGAAAGCGCTTCCCGCGCGAGCGCGGCTCGTCGACGTGGCGAAGCGCGCGGGGGTGACCAAGTCCGTCGTCTCACGGATCCTGAACGACGACACCACGCTCCGGATCAGGCCCGAGACACGTGAGCGCGTCCTCGCCGTCGCCGCGGAACTCGGGTATCGGCCCAACGTCACGGCGCGCGCGCTGTCGGTGTCGCGGACCAGGGCGTTCGCGCTGCTCATCCCTGATCTGTCGAACTCCGTGTACGCCGCGGTCACCCGCGGAGCCTTCCGCAGGGCGCGTGACCACGGCTACGTGCTGCTCATCGCCGAGGACGCCGCAGGGGACGACGACGCGGCCTATGCGGAGCTGGTGACGGCCGGGCGAGTGGACGGTCTCCTCGTCGCGTCGTCCCGGCCCGAGCACCCCCTGGTCGAGCGCCTCCTCGCCGATCGTGGTGGGCTGGCACACGTCTTTCTCAACCGAGAGGTCCAGGGGTCCAACCGCAACGTCGGCATGGATATGCGGGGGGCGAGCGCCCTGGTCGTCGACCACCTTCATGACCGGGGGCATCGGCGTATCGGAATGGTGACAGGTCCCCTGGGCCTCGCTCCGGCCCGGTCCCGGCTGGACGGGTTCCAGGGCAGGCTGCGCGAGCTGGGCCTGGACGACACCGCCCACTGCGCCGGAACCTTCAGCGAGGCCGGCGGATGCGCGGCGGCACATGGACTGCTTGACGCGCGGCCGGAGCTGACCGCACTGTACGCCAGCACGTTCCCGCAGGCCGTCGGGGTGATGAAGGCGGTGCGTGACCGAGGGTGGAAGGTGCCCGACGACGTGTCGCTGATCGCGTACGACGACCTCCCCATGGCGGAGTTCCTCGATCCTCCCCTCACCACGCTCGCCATGCCGCTGGCGACGCTGGGAGCCGCGGCCGTCGACGCTCTCGTCGACCAGATAGAGGGCCGTGTGATCGGCAGCCGTCAGGTGCTGGGGGGGTACGAGATCGTGGAGCGGGCCTCGGTCGCCGTTCCGCGAGTCTGACGACCTCGAGGCGGTCGTGAGCTGATCGACGGGCGGCTGTCTCCCGCGGACCCGGGAGACAGCCGCCCGTCGACGTGTATGAGATCGAGGGTTGTGGGGTACGGGCCGCCACGCTACGGTGGAAAACCGGTTCTCCAGTGGGGGAACATCCCGATGCAACGACGCTCGAGGGAGATGTTCGATGACCAAGCCTGTTGTGCCCAGCGGTGTGTCCCGACGGGGATTCCTGGGCGGCTCACTAGGTGTGGCAGGGGCGGTGCTGTTGGCCGCGTGCTCTGGTGGCGGAAACTCGTCCCAAGGCTCCGGTGGCTCGAAGTTCGCGTTCTGGGACATGCCCTGGGGGTCCCCCGGGCCGGACTACCTCGCCGCGGGCAAGGAGATCTCCGCAGCGTTCTCGGGTGGCTCGGCGACATACCAGTCGATCAGCTGGGACGGGTGGCTTCAGACCTTCAGCTCGGCCATCGCCGCTGGGACCGGGCCGGCCATATCCACGGGCGGGGCGTTCCAGTCGTTGCAGTACTACGTCCAGGACGCGGTCCATCCGGCCGACGGGGTCATCGCGAAGCTGAGGTCCAAGGGGCAGCTGGACGACTTCCTGCCGGGCACGCTCGATGTGTTCAAGTACAAGGGCGCGTACACCGCACTGCCGTGGAACGTGGACTCGCGGCTGCTCTGGTACCGCAAGTCGCTGCTGGAGAAGGCCGGTGTGGAGGAGCCGCGCAGCTGGGACGACCTGTACCGGGTTGGTGTGGCGCTGAAGAAGAACGACGTGTACGGCATGGTCGCCTCGGGCGGTGCCGGGGGCAACGCCTACCAGACGTTCCTGTCGTTCGTGTTCAACAACGGTGGCGGCCTGTTCGACAAGGACGGCGAGCCGCAGTGCGTGACGGACGCGAACGTGGAGGCCGTGGAGTTCCTCATGAAGCTGGCCAAGGACGGAATCATGGACCCGGGCAGCGTGAGCTACACGGTGGCGAACCTGAACGACCAGTTCTCCTCGGGCGCCGCGGCGTTGTCGATCCTGCCACCGGACATCGCCAATTCCTTCGAAGACCCGCGGCTCAAGGCCGACATCACGTTGGGAAGCCCCCTGACCAGCCCGAACGGTACCAAGGGCACCATGGCGTACACGTCGGACCTGATCCTCTACACCGGTGACTGGGACACGGACGTGGTCGAGGACTTCGCGGTCTACTACCTCGACGCCATGTCGGCGTACTGGAAGAAGGGCGTCCTCAACAAGGTCCCGGTGCGCCAGAGCATCCTCGACCTGCCCGAGGTGCAGGCGCAGCCCAACCTGGTCAAGGCGACCAAGGAGTGGCTGCCCGTGGGCAAGTCCCTCACCCAGCTCGCCGGTGAGCCCTTCCCCGAGATCAACGCGGTCGACGGGGGACAGGCCATCACCCAGTGGGCCCAGCAGGTCATCCAGGCAAAGAGCAGTGGCGAGCAGACCCTTCGGACCCTGCAGGACGGCATCGAGAAGGTCATGTGACCCACGGGTCATCTGACGCACAGAAGGAGGCGTCCATGACGGACGTGTCGGTGCCGACGAGATCGGCGGCGAGGACGGACAGGCCTCGGGGCCGAGAGAGGAAGGCCGAGAGCCGGCACCCCGGGAGCAAGAAGACGATGGCGGCGATGCTCGCCCCGTCGATCTTCCTGCTCATCGCTCTCAACGCCTATCCGCTCTTCTACGCGGTTTCCCAGTCGCTGCGTGACGGTGGGATCGCGGGGCCCGGGGAGTTCATCGGCCTGGAGAACTACACGACCGCCTTGCAGGACCCCGCGTTCTGGGAAGCCGTGCGCTTCACCCTCCTGTTCACGGTGGTCTCGGTCTTCGTGGCCTGGGTCATCGGCACAGCCCTCGCTCTCGTGCTGCGCCGGTCCTTCCCCGGCAGATCGGTGTTCCGGGTGCTGCTCCTGCTGCCCTGGGTGGTCCCGGTGGTTGTCAGCACGACGAGCTGGAACTTCCTGGTCGCGACGCCGTCCAGCCCGGTGCCCACGCTCCTGCGTGAGCTCGGGTTCGGTGACGTCCAGATCCTGGCCAACCCCGGTTCGGCGATGGCGATCGTGATCATCTTCAAGATCTGGGGGACGGTCCCCTTCATGATGATGATGATGAGTTCCGCGCTGCAGGCGGTGGACCCCAGTGTCGAGGAAGCCTGCCGGCTCGACGGGGCCAGTCGTTGGCAACGCATCCGGCACGTCATCCTGCCGATCATGTCGAAGCCCGTCTACATCGCGTGGGTACTCGCCTCGATCTTCACGATCAACGACTTCCCCTCCGTCTTCCTGCTGACCGGGGGAGGACCCGTCGGGTCGACCTCGACGCTGGTCGTGTTCGCCTACCGGCTCGTGTTCCAGGACTTCCGCACCGGTTACGGCGTCGCGGTCGCCTTCCTCATCACCACCGCCCTGATCGCCATGTCCATCTACTTCTTCCGTCGCATCAACCGTGCGTCGGCGAACGGCTGAGGGCGGTACAGATGACCACTCCAGTACATTCCGCCCTCCGGGCCGGCACAGCCACCCCCGCCGCCGACCGCATCACGCGCAAGCAGCGGCGGGAATCCGCTGCCGGGTGGGCCAAGACAGCGGTCATGTCCGTCGTCACACTCGTGGCCCTGGCACCCATCATCATGATCCTGGTCCTGTCGGTCCGCTCGGGACAGACCGCCTCCGGGACGTACTCGTGGAACTTCTCGAACTACGTCGAGATCTTCTCCAAGACTCCTGTCCTCGACTACCTCTACAACAGCCTTGCCGTCACCCTGGGGACGACCGTGTTCGCGGTCGTGATCGGGGCGCTGGCGGGCTATCCGATGTCGAGACTGCGCAACAGGTTCATCGGCGGCTACACGCTCTCGCTCTTCGTCGTCCAGAGCCTGCCCGTCATCGTCTTCGTCATCCCGCTCTTCGTTGTCTTCGCGAAGATCGGAATGGCGGACACGCTCAGCGGTGTGGCCGTCATCTTCATCGCCGGCAGCATGGCCGTCACGTGCTGGATGATGGCTGCCTACTACGACTCCATCCCCGTCGAGCTGGAGGAGGCCGCCTGGGTCGACGGGGCCTCCCTGTGGGGAGGATTCGTCCGTGTGGTGCTGCGCAACTCGTACCCGGGCATTCTCTCGGCGGCGATCTTCAGCTTCCTCGTCGCGTGGAACGACTACCTGGTCGCCACCGTCTTCCTGAGGTCGCAGAGCAACTTCACGCTGCCGATCGGGCTCCAGACCTACTTCCAGCAGAACGCCACCGACTGGGGGCCCGTGATGGCGATGTCGGTCGTCATGCTGCTGCCGCCGGTGATCGTGTTCGCCGTGCTCAACCGCTTCTTCTCCATCGGAGGGATCGGCGGAGCGATCAAGTGACCACCCCCCATGAGGAGTACGAGCGCATGACCATGCCCGCAGAGAGCGCGGCGACCGTTCGAGGCAGGCGGTACCCGGCTGATCCCGAGTGGTTCTGCGACTTCCGGACCTTCCCTGTCCAGGGACTCGGTCCAGAGGTAGGCGTACACCGCCGGGACCCGAGCTCCGTCCTCACGGTCGACGGGCGGTACCACGTCTGGTACACCCGCTCGACCGGGGAGACCGACGGCTTCGGAACCGGCGACCCGATGGCCAAGGTCTTTCCCTGGGACTGGTCCGAGATCTGGCATGCGACGTCCGACGACGGCGCCACCTGGGTCGAGCAGGGGCGTGCCCTCGGCAGGGGCGAGCCAGGCAGCTACGACGACCGGAGCGTGTTCACCCCGGAGGTCCTGGAGCACCAAGGCTGGTTCTACCTCGTCTACCAGGTGATCCGGTCGCCCTACGCGCTACGGAGCTTCGAGTCGATCGCGATGGCGAAGGCACCGAGCCCGGACGGTCCGTGGGTCAGGTCCCCCCAGCCGATTCTCCGACCCCAGGCGGACGGTGAGTGGGCGGGAGAGGAGGACAACCGGCTGAGCGTCGTCTCCCAGGGGTCCTTCGACAGCCACAAGGTGCACGACCCGATCCTTGTCCCGTTCCAAGGCAGATTCTTCCTCTACTACAAGGGCGAGCAGATGGGGGAAGGGTTCTCCGCCGGCGGACGCACGACCCGGTGGGGCCTGGCGATCGCCGACGACATCGAGGGACCGTACCACCGATGTCCGGCCAACCCCGTGACGAACAGCGGACACGAGACCTGCGTCTGGCGATACGGCGACGGCATCGCCGCGATGCTCACCACCGACGGACCGGAACGCAACACGATCCAGTTCGCGCCCGACGGGATCAACTTCGAGATCATGGCCCACATCGCGAACCCACCCGTCGCGACCGGTCCCCTCAGGCTCCCCGACCACGCCGTCGCGCCACTGGACGGGGTTCGCTGGGGACTGTGCCACGACGTCACGGCATCGTGGCACTACATCCAGGGGTTCGCGGCCGACGAGAGACAGAAGATGTTCTACACCCGCGGCCTGAGCCCCGAGACGGCGGAATCGGCGGAGGCCGACGCGCTTCCCGCTCCGCACGAAAAGTGACCTCAGCTCCCTGCCGTGAGGCCGGGTCAGACGCACACCTCAGAGAGAAACGGTACAAGGCATGATCGAACGGGTATGCACCGATCTCTATCGCATACCGCTCCCGACCAGGCTCACCGACTCGACGCACGGCGCCATGATGGATTTCGAGCTCATCACCGTGCGGATCGAGGACAGCGACGGGGCGACAGGTCTGGGCTACACCTACACGGTCAACCATGGTGGGGCGGCCGTGGCGACGATGGTGGACAAGGACCTGAGGGGCTGCCTGCTCGGTGCCGACGCCGAGCAGATCGAGAAGATATGGCAGTCGATGTGGTGGCGGCTGCACTACGCCGGCCGCGGGGGGCACGCCACATCGGCGATCTCGGCCGTCGACATCGCCCTGTGGGACCTGAAGGGAATCCGGGCACGGACGCCGCTGTGGAAGCTGTTCGGGGGGTACGACCCTGTCGTGCCCGTGTATGCCGGCGGCATCGACCTGGAACTGCCGGTCGCCGATCTGAAGACGCAGGCGGACCGTTTCCTGGCCGGGGGATTCCGGGCCATCAAGATGAAGGTGGGCCGCCCGGACCTCAAGGAGGACGTCGACCGGGTGTCGGCGTTGCGTGAGCACCTCGGCGACTCCTTCCCGCTGATGGTCGACGCCAACATGAAGTGGACGGTCGACGGCGCGATCCGCGCGGCTCGGGCGCTCGCGCCCTTCGACCTGCACTGGATCGAGGAGCCGACGATTCCCGACGACCTCGTCGGCAACGCCCGGATCGTTCGGGAAAGCGGTCACACCATCGCGGGCGGCGAAAACCTCCACACCCTGTACGACTTCCACAACGCTGTCCGCGCCGGCTCCCTGACGCTTCCCGAGCCGGACGTCAGCAACATCGGCGGGTACACGACGTTCAGGAAGGTCGCCGCACTGGCGGAGGCGAACAACATGCTGCTGACGTCGCACGGCGTGCACGACCTCACGGTGCATGCGCTCGCCTCGGTCCCCCACCGGACCTACATGGAGGCACACGGCTTCGGCCTGCACGCCTACATGGCCGAGCCGATGGCCGTCACGGACGGATGCGTCTCCGCTCCCGACCGCCCCGGGCACGGCGTGGTGCTGGACTTCGAGCGCCTCGGCCGGCTGGCGGTGGGGTGACCGGTCGCCCGGCCTGCGGCTGACCCAGTCGGCACCGTCGGCGGATCACCGACCCACGGCCGGTATGACGATGAGCGGGCGGTGGCCGGGACCGGCCGCCTCCTCCCCCCCCCCGTGACGTCCCATGACGTAAGGAATCGACGTGCTCCCCATCATCGGTGCTCTCCGCCCGTGGGCGGACCCTACGATGACATCCCTGCTCCGACTCCCGATGCGCGCGCGTCCCGCCGCCGAGGGGGACCGCCGGCTGTCGCTGGACGGCACCTGGTCCTTCCGGCTGTTCCCCTCTCCCGACCAGGTGCCTGCCGATGCCGTGAGAGGAGAGCGGGCGCCCGGGCAATGGCAATCGGTCGACGTGCCCGGTAGCTGGCCGGTCCAGGCGGCCGACGACATTCCGCACTACACGAACATCCAGATGCCGTTCGCCGAGCCTCCGCCGCGGCTCCCGTCGCGCAACCCCACAGGTGTGTACCGCACGGGCTTCGACGTCCCGTCCCACTGGGAGGGCCAACGGCTGCTGCTGCACGTGGGTGGCGCTGACAGTGTGCATGCCGTCTACCTCAACGGCGTGTTCGTCGGATACGGCACCGACGCCCGTCTCGGGAGCGAGTACGACGTGACCGAAGCGGCCCGCGTGGGGAGGAACCAGCTTGCCGTGGTCGTCGTGAGGTACTCGGCGCACAGCTTCCTCGAGGACCAGGACGGATGGTGGCTCGCCGGTCTCCACCGCGGTGTGCGTGTCGAGGCCCGCCCGCCTGTCGGACTCGTCGACCTGGATGCCCGGGCGGACCTCGATCCCCGCTCTGGTGAAGGATCGCTCGATGTCCGCGCCACGGTCGACTTCGGCGAGAGCACGGCGGCGGAGGGATATCGCGTCCGGGTTTCGCTGTCGGGCCGCGACGGTGCGGGAGTGGCGGGGCCTCAGGACGCTCCGGTTCCCCATGCGGTCAACAACACCTACGAGTTCTCCGGGCACATCGCCCGGCTGCACCGGGACGGGCTTCGGATCCTCCCCTGGTCGGCGGAGACGCCGACGCTCTACGAAGTCGCAGCGGAGCTCATCGACCCGGCCGGAGACGTGGTCGACGCGACCCGGGTACGCGTGGGTTTCCGACGCGTCGAGATCGACGGGCCGGACTTCCTCGTGAACGGCCGACGTGTATGGATCTTCGGGGTCAACCGGCACGACCACCACCCCGACACCGGTGCCGCGGTCACCGCGGAGGACATGCGTGCCGACCTGGCGGCCATGCGCCGGATGAACATCAATGCCATCCGCACATCCCACTATCCGAACGATCCCGCCTTCTACGACCTCTGCGACGAACTGGGCTTCTACGTCGTCGACGAGGCCAACATCGAGTCGCACGCGTTCAACTGGTACCTCTGCGGCGACCCGCGGTACCGCGCGACCTGGCTGGAGCGCGGGGCCCGCATGGTGGCGCGTGACCGCAACCATCCCTGCGTGGTCCAGTGGAGTCTGGGCAACGAGAGCGGGTACGGCGTCAACCACGACGCTCTCGCGGGGTGGATCCGCCGCGCCGACCGCTCGCGTCCGCTCCACTACGAGGACGCCATCCGGAACTCCGGGTGGACCGACGGGGGCCGTCACGCCACGGACGTCGTCTGCCCGATGTATCCCGGCATCGAGGAGATCCGGGCCTACGGGGAGCAGGTGGCCGCCGGGGCGGCGGACCGCCCCTTGATCATGTGCGAGTACTCGCACGCCATGGGTAACAGCAACGGCTCACTGGCCGACTACTGGGACGTCATCACCTCCACGCCCGGACTCCAGGGCGGCTTCATCTGGGAGTGGAAGGACCACGGCCTGCGACAGCGGCTCCCCGACGGAACCACCCGCCTCGCGTACGGTGGGCAGTTCGGCGACGCCCCCCACGACGCGAACTTCGTCGCGGACGGCCTGGTTTCCGCCGATGTCGAGCCTCACCCCGGAACGGCCGAAGTCGCCTGGGTGTACCGGCCTGTGACCACTGAGTACGTGGACGGCGGGTTGTACGTGACCAACCGACGTCGTTTCGCCGGCACGGGAGACCTCGCGGCAGGCTGGGAACTCCTTCTGGACGGCGCTCCGTCGGCCTCCGGCACGCTCGACGTCCCCGACATCGCGCCCGGTGGGAGCGTGGCCGTGCCGCTGCCCGCGGACGCGGCGCGCGCGGGCGCCGCGCAAGCCCTGCTGACCATTACGTGGCGGACCCGAACAGAGTCGTGGTTCGCACCGGCGGGGCATCCCGTCGCGTGGGACCAGCTCGCTCTGCGGGACGGAAGAACCGCCCCCGGCCCGCCGGTGAACGGGGCTGTCGCGGTGCCGGGCGAGACGGCGGACGACCCGGTGCCCAACGTGTGGCGCGCTGCGACGGACAACGATGGGCTCAAGCTGATGGAGCACATCGTCCGTGTGAGAGAGATGGGATCACGCACCCTTATCCGCTGGAGGGACGCCGGTCTGGACACGCGGCCCGCGCACGAGATCGTGGACCACACCGTCTCCGTGTCCAGGAGCGAGAGCGGTGCGGATTACCGTCACCGGTTCGAGGTGCCCGACGAGGCGGCGGACCTGCCGCGTGTCGGCGTGCTGTTCCGAGTGGACCCCCGATTCGACCGGTTCGTCTGGTTCGGGCGGGGCCCGCACGAGAACTACCCGGACCGGAACCGGTCGGCGATGTTGGGCCGCTGGTCGTCGCATGTGGAACCCTCTCCCTACCTCGTGCCGCAGGAATTCGGGCTGCGCACCGGGACACTCTGGCTTGAGCTGATCGACGACGATCGCGGCGACCGCCTTCGGCTGACCTCGCTCGGTGGTGACTTCTGCTGGTCGGCGACGCGGTATGCGCCTCAGGCGCTGTTCGCCGCCGGGAACGCCAGTGATCTGCGCGAGGACGGCCGACTGGTCGTGTGCCTGGATGCGGCGCACAGGGGGGTCGGGACCGGGGCATGCGGGCCCGACGTCCTCCCGGAGTACCGGATCGGACCGGGACGATACGAGCTGGCCTACCGGATGGAACTGGTCCCCGCGGTGCAGGGGGTGGCGGGGGCGCCGCCGCACCCCCAGGACTCATCGCGTGCCGCATCGGGTGGCGGTAGTCAGTGCAAGGACCGTCATGTAGGGTGAAAAACCGGTTTATCTACCTGGGTTGCGGTGACTGGCGCGACCTGGTCGACAGGCGGACGTAGGGGCCGTGGCCGAAGACGGGCGGGTCGTTCGACTGCGGCGAAGTGGTCCAGCCGGCTGCCGACGACAGTCAAGACGCCTGAACCGCCACCTAGGCCGCCGTCGGCGCGGTTCGGACCGCTTCGCCGCCGGTACCGGGTGTTCGCGAGTACGGCGCCTGGCGAACTGAACAAGCCGTAGCAGACGCTCTGCACCGCGGAGGAAGGCGTCCCACCGAGCGATCGCCGGTGGGAGGGAGTCACGCGGGGCGTCAGGGCGGTGTTCCGTCGAGCACCATCACACATCACACAGAGCCTGGAGAGTGATCCGCCTGATGACGGCTATGAGAACGACAGGCGGTGGCCCGCTGGTGGCCATCACGGAGTGCGACCATGATTCCTTCGACATAGAACGAGACGTAGTCGCCTCCGCAGGGGGGCAACTCCTCGTCACCCAGTCCCGGGACGCCGACGCTCTGGTGGTCAATTGTGCCGGCGCCGACGCGATCGTGGTGCAGTACGCGGCGATCACGGCGCAGGTGATGGACCGTCTCCCACGCCTCAAGGTGATCGGGCGCTACGGCGTCGGTGTCGACTCGGTGGACGTGGAGGCGGCGACGCGGCGTGGCATTCTCGTGTGCAACGTGCCCGACTACGGCACGGAGGCGGTATCGGACCACGCGATAGGGCTTGCCCTGTCCGTCGCGCGGGGTATCCCCCGGCTCGACCGGGGCGTGCGCGCCGGCTCGTTCGACCTCCCTGCGGTGCGTCCCCTGTACCAAGTGGGCCAACGAGTCTTCGGAGTCGTCGGGATGGGCCTTATCGGCGCGGCCACCGCACGCAAGGCGGCAGGCCTCGGCTATGAAGTCATCGTTCATGACAGTGCCGCAGACCCGGACTCGCGGACGTTCCGCGGTTTTCGCTCCGCCGGCCTCGACGAGCTGCTCGAGCGGGCACAGGTCGTCTCCGTGCATACGCCCCTCACGGAGCAGACGCGCGGTCTGCTGGGCGCCGACGCGTTCGCGCGGATGCGTTCCGACGCGATCGTTGTCAACACGAGCCGAGGCGGGGTGATCGATACGGGTGCTCTCGTCGACGCCCTCGAGCGCGGCGCCGTCGCAGGAGCGGGCATCGACGTCCACGAGATCGAGCCGGTCCCGCGGGATCACCCGCTGACGTCGTTCGACAACGTCGTACTCACGCCGCATCTCGCCTGGTACAGCGAGGAGTCCTACGCCGAGCTCAAGAGGCGCACCGTGGAGAATGTCGTCGACGCCTGCGCTGGGCGCATGCCCCGGGGCGTGGTGAATCCCGAGGCACTGCCGGCGGCTGCGCAGCGGTCGGAGGCCCGGCGATGACGGGCGGCGGCATGAGCGCCGTGGTGTGGGCCGGCGTCAACGATGTCCGCGTGGAGGAGGTGTCGCTGCCCGAGGTGCCGCCGGGATGGGCGCTGGTCCGGGTCGCCTGCACCGGGATATGTGGCACGGACCTGGGGATCGTGCGCGGCAAGCACCCGCGGGCACGACGGGGGCTGATCCTCGGTCACGAGATCTCGGGCTGGGTCGAGGTCACGGCGCCGGGCGGGCCTCCGGAAGGGACGCTGGTGGTCGCCGAACCGCTGATCTCCTGCGGAGAATGCCGTGCGTGCCGGGAAGGCCACAGCCATGTGTGCGCCCGGCTGGGTCTGTTCGGTATCGACGCGCCAGGAGGCGCCGCGCAGTTCGTGGCGCTGCCGCCGTCGGTGCTGCATCAGGTTCCGGCGGGCGTCGAACCCACGCAGGCGGCGTTGACCGAGCCGTTGGCGGTCGCCGTGCACGCGGTCCGCCGCTCGGGGATGGAAGCCGGGGATGTGGTGGCTGTCTTCGGCGCGGGACCGATAGGCATACTCACCGCACTGGTGGCCCGGCACGAGGGGGCATCGCACGTAGTGGTCGCCGAGCCGAATGCCCGCCGTCGTGCGGTGGTGAGCGACATGGGGCTGATCGCGGTCCCTGACGGTGCACGGCTGCGGGATACGGTCGCGGAGCTCTCGCAGGGCGACGGAGCCGACACGACGTTCGACAGCGCGGCTCACCCCGCTGTGGCCGCCGAACTCGCCGATGTCACCCGTGTCCTCGGCCGCGTAGTCATCGTCGGTGTGTACAAGGAACCAGCCGCGGTCGACCTTCAGGCCGTGTGCTTCAAAGAGCAGTCCGTGGTCGGCGTGCGGGTCTACACGCGCGAAGACGTCCGCACCGCGATCGACCTGATAGCGCACAACGCGCTGGGGCTGGACAGGTTTCCAGTGTCCGTCTACGGGTTCGACCGGATTTCCGACGCCTTCGACGCAGCGGCCACAGGCTCGGACGGACTGAAAGTTCTCCTCAGCACACACGGGGACGCAGTCTCATGATCTCCCCATTCGACCTCACGGGCCGTACCGCCGTCGTCACGGGCGGAGGACGCGGCCTCGGACTGGGTATCAGCCGCGCGTTGTTGACCGCGGGCGCCGATGTGGTCGTGCTCAGCCGGAGCGCCCTGGACGACCGGCTGAGGCGGACAGCCGCAGATCTCGGACGCTCGGTGAGTCACGTCGGCGTCGATCTCAGGGACCGCGAAGGCGTCGCGGCCGCGGGGGCCGAAGTGCTCGCCGGTCACCAGGTCGACATCCTGGTCAACAACGCCGGAGCGCAGGTCCGGCATCCTGCCGAGGACTTCCCGCTCGATGCCTGGGACGCGGTGATCGACGTCAACCTGCGCTCGGTGGTCCAGCTGTGCCAGATCTTCGGTCGGCCCATGATCCAGCGCGGTGAGGGTAAGATCATCAACCTCGCATCACTGCTCAGCTTTCAGGGCGGATTCACCGTGGCCGCGTACGCGGCGAGCAAGGGTGCCGTCGCGCAGCTCACCAAGGCTCTGTGCAATGAATGGGCGGGCCGGGGAGTCAACGTCAACGCGATAGCGCCCGGATACATGGCCACAGAGATGAACACGGCACTGCTTGCGGACCCCGTCCGGCTGGAGCAGCTCTCGGTCCGCATCCCGGCCGGCCGATGGGGAGGCCCGGACGATGTGGGCGACGTGGCGGTCTTCCTGGCTTCCCGCGCGGCGGCATACGTCCATGGCCAGGTCCTCGCTGTCGACGGGGGTTGGCTTGCCCGGTAGGCGCTGGGCGCCGGAGTTCGGTGACGTGAGTCGAGGCGCCGTCCACGCGGGCCGGGGAGCGCGGCACCACCGCCACGTCCGGAAGGTCGCGTGGGACGGGGACACCGAGCGGCAGATGCAGGTACGCGGGCTACCCGCCGGGCGCACCGCTCAGGAATCTACAGCTTGTCGTCAAAGGGCGAGGAATATCGCCCCAAGAGGAGATTCGCGGTGAGAATAGTGAAGGTCCGCACCTTCCACGTTCGCCCCAGATGGTTGTTCGTGGCGGTGGAGACCGACAAGGGTGTCATCGGATGGGGTGAGGCCGTTGTGGAAGGGCAGGCGAGGGTCGTCGAGCGCATGATCGGCGACCTCGCGGAATACCTCGCAGGGCGTGACCCCAGACGGATCGAACACCACTGGCAGGGAATGTACCGTGGGGCCTTCTACCGCGGCGGAGCCGTCCTGTGCAGTGCGATCAGTGGAATCGACCAGGCGCTGTGGGACATCACCGCCAGGGACCTGGGAGTCCCCGTCCACGCATTGCTGGGCGGCGCTGTCCGTGATTCGGTGCGCATGTACGGGCACGCGCGGGGCGTCACGGACGAGGAGTTCGCCCACGCCGCGCGGCGCTCACGGTCCGCGGGAATGACGGCGATCAAGTTCGGGTTGGACGGACCGGTAAGGGCGCTCGACTCGGTGGCGTACGTCGACCGCCAGGTTGCCCGGGTCGCTGCGGTTCGCGAGGCTGTGGGTCCCGCCTTCGACATCGCGCTCGACTTCCACGGCCGCACGTCACCTGCCATGGCCCGACGCCTGGCAGAACGCCTGAGTCCGCTGGGCCCCCTTTTCATCGAGGAACCGTGTCTCCCGGAGAACGTCGACGCCCTGGCGGAGATCGCCAGGGCGACGAACGTGCCGATCGCGGCCGGCGAACGGATCTTCACCAAGTGGGGCTTCCGGGAACTCCTCGAACGCCGGGCCGTGTCCGTCGTCCAGCCCGACCTCTGCCATGCCGGCGGGATCAGCGAAGTCCGTCGGATCGCCGCCATGGCCGAGGCCCACTACGTCGCGCTCGCCCCGCACAACCCCCTGGGGCCCGTCTCGCTGGCCGCCTGCCTTCAAGTGGCTGCCAGCACACCCAATTTCCTGATCCAGGAGTATCTGGCACTGGACGACGGGGCCGATCTCGGCGCCGGGATCCTGGCGGTGCCGTTCTCGGTCGAGAACGGACACATAGCCGTACCCACCGGGCCTGGCCTGGGCATCGAAGTCGACGAAGCACAGCTCATGGACCGTGTCTACGCCGGCGACTGGACCACACCCCGCTTCACCCACCAGGACGGATCGCACGGTGACTGGTGACGCGGGCCGACAGCGAAGCACTCGACACCTCGAAGAGGCGGGACAGAATGGGGACCAGGAAATCCGGGCACCGGCCGGACGAGGGAGCCGTCGGAACGTCCGTGACCATGCACGAGGCGGAAGTCCGATGACCCGGCCTGTCGTGGAAGGAGGGCCTGCCGTCGTCTGTCTGGGCGAGACGATGGCGCAGATCGTGCCGATCGACGGCCTTCGTCTATACGAGGCGTCCGCCTGTGCCTTCGGGGTGGCGGGCGCGGAGTCGAACGTCGCGGTCTCCCTCTCGAGGCTGGGCACAGCGGCGTTCTGGGCCGGATTCGTCGGAGACGATCCGATGGGTCTCCGTGTCCTTGGCGAACTCCGTCGGCACGGCGTGGTGACGAAGCTCGCGCGTACGATGCCGGGACGCAGAACGGGTGTCTACTTCAAGGACCCCGCGCCCGAAGGGTCCGACATCTACTATTACCGGTCCGGCTCGGCCGCCACGCTCATGGACGGAGACTACGCGGAACGGATCGCTGCGGTGCGTCCGCGCTGGATCCACCTGACCGGTGTGACGCCGGCCTTGTCGGAGAACTGTCGTGAAGCGGTCATCTCGCTGATTGAGCTCGCGGGTGACACGGGAGCGAGTGTCAGTTTCGACGTCAACTACCGCCCGTCCCTCTGGCCCGCCCGCGACGCTGCGGCACAGTCGCTCATGGCCATCGCCGATCGTTGCGATGTGGTTTTCGTCGGCCTCGACGAGGCGCAGACCTTGTGGGCTTCTCGCACCGCGGGAGCGGTTCGGGACCACCTCCCGAGTCCGGACGTCGTCGTGGTGAAGGACGGTGGCAGTGAGGCCGTCGCCTTCCGCGGAGGCCGTCGGACCGCGGTGCCCGCGCTGCCGGTCGACGTGGTCGAACCCGTCGGTGCAGGCGACGCGTTCGCCGCAGGATGGATTCACGGAGCCCTCGTGGGTCTTGACGATGCCGGTTGCCTGCGACTCGGGCACCTGCTGGCCGGTGCCGCGATGACATCGCTCTCGGACGTCGCCGACCTGCCTACCGCCCCGGCAGCGCTGGTAGCACGGGCGAAGCACGGCAACGAATGGCCCGGACACGCTTCCCCTGCCGAGGCGAGCCCACACCCCTGAATATCAAGCACCCCACGGACACCGTCGTCGGAGGAGTCATGCCGCGTTACGAGACTGCCAGCCGCATCGCCCGAGATGGGGTCGTCGCTGTGGTCCGCTCACAGAGCCCTGATCTCGCCCGTGAGCAGGCATTGGCCCTGTTGAAAGCCGGTCAGCGCGTCGTGGAGGTGTCGATGACCACTCCCGGGGCCCTTGATGTCGTCGCGGACCTGAGCCACGGCTGGCCGGCGCACGAAGCTCTGATCGGTGTCGGAACCGTCCTGGACGAAGCCACCGTGCGCATGAGCGAGCTCGCCGGCGCACGATTCGTCGTATCTCCCACGGTGAACCGCACCGTCCTCCGAGCCGCACATCGCTACGGCATGGCGACCCTGGCGGGCGCACTGAGCCCCACCGAGGCCGTCACGGCGATTGAGGAAGGCGCCGACTTCGTCAAGTTGTTCCCCGCGAGCGTCTACGGTGCGGACGTCGTGAGGCATCTGCTTGCTCCCTTCCCACAGCTCGCTCTGGTTCCCACCGGTGGTGTGCCCCTCGAGCTGGCGCCCGACTACATCCGCGCCGGTGCGGTGGCTGTGGGAATCGGCAGCGAACTGACTTCAGGAGACCCTCGCTCGATCGAGGGCAGGGTGCGGCAGTTGCGCACCGCGGTGGCCCGAGAGAAGGCCGAGCGCACGGCGAGAGCATGACCACCCTGTCTGACAGGGCGGAAGGCACTTCCACGCGGCGCGGCGTGGCGTGGGCGCACGCTGGTGGTTGTGCCTTCGGCTGGATGACGGTTGCGGCTGGGCCGAGCAGCAGCCAACGCGCCGGGCGAGCCGTGAGGGCGATCGTGAAGAGAGGAGAAGACGGTCTGTGTGTCCGACTGGAACCTTTCGTCTTTCTGCCTGAGCCTCGGTCCCGGGAGAGCCTGGAGACTTCGGGTCTCCGTCGACGCTTGCTGATGCAATGAGGAGCATTCGATGCGACGTACTGAGTCCCGGCGGCTGGTGGTAACAGGGGGCTCCGGCCGGGTCGCGAGAGTAGTTGTACCTCCGCTGGCCAAGAACTGGCGTATTCATGTCATTGACAGGTCTGCGGGAGACCCTTCATTCTCACCTGAGCGAATCACGATCAGCGACATGCGCGACCCGGGACCTCTGCGACGGGCGATGCGGGGCGCCGACGCGGTGCTCCATCTCGCCGCAAACGCCAGTCCGTGGTCGCCGTGGCCCGTCGCGATCGACAACCTGACACTGGCACAGAACACGCTCGACGCCGCCGCTGAGGAGAGTGTGCCCACCGTGGTGCTGGCCAGCTCGGTGCACGCCGCCGGCGGAGCCTACCGAGAAGGGCACGTTCCCGTTGCAACCGATCGGCCTGCGCGCCCGTGCTGCCACTACGGCACCGGCAAGGCGGCGATGGAGGTGGCTGCCGCACTCTATCACGATGCTACGGGCGCTGGGGCTTCTTGCCTGCGGCTAGGGCTCACCGGCTGGCCCCTGACACATCGCGAACTTGCAGACGGCTGGCTGGGTGACGCGGATGCGGCCGCGTTGGTGCGACAAGCCCTGTCCGCCTCCGGGTCGGGTGTCTACCACGGAGTCTCGATCCACGGTGCACGGGCCTGGGACGTCGAAAACGCAACGCGCGACCTCGGATGGGCGCCGCAACAGGAGTTGCCTGTGCCCCTTGGCTCCCTGCCTGCTCTGGAGGCGTGGCCGTGCCGCATGTTCAGCGGTCCCCGGCGGGCGACGACGTGACAGAGCATGTGAACCGCTCGCGGGCCAGTCGTGACCATGGAATCCCGACGGCGGCCCAACCTTGCCCTCTGACGGCACTGGTGCCGGCGGGGATCAGCAACCGCCAGGCGTACTCGTCGTCACCTCCCCCGATGCCGAGCGACCAGGCGAGTTCGCCGGCGGCAGGCAGCTCCGCCTCTCCGGACCCGGTGGATCCGGTCGAAGACTCCTGTCTGCCGGCATTCCGACTCGTCTGTCCACGTCCGCAGGAGGCCACGACACGCTCTGGCCGGGCAGTCGTCGTGGTGGGTGTCGGCGCTGGGGGAGAGGTGGTCGTGTGAAGCCTTCCCGTGATCGTGGACACCTGGAGACTGAGATGTGAGAGCCCAGAGGAAGCAGTGCCAGGTGGGAAGCAAGTACACGAAGCGGTACTTGGAGGAGTACAAGCGGGACGCAATCGAGCTCGTGCGGTCGTCGGGCCGGACGGTGACCGAGGCCGCCCGGGAGCTCGGGATCAGCCGGAGTGAACCGTTCCAGGTTCGGTACGGGTTCGGTAGAGACTTCAGTCGGACTCCAGAGACGAGGGGACGATGCGTCGGGGCTTCGGCGGGGCATCCTCACCTGCCACGGCGGGCCCTGGGGATGCCATGCACAGGAAGGCCGGCTTGATGAATCGTGACCGGCGCGACGGGGCGAGTGACCGAGGTCGCCGCTGGATCACAGTCGGGCACGGCACGAAATCCTGGGAACTACTGCAGCCGTACCGATTGTCACCCTGCGACACTCCGCTGTAGCATTCGGGAAACCGGTTCACCTCATTGAATGATCAAGCGAGCGAAAGCCCAGAAACTTACCTCCTGGAGCCTAGTTCCTCCTGCGCGGTGGAATGATCGTGCCACGTGGGCGTTCCGGAACTTTTTGCACGCACGCGAGCTCTCGAATTTTGACGCCCAGGGGCTGCGAAAGTCATCGCCAAATATAAGATTCTTCAGCCAGGCGGGAATCGAAGAAGGAGAACGATCGTGGTCAACCGACGTGATCTCATCAAGTGGAGTGCCGTCGCACTCGGAGCGGGTGCGGGGCTCGCGGGTCCCGCACCCGCCGCTCATGCCGCAGACCTCGAATGGGAACAGTACCCCGTGCCGGCCGCCCCTGGCGGAAACAGGTCCTGGCAGCTTCTCCCCAGCCATTCGGACGACTTCAACTACACCGGCAAGCCTCAAACCTTCAGGGGCAGATGGCTGGACCAGCACAAGGATGGCTGGTCGGGCCCGGCCAACAGCCTCTACAGTGCGCGCCATTCCTGGGTGGCCGACGGAAATCTCATCGTCGAGGGCCGCAGGGCGCCGGACGGGAGGGTCTACTGCGGCTACGTGACCTCCCGCACCCCAGTCGAGTACCCTCTCTACACCGAAGTACTCATGCGTGTGAGCGGGCTGAAGCTCTCATCGAATTTCTGGCTCCTGAGCAGAGACGACGTCAACGAGATTGACGTGATCGAATGCTACGGCAACGAGTCATTGCACGGAAAGCACATGAACACCGCCTACCACATATTCCAGCGGAACCCCTTCACTGAACTGGCGAGAAGCCAGAAGGGGTATTTCGCAGATGGGAGCTACGGGTACAATGGTGAGACTGGGCAGGTGTTTGGGGACGGCGCCGGGCAACCTCTTCTTCGGAATGGATTCCACCGCTACGGCGTGCACTGGATAAGCGCCACCGAATTCGATTTCTACTTCAACGGCAGGTTGGTGCGCCGGCTGAACCGGTCGAACGACCTCAGGGACCCCCGGAGCCGGTTCTTCGACCAGCCAATGCATCTGATCCTCAACACCGAGAGTCATCAGTGGCGCGTCGACCGAGGTATCGAACCCACGGACGCGGAACTCGCAGACCCCAGCATCAACAACATCTACTACCGCTGGGTCAGGACGTATCAGGCCGTGTAGGTCAGCACCTCACGGAACGGAAGATTTCAAGTCCAGTGAGAGAGCGCTAGCCTCGATCTTGCGTGACGGTCCGCCGACGGAGTCGGTGGACCGTTTTCGTGTTCTGGGCTGAGGTCGGGCAGGGCGAGGGCCCGAGTGTCGTCTCGGGGTGGCGCCGGGTTCCACTGCTCCGGGTGGGGAAGGGCTGTTGTAGGGACGGGTGGATCCGCTGGTCAGCCGGGGTTCGGCAGGAGTGCGAGTCGTTCGAGCGGCAATCGGCCGGCCGACGGTGTTGATCGCGAAACAGGTCAGCCGCATGCCGTCCGCGTCCGTGAGCCTCAACTGGGCCCCGGGATGAGGTCTTTCCTTGCGGACGATCAGCCGCATGCCCTTGGGCCAGCCGTCCAGGACGTCGCCGGTGAGCTCGGCGACCCGGGCCTCGTCCCGGACCTCACCGCCCGCCTCGACGGCCGGCGTCCAGGCCGAGGCCGGAACCTTCGATGCTGACGTTCCGTGACGCTGGGTGGAGCCTCAGTCGGGCGGCGTGTCGTGGGCTGTAGGGGCTCCAGTGCCCGAGGAATGGCTTCAGGCCGTCGGCTCGTGGTTCGGGGATGTCGGCAGCCGGGGCGGCGTGCTCAGGGGGTCGAGGTGCTCCACGGTGGCTGACGTCCGGCTGATCCATGCTTCGGCTTCGGTCCTGGCCTGGCCCGGCAGCATGGCCTCCACTCGCGTGTACGCGGCGCTGCACTTCTCGTCCGAGAGCGGGGAGGTGGCCGGGGAGGACTACGGCCAGGCCGAGCTGCTGGTGCTGGAGGCGATTCGGCGGTCCGCGGAGTCCGCTGGGCTTCCTGATGGGCTCGCGCCCTGCGCCTCCCGGCCCGACGCGGTGCCCGGGTCCCGGCTCACGCGGGGGCTGGCTGAGTGGGTGCGGAGCTGTCCGCGTCCGCTGGTGCTGTTCTTCGACGAGATCGACGCGCTGCGGGGGAAGAGCCTGCGCAGTGTGCTGCGCCAGTTGCGCGATGGCTTCACTGTCAGCCGAGGGGTCAGACCCACCAGCAGCGTCACCACGTCACATCCTCACTGTCAGTGATCTCCTTGCCAAGGTGTACATCCCCGACGGCGACGGCCGTGATGCTGGATCGCGGCGTCGCTGGGCGGGGCAATTCGCGGCATGCATTCCGACGGCCGGCAGGGGAGTGAGGCAGCTCCGTGGGCTCCGGCAGCGCCGGCCCGTCGTCCGGTCCCCCCGGGGACCCAAGCGCCCTCGGGCCAGGGCATCGGCATCCGTGCGCTGTGCGGCTGCGGTCTCATGATCCTTTTGGTGCGGGTGTTGACGCCTTCGGTGCGGCCGTTGTGGTAGGCAAGGTGAGGCCGGCGTTCACGGCGGGCTCGACGACGTCTCGCGGTGCTCAAGCTGAACGGTCTTGAGTCCCCGCTCAGTTCCAAGCGGCGAGCAGGTCTTTTGGGGTGAGGGTGGTGATTCCTTCCGCGGTGCAGCCGCTGCGGGCGATCGCGAGCAGGGGGGTGTCGTCGTCGGCTCCGGGAAGCTGGGAGCGATGGGTGATCAGGCGGGCCAGGTCGCGCTGGTCGAAGGGCTTGTTCTCAAGCCATTTGATGGATCCGGCGAAGGTGATCTTCTTTGCGATGGGGGAGCGGTCGGCGCCGATGAGGTCGATCTCCGGGTTGTTGGTGCGGGTCCAGTAGCCTCCGACGACGCCGGTGCCCTCGGGGAGCCAGTCGTCGGCCAGGCGCCAGAGGGCTTCGCGGATGACGGGTTCGATGGCGCGCCCGCGCCAGGATGTCCAGCTCGTTCGGATGGAGTCGAGAACGCGGTCGCCGCGGCCGCGTTCGACGGCGGGGATGCCGGGGCCGATGAAGGAGAGCCAGAACCGCAGGTAGGGGTCGTCGATGCGGTAGCGCGTCTCGCGGCTCGGCTTGGTGGACAGGGGGAGTTCGGCGGCGGCCATGCGGCGGCCTGTGAGGAGTTCCAGGGAGCGTTTGACGGAGCCTGGGTGGAGGCCGCCGGCGGCTCGGCCGATGAGCGTGAAGGTGCGTTCGCCGTGGCCGATGGCGCTGAGGACGGTGCGGGCTTGCGCTTCGGTGGGGAATTCGGCGGCCAGGGTGCGTTCGCCGCTGACGAGGAGTGCGGAGGTGGGCCGGGTGAGGGCCTGTTCGAGGTAGTCCCACAGGGCGGCGCCGTGGGGCCATTCTTCCAGGATCAAGGGAAGGCCGCCCGTGATGAGGTGAGCGTCGAAGGCGTCGGCCGGGGCCAGGTCGAGCAGGGAGGCGACGTCGTGGGGGGTGAGAGCGGGGACGGCCATCTCGGTGCCACGCTGGTAGAAGGGGCGTCCGTAGGTGTTGAGCTGTTCCATCGTGGCGATGTCCCAACCGATGAGGATCAGCAGGACCGGGAGCTTGGACAGGGTCCGGTCGAAGGACTTCTGCAAGGCTCCCTCGAAGCTGGCGTCCTCACGCACGAGATAGGGCATCTCATCGAGTACGACAATGCTGGGTGCGTCGGAGGGCAGAGCGGTGGCGAGCAGGCTTAGGGCCGCATCCCAGCTCTGTGGTGTGGCGAAGTCCGAGAAGCGGCTGGCGTCAGGCAGGGCGGACGCGGCCAATTCGGCGGTGAAGCCCGCCAGGTCCTGCGCCTGTCCGGTGCCTCTGCCGGTGCGATACCCACGCACTACGGCGGGCCGGCTCGGAGTGGGATGGCTCGCCCGACATCGGCCGGCTGGGCGGCCGGCTCGAGTCCTCGAGCTCGGGGAGGAGTGTGGAGAGGCGGCGGAGGCCATCACTGGCGCCCTCGGTGCCAACCCGCTCAAGGGCAGCAGCCACAGGTGGCAGGACGTCGAGAAGGAGCTCAAGGAGCTCAGCGACGTCATCGTGACCGCCGTGCTGGCACTGGCCACGAGCAGCCCGGACCCGGAGAGGCCCTCGCCGACCGTGTGTCCAGGCCCTCCTGGATCGTCTCGGCCTGAGCTGACCCGCTCCACCCTTTGTACGGAAGAACCCGCCCAAGCCGTGCGGGCCCTTCCGCGTCATCCCCTACTTTGCGGACGCACACGCCCTAGTGGGGCGTATCCCGCCTCCCCGGTGGGAGATGAGTGGGAGACAAGTGGGAGATGATCATGGCGTGATGCTGCAATCAGGCACTGGGAAATGCCGGATAGCACTACCTGTGCGGCCCGGTTTCAACCGCCGGACTCGCCCGCGTGCGGGCTCAGCACACCGGCTCCGACCAGCAAGAACAGCAGGATGCCCAGGACGACCCGGTAGTAGACGAACGGCATGAAGCTCTTGGTCGAGATGAATTTCATGAACCAGGCGATCACCGCGTACCCGACCGCGAAGGCGACGACCGTCGCGAAGATCGTCGGGCCCCAGGAGACGTGCCCGCCCTCCGTCGCGTCCTTCAGTTCGAACAGGCCGGAGGCCAGCACCGCCGGGATGGCGAGCAGGAAGGAGTAGCGCGCCGCGTCCTCGCGCCGGTAGCCCATGAACAGACCGCCGCTGATGGTGGCGCCGGAGCGGGAGACGCCTGGAATGAGCGCCATGGCCTGGCAGACGCCGTAGATCAGACCGTCCCTGACGGTCAGGTCCCCGAGTTCCTTGCGCTGTTTGGCCACGCGGTGCCGGCCGCCGCTCTCGTCCCGCGCGGCGAGGCGGTCGGCGACGCCGAGCACGATGCCCATGCCGATGAGCATCGCCGCGGTGAGCCGCAGATCCCGGAACGGGCCCTCGATCTGGTCCTTGAGGGTCACCCCGAGCACGCCGATCGGGATGGAGCCGACGATGACCAGCCAGCCCATGCGCGCGTCCTGGTTCCGGCGCATCTCCTTGTCCGTCAGGGAGCGGGTCCAGGCGGACAGGATCCGGCCGATGTCCTTGCGGAAGTAGATCAGCACAGCGGTCTCGGTGCCGATCTGGGTGATCGCGGTGAAGGCCGCGCCCGGATCCTCCCAGCCGGAGAAGGCCGCGGTCAGCCGCAGATGCGCGCTGGAGGAGACGGGCAGGAACTCGGTCAGCCCCTGGACGAGTCCGAGGATGAGGGATTCAAACCAAGACATGAGGCAGCGGAGTCCAAGTGCCGATTGTGAACGGGAGTAGGGCGCACCGCACCGCCGTGTGCGGTGATCGGTGATCAGGTGCGCCGAGGGGGAAGCGTATCGCCCCCGGATGAACGCCCGGCGGAAGAGGGATGACGGCCCGGCGCCCTCAGGATGACCGGATCGGGCCGCCGCGGGGCCGCCGTGGGGCCGCACGCCGTCCACCCGGGGACCGCGGACGGGGGGCCGGCTCCCCTGTGGTACACCGTCGCCGCAGGCCCGGCAGGTGACGGCCGGCCGCCGCGGCCGCGGGACCAGGATGTCGCGAGCGGGGAGTACGGCTCACCGACGCGTACGTGGGCGACGGCGATCCGGCAGGGGCGCGGGTGTTCGGACGCGGCCATACGGCGGAGCCCGGGGCCGGCGGCCCCGGCCGACCACGGCCCTGCTCCACGTGATGCGTGAGCGCGGCGCCCGCTACGCGTCGCGGGCGATGTGCGAGGCGGGCGGACCGGCCGGCGCGACCGTCCCCCAAGAGGTCTGACGTACCGCCGGGACCGTCACCGCGCGCGCAGCTGGTGCCGCTTGCGCCACGCCACCACCGCGCCCAGCAGCCCCGGTACGGTGATGCAGGCCAGCGCGATGAGGAAGGCCGGGGACGTCGGCGTGGAGGCGCGGGCGCCGGCCACGACGTAGGCGGCGGTGTTCGGGACCGAGCCGAGCGCGGTCGCCAGCAGGAACGGCAGCAGGCCCATACGGGAGACGGCGGCGCAGTAGTTCGAGGCGGCGAACGGGATGCCCGGGAACAGCCGGGCCGCCAGCATCGAGCGGAAGCCGTGCCGGCTCAGCTGGTTGTCCGCGGCCTTCAGCCAGCGGCCGCGCAGCAGTGGACGCAGCGCCTCCTGGCCGAGCGCCCGCCCCAGACAGAAGGCGAGCCCGGCGCCCAGCACCGTGCCGCCCAGCGCCGCGGCCAGACCCAGCTGGGAGCCGAACAGCGCCCCCGCCGCGAGGTTCAGCAGCGGTCGTGGCACGAACGACACCGTGCACACCCCGTAGGCCACCGCGTACGCCATGACCGCCACCGCCCCGCCGAGCCGGTCCGGCCAGCCGTCGGTCAGCAGCCGCTGCGGTTCGAGGACCAGCATCGCCGCCGCCGCCGAGGCCAGCAGCACGACCAGCAGTGAGAGCCGTGACCAGGGCGACAGCAGGACTCTCGCGCAGCGGGCGGCGAAGCCCGTGACGGGCGCGAGAGCGGGTGCGGCCGTGGGGACGGCGACCGCGAGGTCGGTGGCGGCGGTCCGGGGAGAGACCGCGGCGGTGCCCCCGGAGCGGATGGTGGCATCGGGCATCCGGCGACACTAACCGACAAATATGTGTGATCGCCGTAGTGTTCGTCTCATGCGCGTCACAGGAGACGGGGCGGCGGCGGACCCACCGCGTCCACCGGGCAGCCCGCTCGCCGACACCGTGCTGGACCGGCTCACCGCCGCCTACGGGCCGGCGGCCGACCCGGAGCGGGCCCCGGTCATGCGGGCCTACATGAAGGACGTCGCCCCGTTCCTGGGCCTGACCACCCCGGTCCGCCGAGCCCTGTCCGCCACCGTCACGGCGGGACTTCCCCGGCCCGACGAAGCCGACTGCACGGCCGTCGCCCTGCGCTGCTGGGAACTGCCCGAGCGCGAGTACCACTACTTCGCCGTGGACTATCTGCGCCGGTACGTACGGCACTGCTCGTCCGGCTTTCTGCCCGTCACCAGGCACCTCGTCAGCACGGTCCCGTGGTGGGACACCGTCGACCCGCTCGCCGCGCACGTCGTCGGGGCGCTGGTCGCCGCCGACCCCGGACTCACCGCCGACATGGACGAGTGGATCGCCGACGACGACATGTGGCTCGCCCGCACCGCCCTGCTCCACCAACTGCGGTTCCGGGAACGCACCGACACCGAACGCCTCTTCGACTACTGCCTGCGCCGGTCCGGCCACCCGGACTTCTTCGTCCGCAAGGCCATCGGCTGGTGCCTGCGCGAGTACGCCAGGACCGACCCGGACGCCGTGCGGTCCTTCCTCGCGCGCGAGCAGGGACGTTTCGCGCCGCTGTCGGTGCGGGAGGCGCTGAGGAACATCGGGGCGTAGCGGCGCGGCACGGCGCGGAAAACCATTCGACGCGGGACGGCCTCTCGGCAAGGATCGAGCCATGTTCCGGTACGCCTTCCCTCTCGCAGCATCCGCCGTCGCGGATGCCCCGAAGGCTGCCGTTCCGGCTTTCCCCGCCGCAGTCGACGGCGCCCGAAGCTGACCCTCCCCGGACAGTCCGGCGGACCCCCCAGGGGGAGGGTCGGCCAGGTTCCAGGGGTCCGGAGTCCCGCCGCGCGCCGATCCGCCGCGCCCGGGACCGTCACGCGTCACCACGCGTCACCACGCGTCACCACGCGTCACCACGCGTCACCATCGAGAGGCTTCGAGGTACCGCCATGTCCAAGACGGCGTACGTCCGCACCAAACCGCATCTGAACATCGGCACGATGGGTCATGTCGACCACGGCAAGACCACCCTGACCGCCGCCATCACCAAGGTCCTCGCCGAGCGCGGGTCCGGCAGCTTCGTGCCGTTCGACCGCATCGACCGGGCCCCCGAGGAGGCCGCCCGCGGCATCACCATCAACATCGCGCACGTCGAGTACGAGACCGACACCCGGCACTACGCGCACGTCGACATGCCCGGCCACGCCGACTACGTCAAGAACATGGTCACCGGCGCCGCGCAGCTCGACGGGGCGATCCTCGTCGTCTCCGCGCTGGACGGGATCATGCCGCAGACCGCCGAACACGTGCTGCTCGCCCGTCAGGTGGGCGTCGACCACATCGTGGTGGCGCTCAACAAGGCGGACGCCGTGGACGACGGCGAGGACGCCGTGCTGACCGACCTGGTCGAGCTGGAGGTCCGCGACCTGCTCTCCGCGCACGGGTACGGCGGCGAGTCCGCGCCCGTCGTACGGGTATCGGGGCTGAAGGCGCTGGAGGGCGACCCGCGCTGGACTGCGTCGGTCGAGGCACTGCTCGACGCGGTGGACACCTATGTGCCCATGCCCGAGCGGTATCTGGACGCGCCGTTCCTGCTGCCGGTGGAGAACGTGCTGACCATCACCGGCCGGGGCACCGTCGTGACGGGCGCGGTGGAGCGGGGCACGGTCCGGGTCGGCGACCGGGTCGAGGTGCTCGGCGCGGAGGTGGAGACCGTGGTGACCGGCCTGGAGACCTTCGGCAAGCCCATGGAGGAGGCGCAGGCCGGGGACAACGTGGCGCTGCTGCTGCGCGGGGTGCCGCGGGACGCGGTGCGACGCGGGCACGTGGTGGCCGCGCCGGGCAGCGTGACGCCGAGCCGGCGCTTCACGGCGCGGGTGTACGTGCTGTCCGCCCGGGAGGGCGGCCGTACGACACCGGTGTCGACCGGTTACCGCCCGCAGTTCTACATCCGTACGGCGGACGTCGTGGGCGACGTCGACCTCGGCGGGACGGCGGTGGCGCGGCCCGGCGACACGGTCACGGTGACCGTCGAGCTGGGACGTGACGTGCCCCTGGAGGCCGGACTCGGGTTCGCCGTCCGTGAGGGCGGACGCACGGTCGGGGCCGGCACGGTGACGTCGGTCGGCTGAGCGGCGGACGGCTGCCCGCCCCTGTGACGGGGGCGGGCAGCCGCACGTCCGGGCCGCGGGGACAATGGAGCGGTGAGCGAGCCCATCCCCGTGACCCGTGCCGTCGGTCATGGCACCGCCAAGCTGATGCCCGACGTGGACCGTGAGCGGGCCTGGCTGCTCACCGTCGACGGGGCGCCGCAGTCGTACGTGGACCTGGACGAGCCGACGCACCTGGAGTTCGAGTACGCGAGGCGGCTCGGGCACGCCCTGGACATCGTCGCCGAGCAGGGCGTCCCCGTGGATGCCCTGCACCTCGGCGGCGGAGCGCTCACCCTGCCCCGCTACCTGGCCGCCACCCGGCCCGGCTCCCGACAGCACGTCGTGGAGCTCGACCGGGGACTGCTGGAACTGGTCGCCGAGGAACTGCCGCTGCCCGCCGGCGCCGGGGTCACGCTGCACGCGGCAGACGCCCGCGCGTGGCTGGAGGCGGCGCCCGACGACAGTGCGGACGTGCTGGTCGCCGACGTCTTCGGCGGCTCACGGGTGCCGGCGCACCTGACCTCCGTCGGCTACGTCCGTGAGGCCGCGCGCGTCCTGCGGCCCGGCGGCGTCTACCTCGCCAACCTCGCGGACGCGGCCCCGTTCGCCTTCCTGCGCTCCCAGCTGGCCACCCTGGGGACGCGGTTCGCGGAACTGGCGCTGATCGCCGAGCCGGGAGTGCTGCGCGGCCGGCGCTTCGGCAACGCCGTCCTGGCCGGGGCCGACCGTCCCCTGGACATCGCCGGCCTGTCCCGCGCGACCGCCGCCGACGCCTTCCCGGCCCGGGTGGAACACGGTGCCGCGTTACGGGACTTCATCGGCGGTGCGCAGCCGGTGCGGGACGAGGACGCCGTACCGTCGCCGGTGCCCCCCGCGGGGACGTTCGGGATCGGCTGACGGTGTGACGCGTCGCGGGGACCGCGGTTCGCCGGGCGGTGCGGCACCGGCCGACGTGCG
>NZ_NEUB01001032.1:13388-18477 GCF_002910825.1 Streptomyces sp. SM1 | reverse complement strand
GCAACGCCGTCCGCTACGCCGACCCCGGCCTCGGCCCGGTCGCCGACGTGCTGGACGCCGCCCGCCGGCTGGTCCCCGTCGACCCGGCCAGGGGGCTGGACTCCGGCGAGGCCTGGCTCAAGGACCAGGGCGCCATGCTGGGAGCGGCCGAGCGGGTGGTGGAGGCCGCGGGCTTCCGGCGCGAGGCCGCCCTCCGGCTGCTGGACCAGACGCGGGCCACGGCCGCCGAATGCCTGGTCGACCCCGAGGACGACCTCGGCATGGGCAGCGTCCACTTCCCCGAACCCCACCTCGTCGGCGCCGGCCGCCGCACCGCCCAGCGGACGCTGGCCTCCCGGGCGGCGGCGGGCATGGTGCTGCGCGGGTACGCCGGCCGCCGGGAGTACTGGGAGCGGATGCACCACGAGCTGGACATCATCGCCCACCACGGCTTCGCCTCCTACTTCCTCACCGTCTCCCAGGTCGTCGACGACGTACGGGACATGGGCATCCGGGTCGCCGCACGCGGTTCCGGTGCCGGCTCCCTGGTCAACCACCTCCTCGGCATCGCGCACGCCGACCCGGTCGAGCACGGGCTGCTGATGGAACGCTTCCTGTCCAGGGAGCGGGTCGTGCTGCCCGACATCGACATCGACGTGGAGTCCGCGCGGCGCCTGGAGGTGTACCGCGCGATCATCGGCCGGTTCGGTACCGAGCGGGTCGCCACGGTCGCCATGCCGGAGACCTACCGGGTGCGCCACGCCGTCCGGGACGTCGGCGCGGCGCTGTCCATGGACCCGGCCGAGATCGACCGGATCGCCAAGTCCTTCCCGCACATCCGCGCCCGCGACGCCCGCGCGGCGCTCGAGGAACTGCCCGAACTGCGGGAGCTGGCGGGGGAGAAGGAGAGGTACGGCAGGCTGTGGGAGCTGGTCGAGGCCCTCGACGCGCTCCCGCGCGGTGTCGCCATGCACCCCTGCGGCGTCCTGCTGTCCGACGCCTCCCTGCTGACCCGTACGCCGGTCATGCCCACCAGCGGCGAGGGCTTCCCCATGGCGCAGTTCGACAAGGACGACGTGGAGGACCTCGGACTGCTCAAGCTCGATGTGCTGGGCGTGCGGATGCAGTCGGCGATGGCGCATGCGGTCACCGAGGTGGAACGGGCGACGGGGGAGCGGATCGACCTGGACGCGGTGCCGGAGGGCGACCCGGCGACGTACGGGCTCATCCGGTCCACCGAGACGCTCGGCTGCTTCCAGATCGAGTCGCCGGGCCAGCGGGACCTGGTCGGACGGCTCCAGCCGTCGACCTTCCACGACCTGGTCGTGGACATCTCCCTCTTCCGGCCCGGTCCGGTCGCCGCCGACATGGTGCGCCCGTTCATCGAGGCGCGGCACGGGCGGGCGCCGGTGCGCTATCCGCACCCGGACCTTCAGGAGCCGCTGAAGGGGACCTACGGGGTGGTCGTCTTCCACGAACAGGTCATCGACATCGTGGCCACCCTGACCGGCTGCGGGCGCGGCGAGGCGGACCGGGTGCGGCGCGGGCTGTCCGACCCGGAGTCGCAGGGGCGGATCAAGGCCTGGTTCGCGCAGCGGGCGGCGGCCCGCGGCTATGACGCGGAAACGATTCAGCGCACCTGGGAGATCGTCGAGGCCTTCGGGTCCTACGGCTTCTGCAAGGCGCACGCGGTCGCCTTCGCCGTACCGACGTACCAGTCGGCGTGGCTGAAGGCGCACCACCCGGCCGCCTTCTACGCGGGGCTGCTCACCCACGACCCCGGGATGTACCCGAAGCGGCTGCTGCTGGCGGACGCGCGGCGGCGCGGGGTGCCGGTGCTGCCGCTGGATGTGAACAAGTCGGGGATCGCCCACAGGATCGAACTGGTGTCTGAATCACAGAGGGCGAAGGGCCCGAAGGATCCGCAGGGGTCGAAGGGCCCGGGGGAAGCGTGGGGGCTCCGGCTGGCGCTCTCCGACGTGCACGGCATCAGCGAGGCCGAGGCCGCCCGGATCGCCGGGGGACAGCCGTACGCCTCCCTGCTCGACTTCTGGGAGCGGGCCCGCCCCAGCCGCCCCCTCGCCGGACGCCTCGCCCAGGTCGGCGCGCTGGACGCGTTCGGCGCCAACCGCCGTGATCTGCAACTGCACCTGACCGAACTGCACCGGGGCGCCCGCGGCGGACGCGGCGACCAGCTCCCCCTGTCCGGCGGCCGGAGGACCGCCCCGGCCGGACTGCCCGACCTCACCTCGTCGGAGAGGCTCAGCGCCGAACTGGGCGTGCTGTCCATGGACGCCTCACGTCATCTGATGGACGACCACGGCACCTTCCTCGAGGAACTGGGCGTGCTCTCCGCGCGGCGGCTGCGCGAGGCCCGGCACGGGGACACCGTGCTGGTCGCGGGCGCCAAGGCGGCCACCCAGACCCCGCCCATCCGCTCCGGCAAGCGGGTCATCTTCTCCACCCTGGACGACGGCACGGGCCTGGTCGACCTCGCCTTCTTCGACGACTCCCACGACGCCTGCGCCCACACCGTCTTCCACTCCTGGCTGCTGCTGGTGCGCGGGGTGGTGCAGCGGCGGGGCCCGCGCAGCTTCAGCGTGGTCGGCTCCGCCGCCTGGAATCTCGCCGACCTGCTGGAGATCCGCCGGGAGGAAGGGCTGGAGGGAGTCGCCGCGCGGCTCGCCGAGCCGGCCGGAACCGGCTCGGAATCCGGCGGCGACGACGACGGTGACGGCCCGGCCCGCAGGCGGCTCGCCGGTTCGGACGGACGGCCCGCGCCGGCCGGCTCCGCGGCCCGGGACCCGATGGAGGACAGAACGATCCGCATGCCCACGGGGTACGAGATGCACCCCTGGGCCGATCTGCGCCCCGCGGGCGAAGGGCCCGCGGTGGGAAGGAAGTTGTGGCACCAGAGTCCGGGGAGTGCGGGATGACCATTCTCTGCGTACGTTTCCAGCTGCCTCCGATGTGCGAGGCCGCCCTGCCGGGGCTGCTCGGCCTGCTGGAGGAGTTCACCCCCGTCGTCCAGGCCCTGCCGCCGGACGGGGCGCTGGCCGATCTGCGCGGCGCCGAACGGTACTTCGGGCGCACGGCCCTCGAACTGGCCTCGGTGATCCGGGTGCGCGCCCTCGCCCTGCACGGCGTCGACTGCGTGATCGGCGCCGGCCCCGGCCCGATGCTGGCCCGCATGGCCCTGCGGGACGCCCGGCCGGGACTGACCCGCGCGGTGCCCGAGGACGAGGTGCGGGAGTTCCTCGCCGGCCGGCCCGTCGTCGCGCTGCCCGGCGTCGGCACCAGGACGGCCCGCACCCTGTGCGAGTACGGTCTCGACACCCTCGGCCGGGTCGCCGCCGCCCCGCTGTCCACGCTCCAGCGGCTGGTGGGCGCCAGGACGGGGCGCGAACTGCACGAGAAGGCGAACGGTGTCGACCGCGGCCGGGTCGTCCCGAACGCGGTCTCCCGGTCGCTGGCCACCGAACGCCCCTTCACCCGCGACGAACTGGACCCCGGCCGGCACCGCCGCGCCCTGCTCTCGGCCGCCGAGGAACTGGGCGCCCGGCTGCGCGCCCTCGACAAGGTCTGCCGCGGTCTCACCCTCACCGTGCGTTACGCCGACAGGTCCGCGACCACCCGTACCCGCACCCTCCCCGAGCCGACCGCGCACTCGGCCGCGCTCACCGGGGCGGCGTACGCCCTGTACGAGGCGCTCGGTCTGCAACGCGCCCGGGTCCGCTCGATCGCTCTCCGCGCGGAGGGTCTCGACCCCGCCGAACGGGCCTCCCACCAGCTCACCTTCGATCCGGTGGACGAGAAGGCACGCAGGATCGAGGAGGTCGCGGACCGGGCGCGGGCGAAGTTCGGCCCCCGCGCGGTGATGCCGGGCACGCTGGCCGCGTAGCACCCGGCATCCCCGGCCGGTCCACGGCGGCACGACGCGCGGGCCCGGGGCGAGGTGCCGGGTGAGCTGCGGGCTCTGGCCGGGCGGTTGCTGCGTCACGCGCCCGGCGGGCCGATTCGACCCCATTGGTGACGCATTATCAGGTGACGGAGATCGCGCGCCGGTCAAGGCCGGAAGTTTTTACCGACCCGTAACTTCCCCTCTTTGCTACCCACCCGTAACTTGACGAGTGAACAGCATCCTCGTGATCCGGATCACAGGGCGTAGGACCCCACCCTTCCCCCTCGAACCGCAAGGAGATCACACGATGCTGCCCTGGAAGCGGGTGATCAGACCGCTGGCCGCGTTCCTCCTGGCCGCCGCGGCCGTCACCGTCCCCTC
Source organism: Streptomyces sp. SM1 (assembly GCF_002910825.1). Classification (GTDB taxonomy): domain Bacteria; phylum Actinomycetota; class Actinomycetes; order Streptomycetales; family Streptomycetaceae; genus Streptomyces; species Streptomyces okerensis. Next base: position 14,216 of record NZ_NEUB01001032.1, on the reverse strand, counting down.
CGCGAGTGCCCAGGCCGCCGCCGCGCCCAGCTCCGGCTGGAACGACTACACGTGCGTGCCCTCCGCCGCCCATCCCCGCCCCGTCGTCCTGGTCCACGGCACCTTCGGCAACTCCGTCGACAACTGGCTCGGCCTCGCGCCGTATCTGAAGCACCGCGGCTACTGCGTCTTCTCCCTCGACTACGGCCGGCTCCCCGGCGTCCCCTTCCTCCACGGCCTCGGGCCCGTCGAGAAGTCCGCCGAAGAGCTCGACGCCTTCGTCGACACCGTGCTCGCCGCGACCGGCGCCGACGAGACCGACATCGTCGGCCACTCCCAGGGCGGCATGATGCCGCGCCACTACCTCAAGTTCCTCGGCGGAGCGGACGAGGTGAACGCCCTCGTCGGTATCGCGCCCAGCAACCACGGCACCACCCTCGGCGGGCTCACCGCGCTGCTGCCGTACTTCCCGGGCGCCGAGGACCTGCTGAGCGAGGCCACCCCCGCCCTCGCCGACCAGGTCGCCGGCTCCGACTTCCTCGCCCGGCTCAACGCGGGCGGCGACACCGTGCCCGGCGTCCGCTACACCGTTATCGCCACCCGGTACGACCAGGTCGTCACCCCGTACCGCAGCGCCTTCCTGACCGGACCGAACGTGCGCAACGTACTGCTCCAGGACCTCTGTCCGGTCGACCTGTCCGGGCACGTGGCCATCGGACTGTTCGACCGGATCGCGTTCCACGAAGTGGCCAACGCCCTCGACCCGGCCCGGGCGAAACCGACCACCTGCGCCTCGGTGTTCAGCTGACACGTGTCGGTACGCGGCGCACGCGCGGGGGCCCTGTCCGG
>NZ_NEUB01001032.1:13258-13371 GCF_002910825.1 Streptomyces sp. SM1 | reverse complement strand
GAGCCGGTTCAGCGGCCGGACCGTCCGGTCGCCGTGCGCCGCCGAGCGGAGGCGAACAGCGCCGCCGAGCCGAGCGCCAGCGCCGCGGCGCCGCCGACCATCAGGTACGGCGT
>NZ_NEUB01001032.1:0-13238 GCF_002910825.1 Streptomyces sp. SM1 | reverse complement strand
AGGTTCTGCGAAATACCCGCCGCCTTCGGCTGGTTGGGAACCCCGGCGGCATCCGGGGAGGTGCCGCCGTCCGCCGCGGCCGGCTCCGCCGACGTACTGGGGTCGTCGTCACCGTGCCCGTGGTTCTCGATGGTCGACCTGTCGGCACCGTCCTTGATCTGCTCCTCGGACGGAGCGGAGGCGGTCGGCGCCGGGGCGGCCTCCTGCTTCGGGGTGTCGCCCGGCTCGGCGGCCCCGCCGCCGCCGGCCTCCTCCCCGCCCGGCTGGTTCCCGCCAGGCTGGTTCCCGCCGCCGAAGGCGACGTCCGAGCAGGAGTAGAAAGCCTCCGGGCTGTCCGACCGCTGCCACACCGCGTAGAGCAGCTGTTTGCCGGAGCGCTCGGGGAGAGTGCCGCCGAACGTGTAGAAGCCGCCCGACGCCGCCGGGTCTGTGGACGTCGCCACCGGGTTCGCCAGGTCCAGGTCGTTCCAGGCGAGCGGCTGCGACGGGTCGTAGCCGGGCTTGGTGATGTACACCTTGAAGGTCCCCTTGTGCGGGGCCGTCACGCGGTACTTGAAGGTGTACGAGCCGCTGTTCACCGCGGTCGCCGGCCAGTCGGCGCGGGCCAGGTCGAGGCCCTTGAACCCCTCGTTGCCCGCGCTGCACAGCCTGCCGTCGGGGATGAGCTCCTGGTGGCGTCCGCCCGCGTCGCCGATGCGGACGCCGTTCCAGTCGTAGAGCGCCTGGGTGCCGCCGGCCGCGACCGCCGCCTTGCACGCCGCCGACCGGGGGCTCTCGGGGCCTTCGGCGTAGCACTGCGCGACCCGGCTGACGGGATCGCCCATCGAACCGTGCGCGGACGCCGGCGCGGCGGAGAGCCCGGTCAGGGCGAGCGGAACGAGACCGACGGCGGCGACAGCGGCCTTGCGGCGTGCGGACATGGGGCAGCAACTCCTCGGAACGGCGATCTCTGGATCCTGGGGACGGATCCCGTGGGGGTGGCTCAGAAGCTAGCCCCGAAGAACCGTGAAATCGCCTGCCGAAGGCCCCGGAGAGGGATCCTTATGGCCGCGTTAAGGGAGTGCTCAGGCTGGGATCAGGTAGGCGCCGTGCGGGGCGGGGTGGTGCGTCACGCGCACGGGGGCGGGGCGGGTGCCCGCGGAAGCGTCGCGAGCGCGCTCAGCCGTCCGGCCACCAGGTGCGGGCGATGTCCTTGCGGACCTCGGGGCGCCCCGAGGGGCGCTCGTCGGTCTCCTCGCGGACCCGGCGGGTGTCCGTCTTCCCCGGGGGCTTCTGCACGGTGACACGGCGCATGGCTGCCTCCTCCAGGATCCGCCGGTGTTCCGCGTTCGCACGGGGGCGGACCTTTCGGGGGAGAGTTCCTCATCGGTCCCGATCTGTCTGTGGCGGCCGTCACGAATCGATTGTCAGTGGCAGGTGTCACTCTGGGGTCATGACCACGCATGGCGGTGACGGGACGGGCACGGACGGTGCCGACTGGGACGCGCGGGCCGCCTCCTTCGACGAGGAGCCGTACCACGGACTGCGCGATCCGGAGGTGCGCGCGGCCTGGGCCGGGCGGCTGCGGTCCTGGCTGCCCGGACGGGCCTGCGACGTCCTCGACCTCGGCTGCGGCACCGGCAGCCTGTCGCTCCTCGCGGCCGAGCAGGGACACCGGATCACCGGGGTCGACCGCTCCCCGGCCATGGTGGCGCTCGCCCGGGAGAAGCTCGCCGGGCGTGACGCGGTGTTCCTGACCGGTGACGCGTCGGCTCCACCGGTCGGCGGGGAGCGCTACGACACCGTCCTCGTCCGGCATGTGCTGTGGACCCTGCCCGAGCCGGAGCGCGCCCTGCGGCACTGGCGGGACCTGCTGCGTCCGGGCGGGAGGCTGGTGCTGGTCGAGGGGGTGTGGAGGGCGGTGAGCCCGGCCGGCATACCGGCGGACCGGCTCACCGCCCTCCTCGCCCCGGCCGGCGGACAGGTGCGTGTGGAGCACCTGTCCGGGGACGCGGCGCTGTGGGGCCGGGAGGTGGACGACGAGCGTTACGCGGTGATCGCGGTTCCCGGATGAGCCGGACCCTCACGCGAGCAGTGCGCCCAACCCGCCCTCGCGGGCCCGGGCGTCCAGTTCGTCGAGGGCGGCCACCGCGGCGGCCGCCGCCTCCGGATCCGTGGTGAGCAGACCGCTCGCCGCGAACTCGTCCTCGTCCAGCCGCCGTACGTCCGTGCCGTCCGCGGAGACCCACAGGTCCAGGTCGAGATCCTCCACGACCAGCCGGCCGGCCGAGAGCTCCGCGGGCCGGGTGATGTCGCAGTAGTGCCCCTTGAGGGCGCCCGCGGCGGTGCGGACCTCCTTCACGGAGTACCACCGGTCGCGCCAGTAGTGCTCCGTGAAGACGTCGCCGGGCTCGAAGCGGACGAAGCCGAAGTCGCGCACACCGGCCCCCGCCCAGGGGGCGCACACGCTGACACGGGTGCCGTCGTCGGTGAGCAGTTCGGCGGGGTAGCGGATCTTCATCCGTCCCGCCTTGACGAGGACGACCTCCACCCGGGCCGGCCCGTCAGCCGAGTGCGCGGACATACCGCACCTCCGTCCCGCAGATCTCGTAGCCGAACCACGTGTTGATCGCGATCATCGGCTCGTTCCCGGTGTCGTTGCCCGTGAACGCCTCCGTGTACCCGGCCGCGCGGGCCCGATGCAGGGAGTCGTTCTTGGCGAGCTTGGCCAGGCCCCGGCCGCGGTGGGCGCGGGCGGTGCCGGTCATGCCCGTGGCGTACCGGGTGCCGCCGTCCGCGCGGGCCGCGGAGAAGGCGGCGGGACGGCCGTCGACCAGGGCCACGGTGGTCAGCTCGGCGCTGAACAGCGGGTGCCGCCAGGTCTCCGCCAGCCAGGCCTCGTAGTCGGTGAACTCGGTGTCCACGTCGCTCGGCTCGTCCGCGGTCGTCTCCGCGTCCAGTTCGAACAGGGGGCGTGGATCGGCGGCGAAGTCCGAGGCCGGGCGGAGTTCCACACCCGGCGGCGGGTCCTGGAGCGGGGGCAGGGTGGCGTTCGCCAGGTCCAGGCGGAGGAAGTGGGCGGAACGGCTCGCCCGGTAGCCGTGCCGTCCGGCGAAGGCGCGGTTGCCCGGCTCGTCCAGCACCCAGGACAGCAGCCGGGTCGCGCCGTGCGCGGCCAGGTGCTCCTCGGCGGCGCGCACCAGCAGTGTCCCGGCGCCCCGGCGCGTGTGCTCCGGGTGGACGTACACGTTGAGGTTGCCCTGGCCCGGCTCGGCGCTCTCGTGCGTCAGGTGCACCTGAGCCGTTCCGGTCACCTCGCCGTCCGCCACGGCCACGAGGGGCCGGTAGTGGGCGTCGGGATGCAGCTGGGTCAGGTCGTGGGCCAGGGAATCCGGGGTGACGAGGAGGAACGGCAGCGCGGCACGCCGGACGCGGGCGAAGCCCTCGAGGTCGGCGCGAGCGTCGGGGCGGAGATCGCGGACGGTCACTGTCATGGAGGCGCACGCTACGGGGGACGTGGCCGGGGACGCCTCCCATTTTCCGGCGGGTGCGGGACAATCGGGCCGTGACCTTGAAGATCCATATCGATGACGACGCACCGCCGTACGAGCAGGTGCGGGCGCAGATCTCCGAGCAGGCCCGGTCGGGGGCGCTGCCGGTGGGGTACCGGCTGCCGACGGTGCGGGGGCTGGCCGGGACGCTCGGCCTCGCGGCGAACACGGTGGCCAAGGCGTACCGGGCGCTGGAGGCGGACGGGGTGATCGAGACGCGGGGACGCAACGGGACGTTCGTCGCCGCGGCGGGGGCTGGGGCGGAGCGGGAGCTGGCGTCCGCGGGGCAGGCGTATGCCGCGAGGGCGCGGCGGCTGGGGTGTTCGGAGGAGGAAGCGCTGGCCGCTGTGCGGGACGCACTGCGTGCGGCCTATGGGTGATCGCCGTCGGGGCGGGCGCTTTCTTCCGGGTGCGGGTGGGTTGTGGCTGGTCGCGCAGTTCCCCGCGCCCCTGAGGGGGTTGGGGTGAGCGTTGGCTGTGCGGTCGCCGCCGCCGGTGTCCCGGTGGCCCTGCGTCCGGGTGGCCTTGGTGTCCCGGTGTCCCGCCACCCCGGCGTCGCCTGTGGGGTGCGGGCGGGGCGGGCGCTTTCTTCCGGGTGCGGGTGGGTTGTGGCTGGTCGCGCAGTTCCCCGCGCCCCTGAGGGGGTTGGGGTGAGCGTTGGCTCCGGCGCTCCGGCATCCCGCTAGCCCGCGGCCCGGCATCTCGCTAGCCCGCAGCTCCGCACCCCGGTGTCTCGCCATCCGCGCCGTCCCGCGCCTCGGTGTCCCGCATCCCGGTGTCCCGCTACCCCGCGTCCTCGCGGCCCGGCGTCACGCAGCTCCGCACCCCGCAGCCCCGCGGCCCGGCGTCTCGCACCCCCGCAGCTCCGCATCCCGCTGTCCCGCGGCCCGGTGTCCCGCATCCCGCCGCCCGGTGTTCCGCCACCCGTCACCCGCCCCGCGTCCCGGCATCTCGGCGTGCCGGCGCTCCGCGGGCCGGTGTTGCGGGGTTTGGGGTTTTTGTGGGGGCGTTGGTGGGGTGGTTACAGGTAGAGGCCTGCTGTTGTGTTGCTGCGGGGTTCTGGGAGGGTGGTGGGGGACGTGCCGCGGCGTAGTGCGTACAGCTCGGCCAGGGTGGAGCCCTCGCGGCCGACGCCCTCCTCGGTGCCCAGCCAGTTGACCGCCTCCGCGTGGGTCAGTTGTCCCACCTCGATCCGGGCCAGGCAGCGGCCGGGGCGGACCACGGCCGGGTGCAGGCGTTCCAGGTCCTCGTTGGTGGTGACCCCGACCAGGACGTTGCGGCCCTGGCCGAGCAGACCGTCCGTCAGGTTCAGCAGCCGGGACAGCGCCTGCCCGGCGGTGTGCTTGGCCTCGCCGCGGATCAGTTCGTCGCAGTCCTCGAGGAGCAGCAGCCGCCAGCGGCCCTTGCCCGCCGCGTCCTCCTCACCGATCGCGATGTCCATCAGATAGCCGACGTCGGAGAAGAGCCGCTCCGGGTCCAGGACGCAGTCCACCTGGCACCAGTCCCGCCACGACCGGGCCAGCGTGCGCAGTGCGGAGGTCTTGCCGGTGCCCGGCGGGCCGTGCAGCAGGAGCAGCCGGCCCGAGATGTCCTCGGGGGTGGTCTTCATCAGGCGGTCCATCGCGTCCGCGACCGGCGCCGTGTAGTTGGTCCGGATCTCCTCCCAGGTGCCCGCCGAGATCTGCCGGGTGGTGCGGTGCGGGCCGCGCCTGGGGGAGACGTACCAGAACCCCATGGCGACGTTCTCCGGCTGCGGTTCGGGCTCGTCCGCCGCGCCGTCGGTGGCCTCGTCCAGGATCTTCGCGGCGAGGTCGGCGCTGGTCGCGGTGACCGTGACGTCGGCGCCCCGGTTCCAGCGGGAGACCAGCAGCGTCCAGCCGTCGCCCTCGGCGAGGGTGGCGCTGCGGTCGTCGTCCTTGGCCAGCCGCAGCACCCGCGCGCTCGCGGGCAGCAGGGTCGCGCCGGAGCGCACGCGGTCGATGTTGACGGCGTGCGAGTACGGCTGCTCGCCCGTCGCGAAACGGCCGAGGAACAGCGCGTCGACGACATCGGACGGGGAGTCGCTGTCGTCGACGTTGAGCCGGATCGGCAGTGCGTCGTGCGGGTGAGCGGACATGCCGCCATGATCGGTCACCGGGGCGCCGCGTGCACCCGATTTCCGGGGTGCCCGCGGATTGTCACCGTACGGGTCCGCGTGTTCGATCCGGCGGGCGGCGGATCAGCCGCCCCGCCTGCCGGGTGCGGCGCACCATGGCGTACCCCTTGGTCAGGGCGCGGTCCCGGGCGAAGGAACGGGTGACGGCCCGGCCCTCCACCAGCCGTTCGAACTCGGCCACGGACGTGGACCTGCGCACCGTCACGCGCCGCAGGGCGTACGGTCCCTGGGCGCGGCGGGCGAGGCCGTTGCCGACGGCGAGGGCCTGGGCGTACCCCGTCTCCCGCACCGCCTCGCGCACCCGGCGGCTGGAGTAGCCGTAGGGGTACGCGAACGAGGCGGGTACGGAGCCCAGCTGGTCCGAGACGATCTCCTTGCACAGGATCAGTTCGGACCGCAGCCGGTCCCCGTCGAGCCGGTCGAGCTGCGGATGGCTGTGGCTGTGCCCGCCGATCTCCACGCCCCGGGCGGCCAGCTCGCGTACCTGGTCCCAGTCGAGCATGGTGTCCGGGCCGCCGCCGGTGTCGTACGGACCGCGCAGCCAGCCGGTGGAGACGAACAGCGTGGCCGGGAAGCCGTGGCCGGCCAGGACGGGCAGGGCGTGGCGGTGCACGCCCTCGTAGCCGTCGTCGAAGGTGACCAGGACCGGGTGCGCGGGCAGCGGGCGGTCCGCGCGCCAGCGGGCGGCCAGTCCGGCGGTGGTGACGGGGGTGAGGCCCCGTTCGGCGAGCACCGCCATCTGTTCGGCGAACGCCTCCGGGGACACGGACAGCGCGCGGGTCGCGTCGCCCGGCCGGGCCGAGACCGCGTGGTACATCAGGATCGGCACGCGTACGTCAGTCACCGGCGCCGTCCTTCCCGACGGCCCCCGCGGAGAAGGTGGCCCCTCCCCGCCGGGCCCGCACGCTTCCCACCAGATAGCCGCCGGCCGCCGCGAGCACCCCGGCGACGATCGCCCCCGCGCGGCCCGCACCGCCCGGGCGGGCGAGCACGGCGTCGCGCAGCCCCCGCACCACCCCGGCCGGCAGCACGCGTGTGGTGTACCGGCGTTCGGACTCCAGCCCCTTCCGCGCGCCGACGCTGCGGGCCACCAGCGCCTTGGACAGGCCCTCGGCGTAGGTCCGGGTACGGAAGTAGCGGAAGTGCTCGCGGGCCTCCGGCACCCGGTGGTGGATCACCGCGCGGTCGTCGATCAGCAGCACCGCGTCGGGGCGGGCGCGGCCGAGGCGGATGCACAGCTCCGTCTCCTCACCGCCCAGCGGGCGCTTGTTCCCGTCGCGTCCGATGCCGGTGGCGAAGCCGCCCGCCGCGTCGAAGGCCTCGCGCCGGAAGGAGGCGTTGCCGCCGAGCACGTTGCGCACCCGCACCCGCCCGCGCGGCAGACCCCGGTAGGTGCAGCCCACCACCCAGTCGAACTCCTCGGGGAACCAGCCGGGCCGCCGGCCCGACGCCCACACCGGCTCGGTGCGCCCGCCGACCGCCATCACGCGCGGATCGGCGTACCCCTCGGCGAGGTGCCTCAGCCAGTCGCGTTCGGCCACGGCGTCGTCGTCGAGGAAGGCGACGATCCCGCCGCGCGAGGCGGCGATTCCGGTGTTGCGGCCGGCGGACAGGCCGCGGGGGCCCGCGTTGGCGAGCACCCGCACCTCCCCGGTCCCCTTGTGGTCCTCGTACTCCTTGTCCAGGCGGTCCAGCAGTGCCTGATGGTGGTCGACGACCAGCAGCGTCTCCAGGGCCGGCCGTGACTGCGCCCGCACGGAGGCGACGGCCGCGAGCACGTCCTCCCAGCGGTCCTCCGTGTAGGCGCAGATCACGACCGAGACGCCCGGGATTCCGGGATCGCTCAAGACACCGTCCCCCGGCCCGTGTCCAGCAGCGGGGAGTGGCGCGGGCGGCGGCGCAGCGCCCGCCGGTTGGAGCGCTCCCCGAGGATCACTCTCAGCACCCGGAAGCCGTCGCGTACGGCGCGCAGGTTGCTGGTGCCGTGGATCCGCAGGTATTCCTGACTGGGGATCTCCTGCACCCTCAGGCCCGCCTTGACCACCCGGATGTTCATCAGGGTCTCGATCTCGAAGCCGGTGCAGTCGAGGTCGATCTTGTCCAGGCAGTGCCGCCAGAAGGCGTTGTAGCCGTAGCAGAGGTCGGTGTACCGCGCGCCGAACTTGCGGTTGACCACGGCGCACAGCACCCGGTTGCCGAGTTTGCGGATGAAGGTCATGTCGTCGGTGCCGCCGCCGTTGGCGAAGCGGGACCCCTTGGCGAAGTCCGCGCCGGAGACCAGCGCGGAGACGTAGCTGACGATCTCGTTGCCGTCCGCCGAGCCGTCCGCGTCGACCATCACGATGATGTCGCCGGTGCAGGCGTCGAACCCGGAGCGCAGTGCGTCCCCCTTTCCCTTGCCTCTCTGCCCGACGACCTTCAGGCCGGACCACAGTGCGCGGGCCACCTCGACGGTGTCGTCGGTGGAGTTGCCGTCGACCAGGACCACTTCGTGGATCCAGTCGGGAAGCGTCTTGAAGACGTACGGCAGGTTCTCCGCCTCGTTCATGGCCGGTATCACCACGCTCACCGGTGGCGCGATGGCCAGGTGCGAGGAGACGGGCCGGTACTTCCGGGCGGCCGGCGGATCCTGATCAGCGGCCGCGGGCCGCAGTACGGAGCTCATGAATCTGGTCCCTCTCGTCCGGCGGACCGCCCGCCCCTCGGGCGGCCCGGCTGTTCGTCCGGTTCGAAAGGGGGGTTGTTCTCCCCCCACGGCACGCCGGATGGAGCAGACGCGCACGACGGGTGAGTTGGTGAAGCTGACCGGCCGCCACAACGGCGGCCGCTCGCGCGGCACGGCCCGGTCACCGTTGCGGTCACCGGGCACGGCACCCCCCTACCGCGCCCCGCACCGGTTCGTCGCGGTCCTGAGCCCTCCCCTGAAGCCGCGTACCGACGGACCGATGCGAGTGAGATGTATGACGGTATTGACGATTGAACCCGTATGGCAAGACCTGGAACGCACCTCACCTTTTGGCCGGTTTGGCCGTTACGGGCGCCTCCTGCTCGAACCTATGTGCCTGCATGGCCGACTTTGCCGCTGAAGCGTCGGATGCCGGAATTCAATGTGGCCCACCCGGTAAGGGGCGTCAAGGGGTGAAAGTCCCTGCGGCCGGATTTCGTCCAAGACTGAACGGTAACAATTTTGGCATGGACACTTCCAATCAACACGCGTAGTTGGTACCACGGTTGTGGCAGAGATCCTGCTAAAGGGAGGTTCCATGAGACGTTCCCGACTTCTTCTCTTCCTCGGCACGCTCCTTCTCGCCGTCACCACCGCCCTCACCGGGGCCACGACGGCTCAGGCGTCCCAACAGGCCGCGGCCGACGGCTATGTGGCGCTCGGCGACTCCTACTCCTCGGGTGTCGGAGCCGGCAGCTACATCTCCTCCAGCGGCGACTGCAAGCGCAGCACGAAGGCCTATCCCTACCTCTGGGCAGCCGCCAACTCACCCTCGTCCTTCGGCTTCACCGCCTGCTCGGGCGCCCGAACGGGTGATGTTCTCTCCGGGCAGCTCGGCCCGCTCTCCAGCACCACCGGCCTGGTCTCGATCAGCATCGGCGGCAACGACGCCGGTTTCGCCGACGTCATGACGACCTGTGTGCTCCAGTCCGAGAGCTCCTGCCTCAACCGGATCGCCACCGCGCGGGCGTTCGTCGGCTCGACGCTGCCCGGCAGGCTCGACGGCGTCTACTCGGCGATCCGCGACCGGGCGCCGAACGCCGAGGTCGTGGTGCTCGGCTACCCCCGCTTCTACAAGCTCGGCACCACCTGCATCGGCCTCTCCGAGACCAAGCGGAAGGCGATCAACGACGCCGCCGACCTCCTCGACACCACCATCGCCCAGCGCGCCCAGGCGTACGGCTTCACCTTCGGTGACGTACGCACCACCTTCGCCGGTCACGAGATCTGCTCCGGCAGCTCCTGGCTGCACAGCGTGGACTGGCTCAACATCGGCAACTCGTACCACCCGAAGGCGGCCGGCCAGTCGGGCGGCTACCTGCCGGCGCTGAACGCGGCGGCCTGATCCGTCAGTACCCCTCGTCCTCCGAACCGGAGGGAGGGCCGGGGGCCCCGTCCGGCGGGGTCCCCGGCCCACACGTCACCGAGAACGGCACCGTCTCCGAGGTGGTGTGCACCGGCTCCCGGACCTCGACACCGATCGCGCTCCGGTGCGTCCCGCTCTCCGAGTGCGCCGTCACGGTCACCGTGTCCTGCTCCGACCGTCCGCCCCCCTCGGGGAACGACAGCTTCCGCCAGCCCGGGTCGGCCACCGAGCCGTCCTCGGCCACCCAGCGGTAGGACACCTCGGCCGGCAACCGCCCGACCGTGAACGTCGCTGTGAACGCGGGCGCCTGCTCACCCGGCGGCGGACAGCTCCCGGAGTACTCCGTGTGCGCGCCGGTCACCGTCACCGAGACGGTCTGCGGCGGCGCAGTGCTCTCCTCGCCGTCCTCGTCACTCCCGGTGGGCGGCGGATCCTCCGTACCCGGCGTCCCGTCGTCGGACGCGTCCCCGTCCCCACCACCGGTCCGCGCGGGCGAACTCGCGCCCTCACCGGTGTTCTTGCCCTCCGGCCCGCCGTCCCCGCGGTCCAGCAGGGCATACGTCAGCCCGGCCAGCGCCAGGGCCAGGACGACCACACCCACGACCAGCACGACGGCACCGCGCCGCTCGCGCCCCGGCCGGGTGACCGCCGTGGCCGGCGCTCCCGTGACCGGCGGGGGCGGGGGAGCGGGCGACGGCGTCGTCTCCGGGAACGGCAGCGGAAGCACGGCCACCGTGGGGGCGTACGGTCCCGACCGTGCCGTGCCCCCGCGCGGGGCGCCGCCCGCGGCGACGATCCGCAGCTCCTCCTGCACCCGCTCCGCCGACAGCCGCTCGGCCGGTTCCTTGCGCAACAGCCCTTCGATGACGGGGGCGAGAGGGCCGGCCCGCCGCGGTGGCGGCAGCTCCTCGTCGACGATCGAGCGCAGCGTGCTCAGCGGGGTGTCGTGCCGGAACGGCGAGGCGCCCTCCACCGCGGCGTACAGCAGCACGCCGAGCGACCAGAGATCCGACTCGGGTCCCGGCGTACGCCCCAGCGCACGCTCCGGGGCGAGGAACTCGGGCGAACCGACGACCTCCCCGGTCATGGTGAGCGCGGAGCCGCCCTCGACCATGGCGATCCCGAAGTCGGTGAGCACGACCCGTCCGTCGTTCGAGATCAGGACGTTCCCGGGCTTCACGTCCCGGTGCAGCACCCCGGCCCCGTGCGCGGCCCGCAGCGCGGCGAGCACCTCCGCACCGATGTGCGCCGCCCGCGGCGGCGCCAACGGGCCCTCCGCGTCCAGCACTTCGGCGAGCGAGAGGCCGCGGACCAGTTCCATGACGATCCACGGGCGCCCGTCCTCGGTCGCCACGTCGTACACGGTCACGACGTTGCGGTCGGTGATCCGGGCCGCCGCCCACGCCTCACGCTCCAGGCGGGCGTACATCCGCTCGACATCCGGCGCCGGCAGTCCGGCCGGGGCGCGCACCTCCTTGACGGCGACCTCGCGGTGCAGCACCTCGTCGCGGGCCCGCCACACCGTTCCCATCCCGCCCTCGTCGAGCGGCGACAGCAGCCGGTAGCGGTCGGCGATCACCCGCTCGCCGGCCGGTTCTCGGGACACGGCGGCTCCCCTTCGCAGCCGGGCGAATTCTCCCTTTCCCTGTGAAAGTAGCTCAGCCGAGTGCGGATGCGGCCCCCCTGAACACCAATCCGGCTCCCAGGACCACGACGACGAAGGCCGACCCGAGGGGCGCACTCCGGCGCACCAGCGTCGCCCAGGGGGCCGCCGTCCAGCGCGGGCGCCGGGCAAGCAGACGGGTCATGCCGCTGCCCGCCTTGACGACGGCGTACCCGGCCGCGGTGAGGGTGAGGGCCAGCCCGACGCCGTACGCGACGACGAGCAGCAGCCCGAACCAGGCCTGGCCGAGCGCTGCGGCGCCGACCAGCACCACGACGGCGGACGGGCTGGGCACCAGTCCGCCGGCGAAGCCGAGCAGGATCGTGCCGCGCAGGGTGGGCGCGGTGGAGTGGGTGTGGGTGCGGCCGCCGTGGGTGTGCTCGAAGTGGGGGTGGGTGTGGGGGCGTTCGTGTCCGGACGGGTGATCGTGATCACGATCGCGGTCTTGCCCGTGCCCGTGCCCGTGCCCGTGCCCGTGCCCGTGTTCGTGCCCGTGTTCGTGTTCGTGAGGATGGTGACCGTGGTTCCGGGCGCGCAGGGCCCGGCGTACGAGGCTCGCGCCGGCCAGGGTGACCACGATGCCGCTCGCGATGCCCAGCCAGGCGATCACCGAGGGCGCGGCGGCCGAACCGGCCGTGACCAGCAGGCCCAGGGCGACCACACCCAGGGTGTGGGTGATCGTCACCGAGGCGGCCATCGGCAGGACGTCCCGGAGCCGGGCCCTGCCCCCGCGCGCCGCCGCCGTCGCGGCCATCAGGGTCTTGCCGTGACCCGGGGCGAGCGCGTGCATCGCGCCGAGCACGACGGCGATCAGCAGGGCGAGCGCGGCGAAGCCGACGGTGAGGTCGCGCCGGGCGACGAGTTCGTCGAGTGCGCGGGTCCAGCGGTCGGCGCCGCGCGGCAGTACGGCGGAGGCGGGCGCGTCGGCCTCCTCCCCGGCCAGGGCCGGGCCGCCGGGGCGGACACGCAGGGTCGCGGTCCCGGTGTCGGCCGGGGACGCGAGCAGTTTCTCCGGATACCGGGTCAGTTCGCCGGACAGCGAGGCCGTGGGCACGTCCGAGGCGGTGAGCGTCGTGCGGTCCCCCCGTGCGGTGATCTCCCGCCAGCCCGGCCCGGATGCCGCGCCCGCTCCCCGGAAGCGGAGTTCCAGGCTGTCCCGTTCCGGGAGCGGAGCGGTCAGTCCGCACTCCAACCGCAGGGTGTCGAGCCCTGCCTGACCGGGCCGCACACGCGCGCGTGCGTCGTGTACGGCCAGCGTGACCGCACGGCCGTCGACCCGCACCTCGCTGTCCCGCGCGGCGGCGGCACAGCGTTCCCGGGCCCAGGCGTCCCGGCCCAGCCGCTCGATGTCCGGGCCGGCCTGCGTGGCCGGGATCTCGGCGAGGTCCTCGACATGGTGGACGCGGAGTTCACCGGGGGCGGTGACCAGCCCGTCGTAGCGGTTGACGGTGAAGTTGCCGAGCGGGTGCGCGCCCGCCGTGCCGGCCGGGACCAGCGTGAGGGCGCAGGCGGCGGTGAGGACGGCGGCTCCGGCGGCCAGGGAACGGCGGGGGATCAACGTGCCGCCTCCAGGTCCTTGAGCGCCGCCCGTGCCGCGCGGGCGCCCGGCGGCGAGAAGCCGGGGTTCAGTTCCAGTGCCGCACTGAGGGAGCCGCGGGCGGCGCGGTCGTGCCCGGCGGCCTTCTCGATCATGCCCCGGTGGTAGAGGAAGACGGCGTTGCGGTAGCCGGTGGCCGTGGCACGGCGGGCGTACCGAAGGGCCTCCTCGTCGCGGCCGTTGACGTGCAGCGCCCAGGCGA
>NZ_NEUB01001031.1 GCF_002910825.1 Streptomyces sp. SM1 | reverse complement strand
ACGCGCAGCGGCTCGTAGGGCTCCTCCGCGTCCAGCTGGAAGCGGTTGACGCCGACCACGACCCGCTCGCCGGAGTCGGTCTCCTGGGCGATGCGGTAGGCGGAGCGCTCGATCTCGTTCTTCTGGAAGCCGTGCTCGATGGCGTTGACCGCGCCGCCGAGGTCCTCGACCTTCCGCATCAGCTCCAGCGCGGCCTCCTCGACGTCGTCGGTCATCTTCTCGATGACGTAGGAACCGGCGAACGGGTCGACGGTCGCGGTCACGTCCGTCTCGTAGGCGAGGACCTGCTGGGTGCGCAGGGCGAGCCGCGCGGACTTGTCGGTCGGGAGGGCGATCGCCTCGTCGAAGGAGTTGGTGTGCAGCGACTGGGTGCCGCCGAGCACCGCGCCCAGGCCCTGGACGGCGACCCGGACCAGGTTGACCTCCGGCTGCTGGGCGGTCAGCTGCACCCCGGCCGTCTGCGTGTGGAAGCGCAGCATCAGCGACTTGGGGTTCTTGGCGCCGAACTCCTCCTTCATCACCCGCGCCCAGATCCTGCGCGCGGCGCGGAACTTGGCGACCTCCTCCAGGATCGTCGTGCGGGCCACGAAGAAGAACGACAGGCGCGGGGCGAAGTCGTCGACGTCCATGCCGGCCGCGACCGCCGTACGGACGTACTCGATGCCGTCGGCGAGGGTGAACGCGATCTCCTGCGCGGGAGAGGCGCCCGCCTCGGCCATGTGGTAGCCGGAGATCGAGATCGTGTTCCACTTCGGGATCTCGGCCCGGCAGTACTTGAAGATGTCGGCGATCAGGCGGAGCGAGGGCTTCGGCGGGAAGATGTAGGTGCCCCGCGCGATGTACTCCTTCAGCACGTCGTTCTGGATCGTGCCGGTGAGCTTGTCGGCGCTCACGCCCTGCTCCTCGGCGACCAGTTGGTAGAGGAGCAGCAGGAGGGCGGCGGGCGCGTTGATCGTCATCGACGTGGAGACCCTGTCCAGCGGGATCCCGCCGAACAGCACCCGCATGTCGTCGACGGAGTCGATGGCGACGCCCACCTTGCCGACCTCGCCCGAGGCGATCGGGGCGTCGGAGTCGTGGCCCATCTGGGTGGGCAGGTCGAAGGCGACCGACAGGCCCATCGTGCCGTTGGCGATGAGCTGCTGGTAGCGGGCGTTGGACTCCGCCGCCGTACCGAAACCGGCGTACTGACGCATCGTCCACGGCCGGCCGGTGTACATCGACGGGTACACACCCCGCGTGTACGGGTAGGCGCCCGGCTCGCCCAGCTTCTCCGCCGGATCCCAGCCCCGAAGGGCATCCGGCCCGCAGACCGGTTCGATGGGCAGTCCGGACTCAGACTCGCGCGCCATGGTGAGAGGGCCTTTCGGGGGGCGTCGGGTGGTGGAGGAGGTGGGCGGCGCGGGCAGGCGATGGCGTCCGTTGCCGCAGGTCAGCCACGCCTGCGACGTGGCGGACGTCCTACTCGGCCATGTAGGTCCGGTAGATCCAGTCATACACGCGCAGAGAACGTCCGTCGACGTTCCGCACCTCGGCGGTTTCCTCGAAATGCTCGTAGCGGTTCTGGACACTGAGCTTGACCCGATCCGTGAACTCCTCGACCCGGTGCACCCGCAGGTTCTCCGGGATGTCCTTTCCACCCGACAGGAAGATGTTGGGTTCCGCGGGACGGCCGTCGTCACTCCGCAGGATGTTGTCGGGGCGGGCCTGGGCAGTGCTGAGGATGGTGCCGGTCATGTGCGAGTCCTCTCACGCAGGGCGCTGTGAACAGGCGAACTGACAGGGGTGGGAAGGCGCGGCCGTGTGGGCGGCGCTCGCTGATCGACGGTGCGGAGGTCCGCTGCGCGTCGGTGCGCCAAGGGACACAACGGTCATGGAAACGCCACAAGGGGCTGTCGCGACTTGGCTATATCGACTGTTGCCGAATCAAGAATCAGCTTGGCGTCGATCTGTGGCGCCTGTCAACCACTTCCCGGAACTCAAGGATGACGATCTTCCCCGGCGGGAGTGGAGCGGGCGGCACCCGCAGGAACGCGAGACAGCGGCGGCGCAGCCGCAGACGGCGGCGCGCACGGAAGGGCCCCAGGAGAGGTGGACCCGGAGGAAGGACCAGGGATCTCCACGGACACCACGGCGGACCACCGGACGCCCGGGCGCCGCGCGTCGAGCCCGCTTCGCAAGGTCCGGCGCGGCTCAGCCGCCGGCGGCAGGGCACGCCTCAGGAACACCTGGCACGACGGGGCGCAGTCGCTCGCGACGGGGCTCGACAGACGCGTCGGAACGCGCTTCAGTCGCGGGTGGTGAGAAATCCGGACAGTGCGGCAAGGACCGTGGGGGCGAGTCGGTAGTAGACCCAGGTTCCGCGCCGCTCGGACAGCAGCAGGCCCGCTTCACGGAGCTTCTTCAGGTGATGACTGACCGTGGGCTGGGAAACGCCGACATCGGCGATGTCGCACACGCAGGCCTCACCGTCAGGATGAGAAGCGACCTTGGAGAACAGACGCAGCCGCACCGGGTCCCCCAGCGCCTTGAACATGGCGGCCGTGACCTCGGCTTCCTCATCGGTCAGCTCCCGGTCCGTGAGGGACGGGCAGCATGGTGGAACGGAGGCGGTGGCCGCCAACTGCGCTAGCTTCGACATGCATCTATGTTGACACCGGTTGCACCTCCTGCCAAGATCGTTTGATTCGATGTTCATCTAATCATGAGCTGGGGGAAGCATGACCGACGTGCGCACCGCCGATGCGAAAGGGCCTGCGAGGACGGCCGTCGTCTCGGGGGCCGGCAGTGGGATCGGTGCGGCCACCGCACGGGCACTGGCTCGCGACGGTTTCGAGGTCGTCCTGACCGCACGCCGGTCCGACCGGCTGGAAGCCGTCGCCAAGGAGATCGTGGACGAGGGCGGAACGGCCCGGGTGTTCACGCTGGACGTGACCGACCGGGAGGCGGTTCTCGCCTTCGCCGACCAGTTGCCGGCGTGTGACGTGCTGGTCAACAACGCGGGCGGAGCCTACGGGACGGAGCACGTCGAGAACGCCGACCCCGGCGACTGGCGGTCCATGTTCGAGGTGAACGTGGTCGGTGCGCTGCACATGACCCAGGCGCTGCTGCCGAGCCTGAGAGCCTCCGGCGACGGAGTCGTGGTCGTCATCTCCTCCACCGCCTCGTTCACCTGCTACGAGGGCGGCGGCGGCTACAGCGCCGCCAAGCACGGTGCCCACGTACTGGCCGAAACTCTGCGCCTGGAGGTCTGCGGGGAACCGCTGCGGGTGGTCGAGATCGCTCCGGGCATGGTCCACACCGAGGAGTTCTCCCTCAACCGCTACCGCGGGGACCTGGACAAGGCCGACGCCGTCTACGCCGGGGTCCCTGATCCACTGGTCGCCGAGGACGTCGCCGACGTGGTGACGTGGGCGGTGACCCGGCCGCCGCACGTGAACATCGACCTCCTGGTGGTGCGGCCCCGGGCGCAGGCGGCGCAGCACAAGGTGCACCGCGCCTCCTGACACCGGGCCGTCGCCCTGTACCGAGCCGAAGCCGAGGTGGTTGCCTCTCCCCGGGCGGGAGAGGCAACCACCTCGGCGTTGTTCAGCAGCCGGGGGCGCCGGGTGCGTCGAACATGTCGGCGGCGTAGGCGGCCAGCTGCAGGGCGGCGGTGTGGTCGATGCCGAGTTCCGTGGCAGCGGTCAGCACGGCGTCCGAGGCGGTGGCCGATGTACCCAGGTGCTTGGCGGTGGCGTGGAGAAGCTGCTCGTGCTGGTCCTTGGTCAGGCCGAGGCGCAGCGCGAGGGCCTCGCCCCCGGCGGTCACCGAGCACACCCCGGTCTCGGGCAGCTGCAGTTCGACCGACCGGGCGGCTTCCATGTCGCCGGCGAGGGCGGCGGCGATGGAGCGGACCTGCTCGTAGCCGGTGAGCATGAGGAAGGTCGGTGCGCGACCGTAGCTCTTCATGCCGACGGCGAAGTACCCCGGTTCGGGGTGGGCCAGCTCACGGTAGCCGTGCGGGGTGACGGTGCCGCAGGAGTGCTGGTTGGGGTCGATCAGCGGCGCCAGCGCGCGGGGCGCGGACATGATCGGGTCCAGTTCCAGGCGGAGTTCGTCGGCGATGCGGTAGTCGGGCCTGAATCCGGTGGCCGCGACGATCCGGTCGGCGGTGAGGGTCTGCTCGGTGCCGTCCGTCCCCCGGGAGATGAGTTCGACCTGGTCGCGAGTGGGATCGTCGCCCAGTCTGCGGACGGCGTGGGTGCGGAAGTCGGCCGCGAGGGCGACACGGCCGGTGTCCACGAGCATCTTCAGGCCGGATCCGATGGCACCGCGAGCGGGCAGTTCGTCGTCGCTGCCGCCGCCGAAGGAGGCGGCCGGGTCGGCTCCGCGGATGGCCCAGGTGATCGTGGTGCCGGGCGCGGTGTCCGCCAGTTCGGCCAGGGCGAGCAGGGTGTTGGCCGCCGAGTGGCCGGCGCCGACGACGACGGTGTGGCGTCCGGCGTGCTGTTCGCGGTCGGCCCCGAACACGTCGGGCAGACCGTGGTTGATCCAGGCGGCGGCTTCCTGCTCGCCGTGGGCGGGCAGGCCGTTGGCGCCGACGTGGTTGGGCTGGCGCCAGGTACCGGAGGCGTCGATGACGGCGCGGGCGAGCAGTTCTTCACCGTCGGCCAGGCGAAGGACGAAGGGGGCCGCTTCCCGGCCGGCGGTGCGCAGCCGGTCGATGCCCAGCCGGCTGATGGCGGTGACGGCGGTGCCGTAGCGGATGTGGGGGGCCAGGGCGGGCAGTTCGGCCAGCGGCTGGAGGTACTGCTTGACGAGGTCGCCGCCGGTGGGCAGGGCGGAGGCGTCGGGCTCGTCCCATCCGGAGGCCGCGAGCAGACGGCGGGCGGCGGGGTCGGTGTTGAACTCCCAGGGGCTGAAGAGCTGAATGTGGGACCAGGCCTGTACGGCCGGTGCCGCGGCGTCGCCGACCTCCAGAACGACGAAGGGGACGTTGCGTTCGGCCAAGTGCGCTGCGGCGGCGAGGCCGACGGGGCCGGCTCCGATCACGGCGACGGGAAGGCGGTCGGGGCTGAGGTCAACCACGGTGCGGTGTCCTTTCACGAGGGGCGGGGCGGAAGTCAGGCATCTCGCGCGGTGCCGGGCGAGGACGGCACGAGGTCCTCGCCGCTGTCCGCTTCAACGGGCTGCTCGGTCCGCTGCTCTGCCCGCTGCCGTAATGCGGCGATCGCGGCACAGCAGGAGCTGGACTGCTCGGCACCGGCGGGGCCGGCGGGTTCGCTCATCGGGATCGGCTCCTGTCGCGGCGGTTCAGACGGCGACGCTGGAGCGAGCGCATCACAACCGCCTATATAGACAAACAACGAATCAAAGCCCCAGCCTCACCCTTGCTTCGATGAATGTCAACCTCGCGCCTCAGCCTGGCAGACTGTGACGAGCCTCACTCCGCGCCGCGTTGCGCGGGCACCTCACGTCGGGCCAATCTCGATACATGTCGAAACAGCGGGGGTAGCGGCACGGGGAACACCCACCCAGTGCCACAGCGACATCGGGGAACAGCGGCTGTGCCGACAGCCGTGCCCGGCCCGTGAACGGTCAGTGCGCTCGCCCCGCACGCGACCGCTCAGCCAGCGGAGCCGGCTTTCTCCCACCTCACTCCCGTTCCGTCCTCGGTATGTGCGCCCGCCACCGGGCCGGCTCCTGTTGCCGTCCCGCCGCGCCCGTACCGCAGTTCCTTCCGTGCTGCTTCACCAGTGAACGGCTTCGCCATGCCCGGAAGGACATCCATGCCTCACGACTCCACCCGCGCGGCTGAGACCGCAAGTGAACCGATCGCCATCATCGGCATGGCCGGACGGTTCGCCGACGCCACCAGTCCCGACCAGCTCTGGGACATGCTGCTCCAGGGCCGCGACGCCATCACGGACATCCCGCCCGAGCGCTACGACATCGACGCCGTCTACGACCCCACCCCCCGCACACCCGGCCGTACGGTGAGCCGGTGGGGCGGCTTGCTGCGCGACATCGACGCATTCGACGCGGAGTTCTTCGGCGTCTCCCCCCGCGAGGCCGACCGCATGGACCCCCAGCAGCGGTTGCTGCTGGAAGTCGCCTACGAAGCCCTCGAGGACGCAGGCCAGCCCCTCCCCCGCATCGCGGGCACCGACACGGGCGTGTTCATCGGCCAACTGGGCGGTGACTACTGGCACCTGCAGTACGACAACCGCGATCAGCTCGACCTGTACGCCATGACCGGCGCCGCCTCCCGCGCCATCACTTCCGGCCGCCTGTCGTACGCCTTCGACCTGCGCGGGCCCAGCTTCACCGTCGACACCGCCTGCTCCTCCGCGCTCGTGGCGGTCCACAACGCCGTCCAGGCGATCCGGCTCGGCGAGTGCCCGATGGCGATCGCCGGCGGCGTGAACCTCGTGCTGCTGCCGGAAGAAGGAGTCGTCTACTCCGGTGCCGGCATGCTCGCCTCCGACGGCCGCTGCAAGTTCGCCGACGCCTCGGGAGACGGCTTCGTACGCAGTGACGGCATCGGCGCGGTCATCCTCAAGCCGCTGTCGGCAGCCCTGGCCGACGGCGACCGCGTCCGCGCCGTCATCCGCGGCTCCGCCGTCGGCAACGACGGCCAGAGCAGCGGCTACCTGGTCACCCCCGCCGTGGAGGGCCAGCGCGACGTACTGCGCCGCGCCTACGCCAACGCCGGTGTCGACCCGGCCGACATCGACTACATCGAGGCCCACGGCACCGGTACCAGCGTCGGCGACCCGGTCGAACTCGAGGCCCTGGCCGACATCGTCGGTCCGCGCCCGCCCGACCAGCGCTGCCTGGTCGGCTCGGTGAAGACCAACATCGGTCACGCCGAGGCGGCTGCCGGGATCGCCGGCCTCATCAAGGCCGTCCTGTGCCTGGAGAACAAGACCGTCACGCCCAACCTGCATCTGAAGAACCCCAACCCGGCCGTGGACTGGGCCAACCTGCCGCTGACCATCCCCACGAAGGCCACGCCGCTGCCCGAGCGGGACCGGCCCGCCATCGCCGGGGTCTCCAGCTTCGGATTCTCCGGTACCAACGCCCACCTCGTCCTCGAAGCCGCTCCCCAGCCGTCCGCCCGCGACACGGACGCCCGGGCGTCGGCCACACCGAGCGAGCTGCTGGTGCTGTCCGCCCTCAGCCCCGAAGCCCTGGCCGACGCCGCCCGCACCATGGCCGACCACCTCGAGGGTCCCGGCTCCGAACACACCCTGCACGACATCTGCTACTCCGCGGCGCTGCGCCGCACCCCTCACGACGCCCGGCTCGCGCTGCCGTCGGCCGACCACGCCGAGGCCGCCGCCGCGTTGCGGGGCTTCGCCGAGGGCGAGGACGAGCCCGGCCTGTCCTTCAGCGACTACACCGATCCCGAAGCGGCACCCAGGGTCGCCTTCGTCTTCCCCGGCCAGGGCTCGCAGTGGCCCGGCATGGGCCGTGAGCTCCTGGACGGCGAACCGGTATTCCGCCACGCCATGGAAGCCTGCGACGAGGCCATCAGGACCGAGACCGGCTGGTCGGTCATCGAGCTGCTGCGCTCCGCGGACGAGGAGCGGCTCAAGCAGCTCGACGTCGTCCAGCCCACTCTGTGGGCCATGGAGATCGCCCTGGCCGAACTGTGGCGTTCCTGGGGCATCGAGCCGGACGTGGTCATCGGACACAGCATGGGTGAGTCCGCCGCCGCCTACATCTCCGGTGCACTGTCGCTGTCCGACGCCGCAGCGGTCATCTGCCGCCGCAGCCGACTGGCCAAACGCCTCTCCGGCCGCGGCACCATGGCCTGGGTCGCCCTGCCCGCGGACGAGGCCGCGGCCGCCCTGGCCGGTCACGAGGACAAGGTGGCCGTCGCCGCCATCAACAGCCCCACGTCCACCCTGCTGTCCGGTGACGTGGACGCCATCGCCCAGGTGCTGGCGGCCCTCGACGCCAGAGGTGTCGACAACCGGCGCGTCAACGTCGACTTCGCCTCGCACTGCCCGCAGATGGACGCCCTGCGTGAGGACCTGCTCGACGAGCTGTCCCACCTCACCCCGCGCGCGGGCCGCATCCCGCTGCACTCCACCCTCCTCAACGAAGTGATCGACGGCTCCGGCATGGACGCCGACTACTGGGTGCGCAACATCCGCCAGCCGGTCGACTTCGTGGGCGCGGTCCGCAGCCAGCTCGAACTCGGCGACACGGTGTTCGTCGAGGTCAGCCCTCACCCGCTGCTCGTGGCCGGTATCCGCGAGACCAGCCGTACGGCCACCGGCGCGGACACCACAGCAGTGGGCAGCCTGCGCCGCCACACCGACGAGCGCGAGGCCCTGCTGACCTCGGCTGCCGCCCTGCACACGGCCGGCGCCCACCTGGACTTCACCACGCTGACCAGCGGCGGCCGTTACGTGCCGCTGCCGACCTACCCGTGGCAGCGCACCCGCCACTGGATCAGCCGCACCCACACCCTCACAGCGCCCGCCGCCGCGGCACCGGCCGGGCCGAAGTCGAGACCCCAGCACGTGCATCCTCTGCTGGGCCGACCGATGCCCGCCGAGGGCACCACCCGCACCTGGCAGGGCCCCCTGCGCCTCGCCGACAACGCCTACCTGCGCGATCACTGCATCCAGGACACGATCATCCTGCCGGGCACCGCCCACCTGGAACTGATCAGCACAGCCGTGCGCACCGAACTGGGTTCCAGCGCGATGTCGTTGAGCGACGTGCACTACCACCGCGCCCTCTTCCTGGACGAGGACGGGCCCGCGCCCGAAGTCCAGGTCACTCTCACCCCTCGCCCGGACGCCTCACTGCACTGCCGCATCCACAGCCTGGACGCCGACACCGGCGACTGGACCCTGCACACCGAAGCCACCGCCCGCGCCGTGCCCGGCGGCACCCCCCAGCCCGGCGAACCGCTCCAGGCGACCCGCGCCCGCCTGCCGCAGCACCAGGACGCCGACGACTTCTACCCGTGGAACGCCGCACGCGGCAACCAGTGGAACGGCACCTTCCAGGGCATCACCGAGCTGTGGCGCACCGACGGTGAAGTCCTCGCCCGGCTGACCTGCCCCGCCCCGCTCGTGGACGGCCTCGCCCTCCACCACTTCCACCCGGCGCTCCTGGACGCCAGCGGCCACGCCATGGCCGCCGCCCGCCCCCTGACCGCCCCCGGTGAGGAAGGCGTCTTCGTCCTGGGCGGCATCGACGAGGTCCGCTTCTACCAGAAGCCCTCCGCCTCGATGTTCAGCCACGCCAGGCTGCTGCCGTCCTCGCGTGAGGACTCCTTCGTCGCCGACATCGACATCCGCGCCGACGACGGCCCTCTGATCGCCCAGATGCGCGGCCTGCGCCTGCAGTACCTGGCCGGCCACGCCCCTGACCTGCTCGCCCCCCCCACCGAGGATTCCGTGACACCACCCCGCGCTTCCGACACCCCGGCCCCCCTCCACGGCGACGCCCGCGACACCTGGCTGCACACGCTCACCTGGGACCAGGCCCCCCTGCCCGCCCCCGACACAGCCGCCACCGAGGCGGAGGGGTTCTGGCTGGTGCTGACCGACAGCGGGTCCAGCGGGCGGGCTCTGGTGCGAGAACTGACCGGCCGCGGGCAGCGCGTGGTGGCGGTCACCGCCGGCGCGGGCCGCCTGGCTGGAGGCGGCGACCGCTACCGCATCGACCCGTCGGACGAAGAGCACTACCGCGAGGTCCTGGTCGACGTCGCCCGCTACGGCGCCTGCCGCGGCATCGTCCACCTGTGGGCACTGGACGCCCAGGCCGGTCTGGACGCCACTCCCACCGAGATCCGCCGCGCCCAGCTGCTGGCCGCGCACAGCGTCCTGCACCTCACCCATGCGCTGGAGAAGGAACCGCTCGGGCGCCCGCCGCTGTGGCTGGTCACCCAGCTCTCCCAGGCCACCGGCACCGGCGAGCAGGTGCGCCACCCCTTCCAGGCCATGTTGTGGGGGCTGGGCCGCACTCTGGCCGCCGAGGCCCCCGCGCTGCATCCGCGCCTGGTCGACCTCGACCGGTCGGCAGCCGGCGTCCCCGCCCTGGCGGATCTGCTGCTGCACGCGGACCAGGAGGACCAGATCGCGCTGCGCGACGGTCAGCGCCTTGCAGCCCGGCTGCGCCCGGCGGACGCCGCCGCCCGCCCGCCGCAGAAGCTGTCGCTGCCCGCGCCGGGTGTCATCGACGACCTGCAGCTGCTCGAGACGCCCTCGCGTGCCCTCGCCGCGGACGAGGTCCGTATCCAGGTCAGCCATGCCGGCGTCAACTACCGTGACGTGCTGCTGAGCCTGGGCATGTACCCCGGACAGGACGACAGGCCGCCGGTGATGGGCTGGGAATGCGCCGGCACCGTCATCGAAACCGGCCGCGCCGTCACCGACGTCGTGGTGGGCGACGAGGTCATCGCTTTCGCCGAGGGGTCCCTCGCCTCCGAGGTCGTCACCCGTGCCTGCCTCACCGCCCCCAAGCCGGCCCGGCTGACCGCGGCCGAGGCCGCGACACTGCCGGCCGCCTACCTCACCGCCTACCACGCGCTGAACGACATGGCCCGCCTGGAGCGCGGCCAGAAAATCCTCATCCACACCGCCACCGGCGGCACCGGCCGAGCAGCACTGAACGTCGCCCGCTGGAAGGGAGCCCGCGTCTTCGCCACCGCGGGCAGCGACGCCAAGCGTGAGCTGCTCACCGAGCTCGGTGTGGAGCAGGTCGCCGACTCCCGCAGCCTCACCTTCGCCGAGACCTTCAAGGCGGCCGTCGGCGAAGAGGGCTTCGACGTCATCTGCAACACCCTGGCCGGCGAGGCCATCGAAGCGAACCTGTCGCTGATGGCGCCGTACGGGCACTACCTGGAGCTCAGCAAGCGCGACATCCTCGACAACAACTCGTTGCCGCTGGGTGCCTTCGCCCGCAACCTCTCCTTCCACGCCATCGACGTCGTGCACATGATCCAGCACGCCCCCGAGCGCGCCGGCCGGGTACTGCGGGCCGCCGCCGCCCTGGTCGAACGAGGCGACCTGGAGGCGCTGCCGCACACGGTCTACCCGGTCGAGAAGGCGGCCGATGCCTTCCGCCTGATGGCCCAGTCCCGCCACACCGGCAAGATCGTGCTGTCCTTCGCCCCGGCATCCGCTGCGGCGACAGGACCCCGCGGGCGGGCTGTGACCGTCCACACCGACGGCACCTACCTGATCACCGGCGGGGCGGGCGGCATCGGCGGCCGACTGGCCCTGTGGCTGGCCGACCAGGGCGCCCGGCACCTGCTGCTCACCGGCCGCAGCGTGCTGCCCGACCTCGACGCGCCAATGGCCTCGGACCATCCGCAGGGTCCTGCTGTCGCCGTGCTCAAGCAGCTGCGCGATCGCGGCGTGCACGTGACGTACGAGGCAGTGGACGTCGCTGACGCTCAGGCCATGCAGACGATGCTCGAAGCCCGGCGCCGCACCGGACTGCCGCCCGTGCGTGGTGTCTTCCACGCGGCCGGGGTCATCGACTACACCCCGTTGAGCGACATGAGCGGCGCCGAGATGGACCGGGTACTGGCGGCCAAGGTCTCCGGGGCGTGGAACCTGCACCGGACGCTCGGCGGGGAATCGGTGGAAGCGTTCGTGCTGTTCTCCTCCGGTTCGGCCCTCCTCAGCTCTCCCATGCTGGGCGGATACGCTGCCGGCAACGCCTTCCTCGATGCGCTGGCCCACCACCGTCATACCCGGGGGCTGCCTGCCACGGTCGTCAACTGGGGTTTCTGGGACAGCGTCGGCATGGTGGCCCGCAAGGAGGAGCAGGAAGAGCGCACTCTGCTGCCGCAGGGCATGGCGTCCTTCAGCCCGGCCGACGGGCTGGCACTGCTGGGCAGGATCCTGGCCGAGGGCAGAGTGCAGACCGCGGTGCTGCCGGCCGACTGGCCCGCATGGGCCCGTGCGTATCCGAGTGCCGCGACGGCTCCGTTGCTGCAGCACCTGACCGGCGACCACCGGCCCGGGCAGCAGGAACCCGTCCGCGTGGAGCGGGTCGCCGAGCCTGCCGTGCCGTCGCAGGCCGCCGTACCGCGCCCGGTCGCATCCGAGGCGTCGGCCCCGGTCGCTGGACCGTCTGTTCCGGAGCCCGTGGCCGCTGCCCGGCCCGCACCACAGAGCGCTACGACCGGACAGGCAGTGCCCAGCGAACTGCTGGACTTCCTCAAGCAGGAAGTCGCCGTGGTCATGGGACTGCGCGCCGAACGCGTCAACGTCAGCCGACCCCTGAACCGGCTCGGCATGGACTCCCTCATGGCCGTCGAACTGCGCAACCGCATCGAACGCCGCTACCAGATCAAACTCCCCATGGTGCAACTCCTCAAGGACGGCACCGTCACCACCGTCGCCCAAGCCCTGGCCACCGAACTCAACTCCGCAGACACCACGACGGAAACCACACCGGACGACGCCGCGGCACCCGCCACGACCCACGACGCACCGGTGCGGGCCTCTGCCGCGCCGGTCACGCCCGAGGTGGCTGTCCCGGTCGCTGGACCGTCTGTTCCGGAGCCCGTGGCCGCTGCCCGGCCCGCACCACAGAGCGCTACGACCGGACAGGCAGTGCCCAGCGAACTGCTGGACTTCCTCAAGCAGGAAGTCGCCGTGGTCATGGGACTGCGCGCCGAACGCGTCAACGTCAGCCGACCCCTGAACCGGCTCGGCATGGACTCCCTCATGGCCGTCGAACTGCGCAACCGCATCGAACGCCGCTACCAGATCAAACTCCCCATGGTGCAACTCCTCAAGGACGGCACCGTCACCACCGTCGCCCAAGCCCTGGCCACCGAACTCAACTCCGCAGACACCTCGGCCTGACCGAGCGAGTGACGAGGACCGACTCATGAAGACCACCGACATTCGCATCGCCGGGCTGGGCACGTACGTCCCCGAGATCGTCGACGCCCGCAAGGCCGTCGCCCTCGGCCTGTACGACGCCGACGACTACGAGTTCTACGGCTGGACCGGCGCCGCGGTCGCCGGCGACATGCCCGCTCCGGACATGGCGATCGCCGCCGCCCGGCAGGCCATGGACCGCTCCGCGCTGCACCCGCACGACATCGACTTCCACATTCACGCCTGCGGCCACGAGCAGGGGCCCGAGGGCTGGTCGCCGCAGCATTACATCCTGCGGCACCTGACCGACCGTGACGTGCCCTCCTTCCGCGTCTGGCAGGCCTGCAGCGGCCTGATCGGCTCTCTGGAGCTGGCCGCCTGCTACCTCAAGGCCGTGCCCGAACGCAACGCCGCCCTGCTCACCGGCGCCGACAACGTCGGCACCCCGAACTTCAACCGTTGGGCCTTCGGCATCCAGAACGGGGTCCTCGGTGACGGGGGCAGCGCGGTCCTGCTGTCGAAGTCCGAGGGTTTCGCGAGCCTGCTGTCCATCAACACCGGTTCCACCGCCGAGGTGGAGGAGCAGTACCGCGGCACCGAGCCGCTCTTCCCGCCGTCGCTGACGGTCGGCCGCGGCATGGACTTCAAGGAGCGTCTGGCCGCCGCCGGCGGCCTGGAGGAGACCGTCGCCGAGGTCGTGCGCCGCCAGGGCGAGCTGCGCACCGAGATAGCGCTGCGCACCCTGGCCGAAGCCGGCCTGGAACCGGGCGACGTCACCCGTGTCTGCCACGTCTTCACCGGCCAGGAGAGCTACCTGAAGGTCATCCTCGACCCGATGGGCCTCTCCCCCGAGCAGGGCCTGCTCGACTTCGGCCGCAATCTGGGTCACATGACGGTCAACGACCAGATCGTGGGCCTGACGCATCTGGTGGAGACCGGGCAGGTCGGGCCCGGCGACCACGTCCTGATCGTCGCCCACGGTGGCGGGGTGTCCATCACCTGCGCCGTCGTACGCATCGACGAGCGGCCCGGCTGGGCCGCCGGCTGACCACCCGAGCTCGTCCGCCGGCCCCGCCACGGGGCCGGCGGACGGCATGTCCGCTCACTCGCACCACCATCCTGGGGGGCATCCGTGCAGAACCTCGCCTCATCACCCTTGCTCGACGCCGAGGCGCTCATATCCGGCTTCGGACTGCTGGGCATCATGGCCACCGTCTTCGCCGAGTCCGGCCTCATCGTCTGCTTCTTCCTGCCCGGGGACTCACTGCTGTTCACAGCGGGGTTACTCGTGGCCAACGACCAGATCCTCCACCAGCCCCTGTGGCTGGTCATGCTCGCCATCACCGTGGCGGCCGTCCTGGGTGACCAGTTCGGCTACGCCTTCGGACGGAAAGTGGGCGGCGCCCTCTTCCGGCGTCCCAACTCCCGTTTCTTCAGACGGGAGAACGCCGAACGTGCTCAGGAGTTCATGCTCAAGCACGGCCCCAAGGCCCTCGTGATGGCCCGCTTCATCCCCGTCTTCCGTACTTTCATCCCCATCACCGCCGGCGTCGGCCGCATGACCTACCGCACGTTCTTCCTGTTCAACGTGCTGGGCGCGGTCCTGTGGTCGGTCAGCCTGACCCTGGTCGGCTACTACCTGGGCCAGATCGCCTTCGTCCGCGACAACATCGAGGGCATCGTCATCGGCATCGTCCTCGTCTCGGGCATCCCCATCATCATCGAGGGCATCAAGATGCGGCGCCGCGCCCGCAGTGCCCAGGCCGCAGACCCGGCACCGTCCACCGAACCGGCCGCCACCCCCGAAACGGAGCTGCCCCGCATATGATCTCCGCACCAGAATTCTGCGACCTGCTGGCCGAGCGCGGTTTCACGTTCGCCAGTGGCGTCCCCTGCTCTCATTTCGGCGGACCGATCGCGCATCTGAGCACCCGACCGGGCCGCTACGTGCCCGCCCCGAACGAAGGCAACGCGCTGGCGGTGGCCGCCGGTGCCGCCCTGGGCGGGCAGCGCGCCTACGTGATGCTGCAGAACTCCGGTCTGGGCAACCTCATCAACCCGCTCACCTCGCTGGTGATGACCTACCAGTTGCCGATCCTGACCTTCACCAGCCTGCGCGGCTGGCCGGACCCGGCCACGGACGAGCCGCAGCACGCGGTGATGGGGCCGGCGACCCCCGGGCTGCTCGACAGCGTCGGCACCCCGCACCACACTCTGTACGCGCAGGACGGGGTGGAGGAGTTCTCCGCGGTCCTGGAGAAGGCGGAGAAGGACCTGGCCGAGCAGCGGGCGCCGTTCGTCCTGGTCGAACGCGGTGCCATCGGCAAGGCCACGGCGGCCAACTCCCCCCACACCGGGGGGCTGCCCGCATCGGAGGCCATCCGGATCGTCACCGCCGCCGCGCCGCAGGCCGCTGTCGTCGCCACCACGGGCTTCACCGGCCGCGACACGTTCGCCGTGGCCGACGCGCCCGGTGTCTTCTACATGCAGGGCTCCATGGGCCACGCCTCCTCCATCGGCCTCGGCGTGGCGTTGACGCACCCGGAGCGGCCCGTGGTGGTCCTGGACGGGGACGGCGCGCTGCTGATGCATCTCGGCGCGTTGTCGATGATCGGCAGTGAGGCGCCCGCCAACCTGATCCACGTCGTGCTCGACAACCGGGTGCACGAGTCGACGGGCGGGCAGGCCACCACGTCGGCGACCACCTCGTTCGCCGACATGGCGACAGCCGCTGGCTACGCCAGCGCGGTCGTCTGCGACCGTGAGGACGCCCTGCAAGCCGCAATGCTGCGGGCCCAGGCTGCTCCCGGCCCGCACCTGGTCTGCATCAAGACGCTGCCCCGCACGGGTGCCGTCCCGCCGCGCGCGACCAACGCGCTGAGCACGCTGGACATCCGGAACCGTTTCCAGAGCGGTCTGCAACAGTGAGCCGCCGCTACTGAAGGGGGGTGTTCCGCGCGACGCGCGGAACACCCCCCTTTGCCCAAGCCCTCGTGGCCTCAAGCGCCTTGGGCCGTCACCGGCTCCTCGGCCCCGGTCTGGAGGCAGGCCGCCACCGTCTCGGGGTCCGTGGCTGCCAGGCTGGCGAACATGCGCAGCGGTTCGGCCAGGGTCTGGCAGCACATCACGTATTGATTGCTGCGGCCCTTGGGAATCGCCTCGACGAGGTTCTGTTCCCGCAGCGGAGCCAGGTGGTGGCTGACCAGGGTCTGGCTCAGACCGGTGGCCTCCTGCAACTCCTTGACCGTGCGGGGACGCTGGGCGATCAGCAGGATCAGGGTGAGCCGGGTCTCGTCCGCCAGGGCCCGCAGTTTGGGCGCCAGCATCTGTGCCCGCTCGTGCTCGCTGAGCCACTGGGCGGGGTCGCTGACCGCCACCCTGAGTTTCGACGGCCGGGCCATCGCCACCTCCCTCTCGCCCGTGAGCCGGCTGTCCGGCTCGGACCCGGGCCCGGCGTGCGGTCCGGGCCGGGCTGCGGCTTCGATCCTATGCATGGTCGCTTCCCCGGTCCTCAGGAGGTGGCAGGTGCGTCGACGGTGTCGCTTCGGGGGCCGGCTTCGGCCTGCGCCGTGCCGTCGTCGTCGCTGACACGGGCCCGGGGCAGGACGAACGCGGCGGCCAGGGCACCGACGACGGCGACGCCGACGGCGATCAGCAGGGTGGTGGCGAATCCGCCGACGAACGACTGCTGCGCGGCGTCGAGGAGACGCCGGCCGGTGGCGCCGCCGAGCTGCTGGGCGACTGCCGACGCACCCGCCAGGGACTCGTGTACCGCTTGCCCGGCCTCGCCCGGCAGCTGAGCGGCCCGGGGCAGGTCGTCGCGGTACAGCGTGGTGATGACGCTGCCGCTGATGGCGATGCCGAGTGCTCCGCCGACCTGCATGCCCACGTCCGCCACTGCGGAGCCGGCTCCCGCCTGGCGTGCGGCGGAGACGACCAGGATGGCGTCGACGGCGGCGGGCAGGGCGATGCCCATGCCCAGGCCGAACACGGCCAGCCCGATGAGCGCCTGCGCCTCGTCGTCGACCGTGAGCCCGGCCAGGACGCCCAGTCCCGCGGCGCACAGCAGCAGGCCGGACACCACCGTGGCCTTCAGTCCCGTGCGCTCCACCAGCTTCGCCGACAGGGGGGCGCCCACCATCATCGTGCCGATGGCGAGCATCCGCAGGCCCGCGCCCAGCGGGTCCAGTTCGAGTACCGACTGCAGGTACTGGGTGAGCAGGTACAGGCCGCTGTAGAGCCCGAAGGACGTGCAGGCGATCGCCAGGGCGCCGCCGCCGTAGCGGGCGTTGAGGAACAGGCCGACGTCGAGCATCGGATGGGCGGTCTTCCGCTCCCACAGGACGAAGGCGACCATCAGGACCACGCCGACGAAGAGGGAGCCGAGCGTGATGATGTCGCCCCAGCCGTTGTGCGGGGCTTCGACCAGGCCGTAGACGATGGCGACGAGACCGGCCACCGACAGCAGGGCGCCGACGAGGTCCAGTCCGGGATGGCCCTCGGCCTTGGACTCGGGGATCAGCTTGGCTCCGCCGATCAGGGCGATGGCCGCCAGGGGCACGTTGATGAGGAACATCGACCCCCACCAGAAGTGCTCCAGCAGCAGGCCGCTGACGAGCGGGCCGAGCGGTACGCCGACAGCGGCGGCACCCGACCAGATGCCGATGGCCTTGCCCTGTTCCTCACGCGGGAACACGTCCTTGATGATGGCGAGGGTGGCGGGCATCATCAGTGCCGCCGAGACGCCCATGAGGGTGCGGAAGGTGATCAGCATCTCGGCGTTCGAGGCGAACGCGGCACCCAGGCTGGTCAGTGCGAAGGCGCCCGTACCGATGGAGAGAAGCCGCTTGCGGCCGAACCGGTCGGACAGGCCGCCGGCCATGAGGAGCAGTCCTCCGAAGGCCAGGGCGTAGGAGTCGACCATCCACTGCAGCTGGCTGCTGGTGGCGTCCAGGTCCTTCTGGATGCTGGGCAGGGCCAGGTTCAGGATGAGGGTGTCCAGGCCGATCAGCACCAGGCTCAGGCACAGGATGTTGAGAATCTGCCATCGGCGGGGATGGCCGGCGGAGCGGTTCACTTGCTTCTCCTCGAACGCAACAGGTCGGTGCCCCGTAGGGCGGCCGGGCCGGCCGTGCCCGCGGGGGATCGAGAAGCAGGCCGGCCACCGGCCACGTCAGACTAAACAGCATCAGCCGCTATCAACAGTAAGCGCTATTGATAACGGTCCACTTTGTGCACCGGTTCCGGCCATCTCCGCCGACCCTTCACAAGTCACTCTCGATTCGGCCTAGTTACTGTGCTGGCGTGCCGAAACACACGCACTGCGACGAGTCCTGCACGAAGCGATGCCCCCCGAACGACGAAGGCTCCGCGCCTCGTCAACGGGCTGATGGGACCGCGACTACCTGGGACAATCACCCATTTCACGATCTCCGCCTACCCCGCAGCAGAGATGGCGCGATCGTTTCCAGGGCTACCGGGAAACACTCGAATACTTTGACCGTCATCGATAAATTGAGCGAGAAGCAGCACGGAGGGCCTGTGCAAGGACCTCTGAACGGGGCGCCAGGGGGGCTGGAAGACATGCGTACATCCAGTGGGCAACAACTCGCAGCCACACCACCGCCGAAGCGGCGGTAGCACCCCATCACCTCTTCTGTCATGGAACCCGTGCGTGGCGGCACGGCCCTGACATCACCTCAGGCACCACGTCGCACAAGCGCAACGGAGCGCGCTCGGCACGCGCTCCGTTGCGCCCACAAGGCTGGAACTGTCACCGGCGACAGCAGTTCATGGCCTTCCTGTAGTTGAAGGGGATAACGATGTCAGTTCACGCCCAGCCATGCCTTGCTCTGGTGGGAGACCGCGGCAATCACGACGAGCCGTCCCACCCCAAGATCGACGCAATGCGCGAGCAGTGGGGCCTGACCACCGAGTGGATACCGACCACCGAGATCAGCGACGCCTCCCTTCTGGAGGGCTTCGACGGCATATGGGTGGTGCCGGGGGCGCCGTACTTCAACCAGAAGGGCGTGCACATCGCCGTCCGCCATGCCCGGGAGCACCAGGTGCCGCTTCTGGGCACCTGCGGCGGCTTCTTCAGCGCCCTGATCGAGCACGCCCAGAACGTGCTGCAACTGCCGGAAGCCATGGGCGTCGACGAGGATCCCGAGAAGCTGATGCCTCTCGTCACTCCGCTGAAGTGCTCCTTTCGCGGAGAGATGGCTCCCTTGAAGGTCAAGGAGGACTCCCGGCTCGCCGGCATCTACGGCACGACCGAGGTCGAGGAGATCTTCCACTGCGACTACGGGCTGACCGACACCTTCATGGACGCCGCCAACCAGGGCTCGCTGCAGCTCAGCGCCTGGGACGTCGACGGCGCACCGCGCGCACTGGAGATCACCGGTCACCCGTTCTTCATGGGCAGCCTCTTCCAGCCCGAGCTCTCGTCCGCGCCGGGAGCCGAACACAAGATCATCAAGGCCTTCCTGGCTGCCGTACGCACCCAGGCCACCGCGAACGCCAACGCGCTGCCGACGCTCGCCTCCTGACCCGAAGGCACATCTGCTTGCGACAAGGCCGTGCGGCGCGCCCGCACGGCCCGGGCACCGCCATGCCCGCCTCGTTCCCCACACCAGGCGGAAGGATCCCCTCGTCTCCATGAAGCATGATCAGCACGGTCTTTCCCGACGCGGTTTCGTCCGCGGCAGCGTCATCGGTGGCGCCGGCCTTGGAACACCGATCCTGCTTCCGGTGATTTCCGCACACGCCGCCGAGGCATCCGCCACGGCCGGTGGGCCATCCGCTGCCGGCGGTCGGCCGGGCACGGACTTCACCGACCAGTCCGCTGCGCTGACCCCGGACAAGACCGTCGCCACGGCCTGCCAGTTCTGCAACTCCAACTGCCGGCTCAACGTCGATCTCAAGGCCGGCCGGGTGCTGGCCGTGCGCGGTGAGGACAGCGACCCCGTCCAGCAGGGCCAGGTGTGCGTCAAGGCCGAGCTGATGCCCCAGCTCGTCTACAACACCGAGCGGCTGACCCGTCCGCTGCGCCGCGTGTCCGGGACGAAGGGCTCACCGCACTCCAAGTTCGAGGCCGTGAGCTGGGAAGAGGCCCTTCGAACCATCGCGAAGAGATTCCTGGCACTGCGTGACGCAGGGCAGGCGCACACCATCGCCAACCGCACCACCGGCCGTCTGCCCCGTGGCACCGGATCGCTCGTGGCCCGCCTGTTCGCGATGCTGGGCAGCCCCAACAACACCGACGTCGGCCCGGTGTGCAACGACGCCGGCGGCAACGCCCTGGCGACGACCTTCGGTCTGGGCAACTTCACCAACGGCTACGGCACCGACGGCGCGACGGGCGAGGACGACCTGGGCTCGGCCCGCCACTACCTGTTCCTGGGCACCAATCAGGCCGAGACCCACCCGGTGACCTTCGACTATCTGCTGCGCGGTCGCGAGAAGACCAAGGCGCCCCTGACCGTGGTCGATCCGCGCCTGACTCCGACCGGAGCCGTGGCCGACCGGTGGGTGGCGCCCAAACCGCACACCGACTTCGCACTGCTGCTGGCCATGCTCCACCACATCGTGGAGAAGGAACTGTACGACAAGGCGTTCGTCGAACGCTGGGTGGTGGGCTTCGACGAACTCCGGGCCCATCTCGCCGAACACCGGTACACCCCGGCGTGGGCCGCGAAGGTGACCGGTGTGAAGGCCGAGGTCATCACCGAGATGGCCGTGGAATACGCGGCGGCGAAACCGGCGGCGATCTTCTGCAACGCCGGAATCTCCCACCAGCTCGGCGCCTTCGACACCTACCGGGTCGCCACCTTCCTGGCCGCGGTGACCGGCAACATCGGACAGCCGGGCGGCGGCTGCAACTTCATGCACAACACCTGGCCCGGCGACCTGCACCTGCCGCCGCTGAAGGCCGAAGTGCCCAAGCGGCGCGAAGCACTGCCGGTCGGCCCGGACTACTTCGCCGAGTCCATCCTGACGAACAACCCCTACCGGCTGCGCGCGGTGATGACCCAGGGCAACCCGCTGGTGTCCTCCGCGAACACGACCAAGGTCAAGAAGGCCTTCGAGCAGCTCGACTTCTACGTCTACACCGGCCTGTTCATGGAAGAGGCCGCGTACTACGCCGACATCATCCTCCCGGTCTGCAGCGGGCTGGAGATGGAAGGCGTCTACATGCGCCGCGACGACCGGGCCATCCGCTGGCAGGAGCAGGCCGTCGACCGGGTCGGCGAGTCACGGCCGGACTGGGAGATCTGGATCGGCCTCGCGCACGCGATGGCGGAACTGGACACCCGCCGTCCCGCCGCCGAGTGGCACGCGGCGTTCCCGAAGCGGTGGATGGACTACCGGCAGCTGTGGGACGACTTCGTCGCCCACACTCCCGGCATGGGCGGGATGCCCCGTTCACGGATGCAGAAGCGCACCGAGCCGCTGCGCTGGCCGTGCCCCACCGAGGACCACCCCGGGGTGAGCACCCTCTACCTGGACCACCCCAGCTGGTACCGGGCCGCCGAGTCGCTGGACCCGGCCAACCGGGGCAAACGCTTCCTCACGCCCAGCGGCAAGGTCGAGATCACCACCCCGGCCCTGGAGAAGAAGCTGGCGGTCACCGGGCACGGCGCCCTGCCGGTCTTCTACACACACCCCGAGGTCACCGGCAAGAACCCGACCCTGGCCTACAGCCGCAAGTTCGTCACGAACCCCCTCAACCCCCAGGCCGTCACCCATCCGGTTCGCCTGGGAGTGCCCGGGAGCGACGCGGTGCACCGTGACTTTCCCCTGATGGGCATGACCGGCCGGCCCAGTGTCGTCCACTTCGCCGAAGTCACCCACTGGACGCCGACGGGCAAACAGCTCAACGGCATCCGCTTCATCCAGATCCACCCCGACACGGCACGCCGCTCCGGCATCGCCGACGGCGACGACGTCCGCGTCGAGAGCCCTCGCGGATCGGTGACGGGCACAGCGCTGCTGTGGGAGGGGATCAGGACAGACACCGTGTTCGTCCCGAACACCTTCGGCCCCGCCCAGAAACTGGGCGACCTCTTCGACGACCCGCGTTACGAGGCGGCCAACACCCTCCCCGACGACCGCTTCTACGACAACCTCTCCGGCCAGCAGGCCTTCAAGTGCTTCGCCTGCCGCGTCGTCAAGGCCTGAAGCACCGAACGAGTACAGGCACCACCCACCCGTTTCCCACTGCTGGAGGCAACACATGTCCGCCACGCCCGACCCGCGCCTCAAGGCCGAGTCCGTCACCGTCCGGACACTGGCCGGTTTCGACGAGACCGTGAAGGTCCTGGGATCCAAGAGCTACACCAACCGCTACCTGGCCATCGCCTCCCTGTCCGGGCAGGAAACCGTCATCGACAACGCGCTGCTGTCGGACGACACGGTTTACCTCTCCCGCGCCATCGAGGCGTTCGGCCACGTCACCTGCGACATCGACCACACCACTGCCCGCATACGCGTCACGCCCACGGGCAAGCCGATGCGCGCCCCGAGCGAGGAGATCTTCGTCGGCGGTGCGGGCACGCCCCTGCGGTTCCTGATCTCCATGGCCGGGCACGCCGAGGGCACCACGGTCATCACCGGCAACGCCCGCATGCAGGAACGTCCCATGGGAGACCTGCTCAAGGCGCTGCCCGCGCTCGGTGTGGACGCCACCGCGGTGCGCGGCAACGGCAGCCCGCCCATCCGCGTCGTGGGCGGCTCCTTCAAGGGCGGCGCCACCTCCATCAGCGGGGCCGTCTCCAGCCAGTTCACCTCGAGCCTGATCATCAACGCACTGCGCGCCCAGAACGCCACCGAGATCACCATCAGCGACGAGCTGGTCTCCAAGCCCTACGTGGAGATGACCCTCGCCGCGCTGAAGGAGATGGGCGTCGACGTCGACCGGGACGGCTACCGGCGCTTCAGCGTTGCGGCAGGGCAGCAGGCCCGCGGCGGGCAGGTCACCGTCGAGCCAGACGCCTCCGGCATGTCCTACTTCCTGGCCGCCGCCGCCATCCTGGGCAGCCGCGTCGTCATCCCCGGCATCGGCTCCGGCTCCCACCAGGGTGACGTCCACCTCGTCCGTGCTCTCGAGCGGATGGGCTGTCGCACCGAGGTCGGCGACGACTCGATCACGCTGACCGGCGGCCCTCTGCAGGGCATCGACATCGACATGGAGGCCATGCCCGACGTCGTGCCCTCCCTGGCCATCGCCGCCGCGTACGCCGAGGGCACCACCCGCATCACCAACATCGCCTCCCTGCACGTGAAGGAGTGCGACCGCATCGCCGCGGTCACCACCGAGCTGCGCAAGATGGGCATCGAGGTCGAGGAGCACGCGGACGCGATGTACATCACCGGCGGTACCCCGCACGGCGCGACCATCGACACCTACGACGACCACCGCATCGCCATGACCTTCGCCGTCGGCGGGCTGCGCACCGAGGGCGTGGTCATCAAGGACCCCGGCTGCGTGGCCAAGTCCTTCCCCACCTTCTGGCAGACCCTCGACACCCTCCACCCCGACCTGGAGAGCACCAAGTGAGCTCTTCCGAAACGGTGTTCACGGGACCGGGCATCCTGCTGGTGCTCGACGGCTGGGGCCACGCCGACGCGTCCGACGACAACGCCCTGGCACTGGCGCACACCCCGGTCCTGGACGCATTGGTGGCCGGCCGTACGAGCACGCTGGCCGAGGCCTCGGGCGAAGCGGTCGGCCTGCTCCCCGGCACGGTCGGCAACTCCGAGATCGGTCACATGGTCATCGGGGCCGGACGGCCCCTGCCCTACGACAGCCTCCTGGTCCAGCAGGCCATCGACACCGGCGCCCTGCGCACGCACCCACGGCTGGACGCGCTGCTGGAGAAGATCGTCGGCTCCTCCGGCGCGCTGCACCTGATCGGTCTGTGCTCGGACGGGCAGATCCACGCCAACGTCGAGCACCTGGGCGAACTGCTGGCCGCCGCGGCCGCGCACCGGGTACGGCGCGTCTTCGTCCATGCGATCACCGACGGCCGGGATGTCGCCGACCACACGAGCGAGGCCTATCTGACCCGGGTGGCCGAGCTGGCCGCCCGGGCCGGGGTGGGGCAGATCGCCACCGTCATCGGCCGCGGCTACGCCATGGACAAGGCCGGCAACCTCGATCTGACCGAGCAGGCGGTCACCCTAGTCGCCGACGGTCGCGGCGTGTCCGCCGACAGCGTCCATGCGGCGGTCACCGCCGGCGAGCGCGGCGACGAGTGGGTCCCCGCGACCGTACTCACGGCCGCCGATGACGCGAGCGTCGCCGACGGGGACGCGGTGCTGTGGTTCAACTTCCGCAGCGACCGCATCCAGCAGTTCGCCGACCGGTTCAGCGAGCACCTGACGGCCACCGGCCGCTCGGTGGACATGGTCAGCCTGGCCCAGTACGACACCCGCACCGCCATACCCGCTCTGGTCCAGCGCACGGATGCCTCCGGCGGCCTCGCCGACGAACTCACCGCGGCAGGGCTGCGCACCGTCCGCATCGCCGAGACCGAGAAGTTCGAGCACGTCACGTACTACATCAACGGCCGTGACGCGACGGTGCGCAGCGGGGAGGAGCACGTGCGCATCACCGGGGAGGGGAAGCCCGACTACGTCGCGCGCCCCCGGATGAACCTCGACCGCGTCACCGCGGCAGTGGTGGAAGCCGCAGCCCGCCCGGAAGTCGACCTCGTCGTCGCCAATCTGGCCAACATCGACGTGGTCGGGCACACCGGTCGTCTAGCAGCCACCGTCACCGCCTGCGAGGCGACCGATGCCGCGGTCGGCCAGGTCCTGGAAGCAGCCAGGGACAGTCACCGGTGGGTACTCGCCGTCGGTGATCACGGCAACGCCGAACGCATGACCAAGCAGGCCCCGGACGGCACCGTCCGGCCCTACGGCGGGCACACCACCAATCCAGTGCCGCTGGTGATCGTCCCCCCGGACGCCGGCACACCCACACCCGCGCTGCCGGAGACGGCCACGCTGGCCGACGTCGCCCCCACCGTCCTGCACCTGCTGGGACACAAACCCGGATCCGCCATGACAGGAAGGCCCCTGCTGTGAGCCCACTCGCCCAAGCACCCACCGCCCCGGCCCCGTGGCCTCGGTCTCCGGCGCTGTCCGGCTGTCTCGGCAAGCCCCACATCGCGGCCGCCTTCGCCGAGAACGCCACCGTCCGCAGGCTGGACGCCGACGGCATCGAGGGCGTGCTCCACGAGCCCGCTGACCGCTCCCGCGTGGTGCTGGGCCTGCACAACCCGTCCTCGGCGGAAGCCCGTGTCAACCTCAGCACCCTGCTGCCCGAACGCGCCGACTGCACCTGGCGCTTCCTCAGCGGCTCCCTGCACACCAGCGACGCGGCCGACGGCATGTACGTCCACCTGGACGCGGCCGGCACCGCGTGGCTCACCGCAGCCCCGTAGAGGAGGGCGTCGGAACCGGGCCATGAGACCCGGTCACCCCGTGTCCGGGCACCGACGGACACGGAACACCGGCACCGCCTCGCTAGATCCACCGCAGCCTGCGCGGGGCAGCCTCCCACGGGTGCGCTGTCCCGCGTTTCTCTTTCAGGGCACCGCCATCCCCGAAGGATCTGACATGCACACATCCACATCTCTTTCGAGACCGGCTCGGGCAGCCAGCACCACTGCCCGCCCGGCCGGTCCGCTTTCCCTCACCCGCACGGCCTCTGTCTTCCCTGCCGGCGCCGCACGGTCGAGCACCGCGGCCAGGAGCAGTCGGCCCATGCCTTTCCGGCCGGTCCTTCCCCGATCGTCACACCGGTGACCGCCCGAGGGGCGCCGCACCACGCCCCGCCCCACGTCGTCCCACGTACCGCGGTCACGCACGAAGGAAGGGTCTCAGCAGTGTTCAGCAAGAAGTTCCGCCACGCATACCTCGTCGCCTCGGCTCTGACGGTCATGTCTCTGGCCGGCTGCGCCGACGGCGTAGCCGGAGGGAGCGGCGCCCTGCAGGTCAGCGGGTCGACCACCGTGGCGCCGGTCGCCGCGGACGCGGCACAGGCGCTCAAGGCCGAGGGGCTCGACATCACCGTCGCCACCCAGGGCGGATCGGCCGGCGGCATCTCGCAGCTCGCCGCGGGTCAGATCAACATCGCCATGAGCTCGAAGCCTCTGGCGAAGGAGGACAAGGCCGCCAGCCCCGACACCGACTTCCTCTCCACACAGATCGGTGCCGACGCCGTCGGCGTCATCGTCACCAAGCAGGTCGCCGACGCCGGGGTCAAGAACCTCACCGCCGCGCAGGTGCGCGACCTGTTCGAGGGAAAGATCACCAACTGGTCCGAAGTCGGCGGCCCGGATCTCGACGTGTTCGTCTACGACAAGGAGCCGGGGCGCGGAACACGGGAAGTCCTCGACAAGTACATCTACGGGGACGAGAAGGCTCCGCCTCCGCCGAAGTCCGGCAACTTCGCCATCGTCGGCGGCAACCTCGAAACCCGCAACAAGCTCGAGTCGACGCCCGGCGCCGTGGCGCCGCTGTCCACCAGCTTCGTCGAGGGACGCGACGGTCTGGCCGCGGTGACACTGGACGGCATCGAGCCGTCTCCGGAGAACATCGCCTCCGGCAAGTACCCCATGGCCCGGCCGTTGTACTTGATCACCGACGGCAAGCCGAAGGGGTCCGCCAAGGAGTTCCTCGACTACGTGCTGGGCTCCGAGGGCCAGAAGCTGATGACCAAACACGGCTACCTGACCCTCAAGGAAATCGGGAAGTAGCCGATGACGACCACAAGCCTGACCCGGCCGCCCGTCGCACCCGACACCGGCAGCCGTCCGCGCCCGTCGAGGTGGATCTGGGCCTGGCTGTACGCCGGGGCGTTCGCCGTGGCGGCTCTGCTGCTGACCATCGTCGGCTATCTCGGCGCAGGAGTCACCAGTGGAGACGTCGACTGGCCGGAGCTGCTGACCGAAGCCGCGTGGAGCCCGGCCAACTCGGTGTACGGCGGCCTGGCGATGATCTACGGCACAGCGGTGGTGTGCGCACTCGCCCTCGTCATCGCCGTACCCGTCAGCTGGGGGGCGGCCGTCGCACTCTCGGAGTACCTCCCGCCCCGCCTGGCCCGGCCGCTGCGCATGTGTGTGGAGTTGCTCGCCGCCGTACCGTCCATCGTCTACGGCCTCATCGGCATCATGGCCGTCCGTCCGCTCATCGAGTCGATCGCCGACGTACCCGGCGGAGACAGTCTCGCGGCCGCCGGCATCGTCCTCGCGGTCATGATCGTTCCCACGGTCGTGGCCGTCAGCGTCGACGCGCTCACCGCGGTGCCGGACCGCGTCCGCGAGACCGCCTACTCGCTCGGCCTGACCCGACGGGAAGTGGTCCGCTCGGCGGTGCTGCCACTGGCACGGTCCGGCATGCGAGCGGCCGTTCTGCTCGGGCTGGCACGGGCCCTGGGCGAAGCCATCGCCGTGTTCCTGGTCGTGGGACGGGCGGACGGCCGACTGCCCACCAGTTTCGGAGAGCTCCTCGACTCGCTGAGCCACCCCGGCCAGACGCTCACGACGAAGCTCGCCGGCCCGGAACCCGTACTGGCGGGAACGTCCGGTCCCTACTTCGCCGCTCTGTGCGGACTCGGTCTCGTCCTCCTGGCGCTGGTGGCCGCCGCGACGGTCTGGGGCACCCGAGGCCGCGTCCGCGGCGCAGCGACCGAACACTCCCACAAGGTCCGCGGCACGCCGCGGATGCGGCTGCAGCGGGACCGGCTGGCGATGACGCTGCGGCTGGGGGCCCTGGTCCTGCCCGGCGCTCTTCTCGCCGCCATGCTGGCCCTCCTGGTGACGCGGGGAAGCTCGGCGTTCAATCCCTCCTTCTGGTTCACGCCCGCGACGGGTGCGGCCGGAGGGGGTGTGCGGGACCAGGTCGTCGGAACCGTGCTGCTCATCGTCACCACGGGCGTCCTGGCTCTGCCGCTCGGCTTCGGCGCGGGCATCCTGATCGGCGTCCACGCCTCCGAGCGCACGGCACGTGTGCTGCAGACCTTCACGGTCGTCCTCGGGGGGGCACCGACCATTCTGCTGGGCCTGGCCGGTTTCGTGATCCTGTCCACCACGATGGGCTGGGGACGGTCCTGGCTGGCGGGTGCGATCGTGCTCGTTCCCGTCGTGGTTCCGGTGATCGCCCTGACCACCTCCGCCCGGGTCAGGAGCATCCCTGCCGAACTCACGGAAAGCGCCATGTCCCTGGGGCTGACGCGGGTGCAGTACATCCGCTCCGTCGTCGTTCCGTACACCTGGCCGGCGACCATCACCGGTCTGCTCCTCGGCCTGGCGCGAGCCGCGGGCGAAACCGCCCCGTTGCTTTTCACCGCGACGGTCTTCTTCGGCGCGCCCGCCGTGCCGAGCGGGATCGTGGAATCGCCAGTACAGGCGTTGCCGACCCACATCTTCACTCTTTCCCAGGACTCCGGTGACCCCCAGGCGGTCACCCAGGCGTGGGGAAGCGCCATGGTGCTGGTCCTGATCACCGCAGTACTTCTCAGCGCGGCGGTCGCGCTGCGCAACCGTTTCGAGGGGGAGCGATGGACAACGTAATCGCCGTGCGCCAACTACGCGTGCTCAACCGCGACAAGACCCTGGTCGGCCCGGTCTCCTTCAGTCTTGAGCAGGGGTCCACCACCGGGCTGTGCGGGCCGTCGGGCGCCGGCAAGTCGACCATACTGCGCGCCCTGGTGGACCTGCTCCCCAACGGACTCACCCGGGACGGCGAACTGCGGGTGCTGGACCGGACCATCGCACCTGGCAAGGGAGACGCCGACCTGAGAGCCAAGGTCGTTCTCGTGCCCCAGATGCCGGTCGTCTT
This sequence comes from Streptomyces sp. SM1, assembly GCF_002910825.1. Classification (GTDB taxonomy): domain Bacteria; phylum Actinomycetota; class Actinomycetes; order Streptomycetales; family Streptomycetaceae; genus Streptomyces; species Streptomyces okerensis. The sequence goes on along the minus strand of NZ_NEUB01001031.1, from coordinate 10,414 downwards.
CGGGGGCAGCGTCCTCGGCAACGCCCTTTTCGGTCTCCGTCACGTTCTGCGCGCCTCCCAGGAGGTCCTGAAGGAACGAGCGGAGCAGGCTCTGGAGGAGGCCGGGTTGTGGAAGGAGGTCGCCGACCGGCTCGATTCCCCCGCGCAGAACCTCTCCGCCGGACAGCGCCAACGGCTCTGTCTCGCCCGTGCCCTGGCTCTGCAGCCGTCCGGGTTGCTGCTCGACGAGCCCACGAGCGCACTCGACGAACGCAGCAGGGACAAGGTCGAACAGTCCATCGCGGCGCTGCACGGCCGCCGGGCGGTGCTGCTCGTCTCCCACGACCCGGCGCAGGTGGAGCGCCTGTGCGACACGACCGTCCACCTGGACCAGCCTGTGACAGCATCTGCTGCCGCCGCCGTGGGCTGATCACCGGCATCGCACCGAAGGCTCCGTGATGACCGGGGATTTTAGGCTCAGCCTCCCGGCTGCGTACCGCGACCCTGTGATCGCAGCGGTACGCAGCCGGAGTCCGGGGCGGTCTCCAGCGCCCGCTAGACGTTGACCTGGCTGCGCTGATGCAGGATCTGCATCAGCGCGGAGCGCACCCCCGCGCCCAGCCTGTAGTAGACGAGGCGGCCATCACGCCTGCTCTCGATCAGACCGATGCATCGCAGCCGCTTCAGGTGATGGCTGACGGTCGCCAGAGACACTCCGACGTCCGCCAGTTCGTGCACCGCGACCTCGTATCCCGACCGTTCGGCCAGCTGCATCAGAAGCTGCAGACGGACCGGATCTCCGAGGGTCTTGAACACATTGGACCACCAGACCATGTCGGCCGCGCTCAGCTCCAGGCATGAACCGTCACAGGCAGCGCCAGCCCCTTTCTGACACATGGCATCTCCCTCCCAGCGTCCCTTCTGGGATCCGTTACCGGTGAGCATGTCCCTGCGCTCGGGGTTGCGCCCGGCCGGCGCCAGCCTTGCGGACCGCCGGAGCCTACCGGTTCAGGTGGTCTGTGACAGCAGGCCGGCCATGGCCGACAACACCCCGGGCGCGACACGGTAGTACACCCAGCTGGCACGGCGCTCCGACTCGAGGAGCCCGGCTTCCCGCAGCTTCCGCAAGTGGTGACTGACCGTGGGCTGGGAAACCCCGACGTCCTGGATGTCGCAGACACAGGCCTCTCCGGTCGGCCGCGCGGCGATCTTCGAGAACAACCGCAGCCGGACGGGATCGGACAGCGCCTTGAACATGACGGCGATCTTCTCCGAGTCGGCAGCGGACAGCTCTTCCTTCCCCAGCGGCTGGCAGCACCAGGTCGCGGTGGCGTTCGGATGGGTGGAACCCGGAGCCAGATTAGACATGTCTCTATGTTGACAGTCATCAAATCATTTGCCAAGCAGGAAGCGGAACCCCCCTGCGCCCGTTCGGGCGCAGATTCGATGAACTTCTATGTTGACGTACATCGATCTCAGGGGCATGCTGGGCGGCATCGACAGGCGTCAAATCCGAGGAGTCGTCCCACCATGTCCGCTGCCCCTGTTCTGCCGGTAGTCGTCATCGGCGCCGGCCCCGTCGGCCTGGCGGCCGCGGCCCACCTGTCCGACCGCGGCCTGCGCGCCCTCGTCCTCGAAGCCGGTCACGCCGCGGGCACCGCCGTGCGCGAATGGGCACACGTACGTCTCTTCTCCACCTGGGGTGAAGTCGTCGACCCCGCGGCCGAGAAGGTCCTCGCCCCCATGGGATGGAGCAAGCCCGACGCCGCCACCTACCCCAGCGGCGGCGACTGGGCCGAGCACTACCTGCAGCCGCTCGCCGACGCCCTCGGGGACCGCGTCCGCTACGGCGCCCGGGTCACCGGCGTCTCCAAGGCCGGCCGCGACCGCATCGTCGACACCGACCGGGAATCGCAGCCCTTCGTCGTTCACGTGCGGCACACCGACGGCCGCGAAGAACGGATTCTCGCCGCCGCCGTGATCGACGCCTCCGGCACCTGGACCCTGCCCTCCCCCGCCGGCGGCAGCGGTCTGCCCGCCCTCGGCGAGCGCGCGGCGGCCGACCGCATCAGCTACCGGGTCCCCGACCTCACGGACCCGGCCGTACGTGCCCGTTACTCGGGCAAGCGCACCGCCGTCATCGGTTCGGGCGCCTCCGCGTTCACCGCGCTCTCCTCCCTGGCCGAGCTGTCGCGGTCCGAGGACGGCACGGACACGAAGGCGGTATGGGTGCTGCGCCGCGGCATCTCCGGCTCCACCTTCGGCGGCGGAGACGCCGACCAGCTGCCCGCGCGCGGCGCTCTCGGCCTGGCGGCCAAGGCCGCCGTCGACGACGGCCACGCCGAGGCGGTCACCGGCTTCCGTACCAAGGCCGTCGAAAGCGGCGCCGACGGCGGACTGGTGCTGGTCGCCGAGGACGGGCGACGGCTGGAGACGGTGGACGAGATCATCGTCCTGACGGGACTCCGCCCGGATCTTTCCTTCCTCTCCGAGGTGCGTCTGCGCCTGGACGAGCGCCTGGAAGCACCGGTGGAACTCGCCCCGCTGATCGACCCCAACCAGCACTCCTGCGGCACCGTCTACCCGCACGGCCACCGGGAGCTGTCCCACCCGGACGCCGGTGTCTACCTCGTCGGCATGAAGAGCTACGGCCGCGCTCCCACGTTCCTGGCCATGACCGGCTACGAGCAGGTCCGTTCTGTGGCAGCCGCACTGGCGGGCGACGCCGACGCGGCCGACCGCGTGGAACTGGTTCTGCCGGAGACCGGCGTGTGCGGCGGTTCCGGGCTGTTCGACACGGCCGACACCTCCCCGGCCGCAGCAGACGGCTGCTGCGCACCCGTCGCTCCACAGCCGATCCAGCTCACCGCCGTCTCCCCCGGTCCGGCCACCGCGTCCGGCAACTGCTGCGGCGTCTGACCGCCACCGCCCGGGGCCGTCACGGCCCCGGGCCGCGCACACCGTTGAACCGGCATGAGAAAGGCCCCATGTTCCCAACGCAACTCGCCCTCGGAGTGGCCGATTTGCCGGCCACCCTGCTCGTCCAGGCAGGGCAGGCCCGCACCGAGGAGACGGACACCGCTTGTCGTCATTCCCGGCAGGACAAGCTCCGGGTGTGTGGCTCCGGCCCGGAGCCGCGGGAGGTGTGCGCGGTCGAGGCAGGCGCCGACGCGCCGGCCGAGCAGCCCGGTGGCACCGGCCTGTTGCATCCCCGCCGGCGCCGTCCGGCCCGCACAACGGCCCGGCACGGCCGGTTGCCGCTGACCGGGTCATGAGCGACCTCTCCACGGTCGGCGCGGCCGCCGTCGTCGATCGGCCGGCGCGGCCGCGAGCGGCCCTGCCCGCCCTGTGCCTGACCCAGATCACCAGCTGGGGCATCGTCTACTACGCCTTCCCCGTCCTCAACCCGCAGATCACCGCGGCCACCGGCTGGAGCGCGGGCACGACCACGGCCGCGTTCTCGGCCGCCCTGCTCGTTTCCGCCCTGGCCGGTATCCGCATCGGCCGCATCCTGGACGCTCGCGGCCCTCGCACGGTCATGACCGCCGGCTCCGTCATCGGCACGGCCAGCCTGGTCGTCATCGCCATGGCGCCCAACCCGGCCGTGTTCACCGTCGGATGGCTGTTGGCCGGTCTCGCCATGGCCTCCACCTTCTACCAGCCCGCTTTCGCCGCACTCACCCGCTGGTGGTCTCCCCATCACATCCGCGCCCTGACCACCGTCACTCTCGCCGGTGGTCTGGCCTCCACCTTCTTCGCTCCCCTGACCGCCCAGTTGGCCGAACACTTCACCTGGCGCCACACGTACCTGATTCTGGCCGCTGTCCTGGCCGCCGTGACCGTGCCCGCCCATGCCTTCGCCCTACGGGGCCCCTGGCCCCCCGCCCCGCCCTCGACCACGGCAGGCGCGACCTCCACCACGGCCACCATCACCCGCAGTCGTCCCTTCCTCCTGCTGGCCACCGCCCTGACCCTCTCGTCGTTCGCGATGTACGCCGTGGTCGTCACCCTCGTCCCTCTGTTGCTCGACCGCGGCTACACCGCGACCCAGGCAGCCTGGGCCCTGGGCCTGGGCGGGGCCGGGCAGACCCTCGGCCGCACGCTGTACGCGGCCCTGGCCCGCCGGAGCTCACCCGCCCTGCGTGCCGCTGTCCTTGTCGGCCTGGGGGGAGCGACCACCGCCGCCTTCGCACTCGTCCCCGGCCCCTACCCTCTGCTGGCAGTCCTGGCCGTCGTCGCCGGCACCGTCCGCGGCAACCTGACACTGCTGCAGGCCACCGCCATCACCGACCGATGGGGCGCCAACCGCTACGGCCGCCTGTCCGGGCTCCTTGCCGCCCCCACGACGACCGCCTCCGCACTCGCCCCGTTCGCCGGCACCGCCCTGGCCGTGCCACTCGGCGGCTACCCCCACCTCTTCGTCGTCCTCGCGCTGGTCTCGGCCACCGCCGCACTCATCGCCCGGCACACGACGCCGGACGACCTGATGACCTGATGACCTGATGACCTGACGACCTGACGACCTGACGACCTGACAGCCGGAAACGACAGCCACCACCGCGCCGACGGGTGACCCCCGCACGAACTGCTGTCGTTGCGCCGACACCTGCCCCAACAGCAGCCCAACCCCTGCCGAACAACCATCCCATCCTCGCCGAACGCACAGTCTGGAGTTTCCCAGGCATCAGACGCCAGTAGGTGGGATACGTCTCCTCGATCGACTTGTGTCCCATCCATTCAGCCACATCGGTGATCGGTATCCCGCTCCCGAGCGCGTTCGAAGCGAAGTAGTGCCGGAAGCCGTACATGCCGGCACCGTCCGCTGCAGGCAGGTCCTTGAAGAACTTCTGCACACGGCGGCGTTCCATCGGCTCCGTGTAGTAGCCGCTCGGACCGCGTAGCAGATAGCCCTCCTTCGTGGTGCCGCGCTTCTCCTCGTACCGCTTCATCGCCTCCCGCACCGAGCGCGGCAGAGGAACCTCCCGGAACTCCCCCGCCCTACGATGCTTCAGCTTCGCCGGCTTGTGCGTGTTGGAGTGGATCTGCTCATGCACCCGGTAGACGTCGTCCGCCACAACGTTGTTGATGTTCACTGCCCGGGCTTCCCCGTTTCGCAAGCCGCAGCCCACCATCATGACGATCTCAAGCGCGAGATCTTCGTCGGCGGCTGTCAGGGCCTTCTTCACGGAGGTGAGGGGCGGGATGACCACCTTTTCGCGGACGTATTCCGGTTCCTGGACGCCCTTCACAGGGTCGTCCGCCATAGCGCCCTTGCCATATGCGTCCCGGAGGATCGCTTTGAGGACGCGGAAGATGTTCACCTGGTTTCCGCGCCCCACCCCGTCCGTCTCCAACTCGTCCAAGAAGCGCTCGACCACGATGGGCGTAACCGAGTTCACTTTCCGCGATCCGAGACGAGGAATGATGTGCACGTTGATGGAGCTGTCCACGTGCCATCCTGTCGAGTACTCCGTCATCTTGCGCTGACGAGGACGCCACTGCTCGCGTATTCCACGATCGTCTGCTGACCGAGTTCGCGGCGAACCTCGGCGACGGATGGTGCCGTTGTCTTCTTCTCCGCGTAGATCTGCGTGAGACGCTCGATCGCATCGTCCTGCGTGTCGTAGCCGGCTTCTTCACGTTGCTTGCCGAGAGCGTCCCGGAAACCGAATCGTGTACGGGTGAGGGCAACGAGTCGGCCTGGAACAACCGCACTCCTTGAAGAACGACCCCATCCCGCGAGCAAGCTGTCGAGCCACGCATCAAGCCTTCCGAGCAGGGCGATGAGCGGCGCAGGAGGCACCTGCCGTAAGGCGCAGGTCAGCAAGCCGGACACCGTCCGGCCCGATGCTGACCTTTTGCTGACCTGGAGGCGGAGATCAGGGCTCTGACCTGCGAAAACACCCAAACGCTAGATCTTGGACTTGACCATGGTGCGCAGCACTTCAGACTCCCAGAAGACGGCTCCCCGCTAGCTTTCTGCAGGTCAGGGGCGTCGTTCACGGTACCTCGGCATGCCTGCCGCCCGAAGACCTTCCGGAACATCGTCCGTCATGGCCGTGCGGACCGTCGGCCTCGAGGGCATCCGTCTGCGGCGCCGACACCGCACCATCATGGCCGACCCGGCGGGCGCGAAGGTCCTTGACCCGATGGGCCGCGGGCCTCACCGCGAAGGAGAGCGCCGACGGCACCGAGAGGGACTCCTTCACAGGTGACTGCCCCGTACGGACGACATCGGCGGCGTGGGCCGCGCGGCGGTGTGCGCGGGCGTCAGCCGGGCGCGTCGCCGGGCAGGGCGGCCCGCTGGTGCGGATCTGTCACTCCGCCGGGGCACGCCAGCCGTTCGATCTCCCAGCCGGCGTGCCGTGCGCCGGCCCGGTACGCGCTCTCGTAGAAGGCGAGCACGGCGGAACGCGGGTCCGGCCCGGTGCGCGCCTCGTCGTACGGGAGCACAGCCAGGTGACTGCCGCCCCGGTCGAGCCAGCGGGCCGCCCCGGGACGGAGTGTTTCCTCGGCCAGGCCGGCCGGTTCCGGGGCGGTGTAGGAGTAGAACGCTGGATCGGGGAAGGCGTCGTCACCGAACCAGAAGCCGAAACTGATCACCTCGCGCGAATACGCCTCCCGTGTGACCGGGTCGATCACCGGAGGCTGCTCGACGTGGCGCACGGAGAAGCGGCTGTGGGCGATGTCGAAGGTGTGCCAGAAGTGGTGTACCGGACTGACCTTTCCCGAGTAGCCCGCGGCGAACTCCTCCAGGACGGACGCCACCTGGCTGAGGACCCGCCAGTAGCGGTTGGCCTGCGCGGGATCGTAGGCCGAGTGCTCGGTGTCCCCGGCGTACGGCCGGGCGGCATCGGGCAGGTCGAAGGGCCGGGGTACGGCGAGCCGCACCCGGATGCCCAGGACGGCCAGCGAGTCCATGACCGTGCGGTAGAAGGAGGCTACGGACTGGCCGACGAGCGGGAAGGAGACCTGCCGCCCGTCCAGGACCGAGATCACCAACTGGTGCGCGACGAAGTCGAAGTCGATGGCGAAGACCGGGTTGCCGTCGACCTGCCCCATGGGGCGCGTGGTGGTGCCGCGCCCCGTGAGGTGCAACGGGACGTTCCACCAGTGATTGCGCTGAACGCTGGTGGCGAGGCGGATCTTTCCGATGATCTGCGCGAATCGGTGGAGTGTCTCCTTCGTGTCGCGCCACTCCGCCAGCGGGATCGGCGGGAACAGTTCCATGGTCGTCCTTCCCCTCCCGTCCAGCGCCTCCGAAGGGCCGGACAGGTTTTGGGCAGCGCAGCCATAAGACCATCCGTGGCGCGATACGGCACCTCGTCGCACCCGGAAGGCCGTGGCCACCGGTGCGCCGGTGATCCCGGTGGCGGACCGCGCCGGCCGCACCACGACATGGTGCCCTGGGGCTTACACGCTTTTCACCTGCGCGGTCCGGCCTGCCGTGCGCCCGGAGCGGCCCCCGCGCGCCCTGTCACGCAGCCGGTCCGGCGATCGCCGGAAGAACCGTCCCGGCGATGTCGAGGAGGGCGCTGTCGGCCGGGAGGACTCCGGACGTGCTCCACACGGTGATGTCGCAGTAGCCGCCCCGGTCCTGACCGCCGAGGGCCACGGACAGCGTTCTGGCCAGGGGGCCTTCCTCGACGGGTCCGCCGGATGCGCTGCCCCCGAGATCGATCTCGATCCTCATGGTGTGATCCGAGAAGGGGACCGCGGGCCGGCCGAGGACCGAGAGCGTTCTGACGTCCGTCTCGTCCCCGAACTCCATCAGTTTCACGTACTGGGCGATCGACAGTTTGTTGTACGTGGCCGAGACGTTCACGGTGTAGGTGTCGAACCGGACCTCGGCCTCCGGCTGGGCGACCCTCCCCCCGGTCAGGGGCGGTGTTGCTGGTGCCGGAGGCGCTGGTCGCGGTCTCCGCGGGCGTTCCGAGGAGCCGGGCCAGGCCGGACCTGTTGAGTGCCTTGCACAGCTCCTCACCGGTCACAGCCCGGGCCGTGTGTCTGTAGGCGCTCGGCAGTTCCTCGTCCTCCGCGCCCGGACACGAGGCGGCGGCGGCCTGCGGCGTGCTGCCGTCGTCGGCGGGCACCAGACGCGGGCCCAGCCACAGGGCTGCTCCGAGTGCCGCGAACAAGGCGACGGCGGCGACTGCCTGGCCCCACGCGTTGGGTTCCTTCTCCGCGGCGGCCGGGGCGGGGCGCCGCACCGCTGGAGCCTGCGGCTGCGGCTGCGGCTGCGGCTGCGGCTGCGGCTGGGAAGCGTCCTCGGACACCGCTCCGCCCGCGGAGGCCGCCGGACCCGGGTTCCGGCGCGCGCGCAGGGCCCGGACCACCATGTGGACGCGCACCGCGGTGAACACCAGGAACGCCACACCGAACCCGGCTGCCACCCATTGCCCGTCGCGGAGGGCGAGATGCATGAGGCGTACGCCGAGGACGGACCCGACCACGATGAGCAGGGGCTCACGGACCCAGAAGGGCAGGAGACGGAGGAGGAAACCGAGCATCGGTTGATCACACCAGGACAAGATCACGACGGCTGTGGTGGAAGCCACAGTTCTGGCTCCGGACTCAACCGTGGTGAAAGACGGCTCGTGACGCCCTCGAGCCCCGTCGGCCGTGTTTCCCGTCGACGGCGGCCCTGACATCGTTTCCCTCACCCCGGGCGGGCCCCGGGGACCTCACCGGAGCAGAGATCACACGGGTGCTGGATCATCCCGTCCCGCACTCCGGGTAACGTCAGGGTATGAGTCATCCACACCCCGAACTTAAAGCCGCCCCGCCTCTTCCCGAGGGAGGGCTGCGGGTCGTCGCCCTGGGCGGCCTGGGTGAGATCGGTCGCAACATGACCGTCTTCGAGTACGCCGGCAAACTGCTCATCGTCGACTGCGGCGTGCTGTTCCCGGAGGAGACCCAGCCCGGCGTGGATGTGATCCTGCCGGACTTCACCTCGATCCGGGACCGGCTGGACGACGTCGTGGCCATCGTCCTCACCCACGGGCACGAGGACCACATCGGCGGTGTGCCGTACCTGCTGCGCGAGCGGTCCGACATCCCCGTCGTCGGTTCCAAGCTGACGCTGGCGTTCCTGGAGGCCAAGCTCAAGGAGCACGGCATCCGGCCCCGCGCGGTGCGCGTGCGCGAGGGCGACCGGCGCCGCTTCGGGCCTTTCGACTGCGAGTTCGTGGCGGTCAACCACTCGATTCCGGACAGCCTCGCGGTCGCGATCCGCACCGGCGCCGGGATGGTGCTGCACACCGGCGACTTCAAGATGGACCAGTTCCCGCTCGACGACCGCATCACCGATCTCCGTGCCTTCGCCCGCCTCGGCGAGGAGGGCGTGGACCTGTTCCTCACCGACTCCACCAACGCCGAGGTACCCGGCTTCACCACCTCCGAGCGAGAGCTGAACCCGGCGATCGAGCAGGTGATGCGCACCGCCCCGCGCCGGGTCATCGTCTCCAGTTTCGCCAGCCATGTGCACCGCATCCAGCAGGTCCTGGACGCCGCCCACCAGCACGGCCGCAAGGTCGCCTTCGTGGGCCGCTCCATGGTCCGCAACATGGGCATCGCCCGCGAGCTGGGCTATCTGAAGGTCCCGTCCGGTCTGGTCGTGAACACCAAGGAGCTGGAGAAGCTCCCGGACCACAAGATCACTCTCGTGTGCACCGGCTCCCAGGGCGAACCGATGGCCGCGCTGTCCCGGATGGCCAACCGCGACCACCAGATCCGCATCGGCAAGGGCGACACCGTCCTGCTCGCCAGCTCCCTCATCCCAGGCAACGAGAACGCCATCTACCGGGTGATCAACGGACTCACCCGGTGGGGCGCGAACGTGGTCCACAAAGGCAACGCCAAGGTGCACGTCTCCGGGCACGCGAGCGCCGGCGAACTCGTCTACTGCTACAACATCGTCAAGCCCCGCAACGTCATGCCCGTACACGGCGAATGGCGCCATCTGCGGGCCAACGGCGACCTCGCCGTCCGCACCGGTCTCGACCCCGAGCGGGTGGTCATCGCCGAGGACGGCGTCGTCGTCGACCTCGTCGACGGGCGCGCGTCCATCACCGGCAAGGTCCCCGCGGGCAACGTCTACGTGGACGGCATGGAGGTCGGCGGAGCCACGGAGGCGTCCCTCAAGGACCGCCTCACGCTGGCGGAGGAAGGTGTGCTCACGGTGGTGGCGATCGTCGACGCGGACACCGGCGCCCTCGCCGAGGCGCCCGACTTCCTGGCCCGCGGCTTCGTCCACGACGACACCACCTTCGAGCCGGTCGTCCCCGTCATCGAGAAGACCCTGTCCAGGGCGGCAGACGAGGGGGTCGGGGACGCGCGCCAGCTCGAACAGCTCCTCGCCCGCGCCGTGGCGAACTGGGCGTTCCGCACCTACCGCCGCAGGCCGCTGATCATCCCCGTGATCATCGACGCCTGA
>NZ_NEUB01001030.1 GCF_002910825.1 Streptomyces sp. SM1 | reverse complement strand
TCGTCTTCGGCGGTGCGATGCTGCCGAACTTCCTCGCCGCCCTGTCCCCGCTCCGGCGCACCCAGCACACCCCCCGCAGCCCGTTGCACCACCCCGAGCGCGCGCAGCCCACCCGCGTTCGATACTTTGGGGACCGTGGACAAGAAGAACGCCCTGCGCGCCGGCGCCCTGGCAGCCGGTACGACGCTGATGATGCTGCTCATGACGTCCCCCGCGCTCGCGCTCACCCGCGACGACGGCGACGACCCCGGCGCGGGCCTCAGCGTCATCGAGACGCTGGGCCTCTACGTCCTGGCCCCCATCGGCCTGTTCCTGGCCATCGCCGCACTGGTGATGATCGGCGACAAGTCGCACAAGAAGAAGGACATCACCAGCTCCAACATCAGCACCAAGGCCGAAGCCAAGGCCTGATCCGGAGCGGGCCGCTCACCCGGGCAGCCCACCACGCACTCTCCCGAGGGCGCCGGCACCGCCGAACACGGCGCCGGCGCCCTCCGCGCTGCCCACGCACCCTCCCGCGCCGCCCACGCGCCCCTTGCCCGGTGCGATCTCCTCACCGGTCCGCGCTCGCGACGCACATCGGCTGACGCGACCCACGTCGGCTGACGCCCCGCGCCCGGCCCTACCGCTCGGTCGCGAGCAGCAGCTCCCGCAGCAGGCCGGACAGCTGGGCCGCCCGTTCCCCGTCCAGGGCGGACAGCGCCTCCGTCTGCTCCGCGAGGCCCGCGCCGACCGCTTCGTCGATCAGCCGCAGCCCGTCGTCGGTGAGCGTGACCTGGAGTCCGCGCCGGTCGTGCGGGTCGGGGGAGCGGCGCAGCAGCCCCGCGCGCTCCAGTTTGTCGAGGCGGCCCGTCATCCCGCCGGTGGTGAGCATCAGCGTGCCCGAGAGCTGCCGGGGGGAGAGGGTGTAGGGCTCCCCGGTCCGGCGCAGGGTGGCCAGGACGTCGAACTCCCCGCGTGAGATCCCGTACCGGGCGTACGCCCTCTCCATCCGGTCGCCCATGGCGCGCGCGAGCCGGTAGACGCGCCCGAAGACCTCCATGCCGGCCGTGTCGAGGTCGGGCCTGACCTGGGCCCACTGCTCGACGATCGCGTCGACGGGGTCCTTGGAGTGCTGCTCGGGGGGAGTGCTCATGACGGGAGTATCCGCCGGGCCCGGGTCGCCCGCAAGAAAGTAGATCACTGGAAAGAAGCTTGACGGAAAGTAGCTTGAAGCTAAGCTATTTTCCATCGACCTACCTGGAAGAGGTGCTCCGCCATGGCAGCGAACCGCGCCATCGTCGTCATCGCGCTGACCGCCCTCGCCCCCGTCTCCTGGGGCACCACCTACGCCGTGACCACGGAGTTCCTCCCGCCCGACCGCCCCCTGTTCACCGGTCTCGCCCGCGCCCTGCCCGCCGGACTGGTCCTGCTCGCCCTCGTCCGGGTCCTGCCGCGCGGTGTCTGGTGGTGGAAGACGACGGTGCTCGGCGCGCTCAACATCGGCGCCTTCTTCCCCCTGCTGTTCCTCTCCGCGTACCGGCTGCCCGGCGGTATGGCGGCGGTCGTCGGGTCGGTCGGGCCCCTGCTCGTGGTCGCCCTCTCGGCGCTGCTGCTGGGTCAGCGGCCGACGGTCCGCAACGTCCTCACCGGCGTCGTGGCCGCGTTCGGCGTCAGCCTGGTCGTCCTGAAGGCGACGGGCGCGCTCGACTCCGTCGGCGTCCTCGCGGCCCTCGCCGCCGCCGCGTCCATGTCCGCCGGCACGGTGCTCACCAAGCGCTGGGGCCGCCCCGAGGGTGTGGGCCCTCTCGCCCTCACCGGCTGGCAGCTCACCGCGGGCGGCCTGCTGATCGCCCCCCTCGCCTTCCTGGTCGAGGGCGCCCCGCCCGCCCTCGACGCCGCGGCGGCCGGCGGGTACGTCTACCTCGCCCTGGCGAACACGGCGGTCGCGTACTGGCTCTGGTTCCGGGGCATCGGCCGCCTCGCCGCCACCCAGGTCACCTTCCTCGGCCCGCTCTCCCCGCTCGCGGCGGCGGTGGTCGGCTGGGCGGCCCTCGGCGAGACCCTGACACCGCTGCAACTGACCGGCATGGCGGTGGCGTTCGGGGCGACGGTGGCGGGACAGATCACCGCGCGCCCCGGCGCGGCACCCGCGGTGCCCGAGCCCTCCCGCACCGTTCCGGTGGCCGCCGGACCCCCGAAGGTCCGGTGCTGAGGCGACCGCACCGTTCGCGCCATGTGGGGCGAAAGTGGCGCGTTCCATCATTGCCGCCCTGTGCGGCGACGCGCAGCCTGGGAGGTCGCGGGAGCGCTCCCACGCCGCCGTCGAACCGCGGCAGGAGGACCGGTCGCGCCCGCCACCCCAAGAAGCACCCGAAGAAGCACCGGAAGCACCAGAAGCACCACCGCTGTGTCAGCGTCCCCCCTCGTTTCTGGAGCCGACATGCCACGACCCCGCTGGACCGGGCCCGTTCTGCTGGCTCTCCTGCTGACCGTGCTCGCCCCGTTGCCCTCGGCCGCGGCGGACCCCGCACCGCCCCCGAAGGAGACGACGAAGGCCGCGCCCTCGGTCCCTCTCCCCTCCCTCCGCGCCACCACCACCCAGGTCGCCTCCGGCCTGCGGCGCCCCACCGCCCTGGTCGCCCCCGACGACGGCACGGACCGCCTGTTCATCACCGAGAAGTCCGGCACCGTACGCGTCTACCACCCGGACACCGGCCTGGCGGCCGCACCCCTCCTCGACATCACGTCAGCCGTGGACGAGTCGGGCAACGAGCGCGGCCTGCTCGGTATCGCACTCCCGCCCGACTTCGCCGCCACCCACCACCTCTACCTGGCCTACACGGCACTGCCCGACGGCGCGGTCACCGTCGCCCGCTACCGCCTCGACGACTCCCGCCTGGAACCCCTCCTCTCGCAGGAACACGCCGAGTTCAGCAATCACAACGGCGGCCAGCTCGCGTTCGGTCCCGACGGCAACCTGTACTGGAGCATCGGCGACGGCGGCGGCTCCGGCGACCCCTTCCGCTCCGGGCAGCGGCTGGACACCCTCCTCGGCAAGATCATGCGCATCGACGTGAGCCGTGCCTGTGACCCGCTTCCGTACTGCGTCCCCGCCGGCAACCCGTTCGTGGGCACGCCCGGCGCCCGTGACGAGATCTGGCTGTACGGCCTGCGCAACCCGTGGCGGTTCTCCTTCGACGCCGCCGACGGCTCGATGTGGATCGGCGACGTGGGCCAGGGCCGCTGGGAGGAGATCGACCACCTCGCTCCCGGCCGGGGCGGGCTGAACCTCGGCTGGTCCTGCTACGAGGGCCTGGAGAAGTTCGCGAACGGCGGCTGCCTGCCCGGCGAGGAGTACACGGACCCTGTGTTCACGTACTCCCCCTACACCGGCGGCTGTTCGGTCATCGGCGGCCACGTCTACCGGGGCCGGGACCACGCCGACCTGGCCGGCGGCACGTACATCGCCACCGACTACTGCTCGTCCACGGTGTGGGCGCTGCGCCCCGACGGCAACGGCGGCTACGAGCAGGCGGAGATCGGGGAGATGCCGACCCAGGTGACGTCGATCGGCACGACCGCCGACGGCGAGTTCTACGTGGTCAACGATCTCCCCGGCGGCCTGCACAAGGTGTCCTTCGCCCAGGAGGAGCCCACCTGCCGGGTGGACCGCACGGTGACGGCCTGGGGCACCGGGGCGACGGTCGACCTCAAAGTCACCAACACCGGTGACACCCCCGTGAACGGCTGGACGCTGGAGTTCCCGCTCGCCCTCGGCCAGACGGTCGTCTCCGACTGGAACACGACCCTGACCCAGGGCAGCAACGTGATCACGGCGGTCAACGCCCCGCACAACGCCACGATCGCCCCCGGCGCGAGCGTCACCCTCGGCTACCTCACCGAACACACCGGCGACGCGTCCCCGCCGGCACGGTTCATGCTCGACGGGGACGCCTGCGCCGTGGGCCGCTGAGTCGTCCGCGAGGCGTCAACCGCGTTCGATGGACCGCTCGATGAGCGCCACGGTGGCGCGGGGGTCGTCGACCTCGATGACGAGGCGGTCGTAGGTCCCGCCATCGGCGAGCGCCACGACGACCGCCTTGTCCGGGTTCTTCACATCCCAGAAGAGACGTTCCCCACCCTGCCGGAAGCGTCCGGCGGTGATGTAGCCCGGGAAGTGGGTCCCGGCGACGCGTATGCCCTTCGGCTCGCGTGCCATCCCGGGGTCATGGGTGGCGCCGCGCACATGCGCGAGGGGAATCTCCAGACGGCTCTTGAGTGTCCAGAGTTTGTCGAGGCCCCGGAACTCGACAGTCAGCAGGCCGCGTTCGCGGTCGACGGAGATCAGGGCCATGGTCAGTGCTCCTTGGAGACGGTCGGCCGGGCGGCGCGCAGCCTCAGGCGCGCGCCGAGGACGGTGGAGGTGAGGTGCGGCGCGGCGTCGCCATGGGAAGGACGCAGGGCGTCCTCCAGCGCGGCGATGCCCTCCGCGACCAGCGCGGCGACGTCGGCGTCATGGGGTGCGCGCTCGGCGGCGGCGAGCAGGAGCAGCCCGGAGGCCGGTCCGTTGTCGTAGGAGGCGATAGCCGCGGTCAGCGCCTGCTCGGGGTCGGTGAGGGTGGCGATGGCTGCCGTGCTCGGGTGGATCTCGTGATCGAGGTGATGGCGAAGGGCGGTCAGATGCAGACTCCTCTTCGACCCGAACACCTTGTAGAGGCTGCCCCGGTGGACTCCGGTGGCGGAGACCAGGTCGTCCACCGAGGTGCCCTCGTAGCCATGCGTGGCGAAGAGGGCGGCCGCGGACTCGACGGCCCGGTCGGTGTCGAAGGTGCGTGGTCGTCCCATGCCGGTGACCCTACGGGATTCAAGAACGACCAGTCAAGAACGAACGTTCCTAAACTGCCTCTCCAGTCGGCGTCAGCTCGCACCACACCACCTTTCCCCTGCTCCCTCCCCTGGTCAGCTGCCACCCCCACGTGTCGGCGCAGGCCCGCACCAGCGCCAGCCCGCGCCCGTCCTCGCGCTCCGCTGCCGGCTCGAAGGGCTCCGGAGGTTCCGGCGGCGAGGCGTCCGCGTCCCAGGCCCGATCCGCAGCGCACCGGTCGTGACTGGCAGCGAGGGGTTGGCGGATGCCGCCTCCACCACCTGCCAGTCCGCGTCGGTGAGCAGCCCTTCGATGATCGGCGGCGGAAGGGCTGGGCGGCCGGCGGCTATGGGCCTCGCCCGTGTGTCTCCCAGGCAGGCGAGCAGTGCTGGTGCCGACGCATTGCGGTGCCGGGCGATTTCGCGGAACGCCTTCTGTACCGGTGGCTTGTGCCGGGCAAGGTCTTCCAGAAGGGCCGGAGTCGCGTCCGGATTGGCGGCCACCTTGGCGATGGCGCGGACTCCGTGCCGGTCGAGCACGGTGCGCAGTCGGCCTTCCGAGAGGCCCGGGTGCGGGGCGATGGACTTGACCACTTTTGCGTCGCAGTCGGCAGCCAGCGCGTCCCGTACAGCGGGTGGCACATCGCGTCGCTGGGCTATGAGCATCCGCGCGGCCGGGTTCGATGATCCGGCCAGCTTCTCGACCTCGTCGGGGGATGCGGAGGCGATCCGCGGCAGCAGAGTCGCGCCGATCTTGGTGACGCCGGCCAGGTGGGTCAGCACGTCGAGCGGTACGTGTGGGTTGTGGGCGAGACTGCGCCGCACTCCGTGGTCACGATCGGCGGCCAGTACGCGCATCAGGGCGCCGTCGGTCGTGGAAATCCCGGCGACGTCGGCTCGGACACCGGGATGTGCGTCGACGGCGAGCCGAGCGCAGACATCCGACGGAAGATCGGGGCGGCCGGCGAGCGCCCAGCGCAGCAACAGTAAAGGGTGACCGACGAAGCTGACGACGGCTTCGATGGGCGTAGCCGGGTTCCGAATCGCCATCTGCTGTGTATCTTGCCCGGTGGACTCGTGGGAGCCGTCGCAGGAGGCGCCGGGCAGCAGCTCGCAGTTGAGTCGCGAGCATTGCGGATCGTGCACGAACGGCACCTCCTCATGGTCGCAGACCAGGCACCGCGGCGCGGGAGAAAGCCCTTCACCAGTGAGCAGCGCCGCCAGTACGGCCGGTGGCGCGGCCTCGTTGGCCGCCACCGCGCGGCGGACCTCGGCATGCGGGTGCGCCGCAAGTCCGGTGGCCGTCTCCGGTGTCGTCCACAATGCGAGTTCCGCGACGACCTGTATGTCCGAGTCGCCGGCCAGCATCTCCACCACGTCGGGCGGAAGGCCGGAACAGGCGGCCAGCTTCTCCCGGCGCTCGACGACTGGGTCTTCCGCGAAGAGACGCGCCCATTCCGGGCGTCCGGCGCGCCCGGCAAGCAGGGCGAGCGCGCCGTCCGGTTGTGTCGCGGGGTCGATGTCGGCGGCGGTCAGCAGGCCTGCGCAGGCAAGCCACGCGGCGCTCTCCTCAGCCCGCATGGCCAGTGCGACCGCCTGCGTGTGGCTGAGGTCCGCTCGACGTGCAAGAGCCGCAGCGATGTCCGCGTCAGCGGCCGCGATCAGTCGGTCGACCAGTTGGTGCGGCAGGCTCACGTTGGTTGCAAGCCCGCACAGAACATGGTCCATAGAGGCATCCTGCCTGGGACGTGACCGAAAGGCTCCTGGATTCTTCCCGACGGGACGGCGCTTCCTCAGCTGGGAGTGAACTCGTACTGCAGCTCGTACAAATGGCCTGCCTTGACCATGACCGTGGCTTCCACCGGGCGGTCGGCATCGCTGTAGACCACGCGCAGGGTTCGGAGCACTGGAAGGTCACTGGGCAGGTTCAACGCCTGGTACTGCTCCTGGGTGGGGACTCTGGCCGAGACGCGGTCGACGCTCAGGCGTGGTGGGAATCCGAGTTGGCTCAGGAGTGCAGGAGTGCCGCCCTTGATCTTTCGCTTGGCCATGATGGCGGTGTCCCGGGCGAGGGACAGGGGGTAGTACGACTTGACCAGTTCGACCGGTTCTCCGTCGATGTACAGGATCTGGTGACGTAGTACCGCGTTCTCGGCGTCGTCGAGGTCCAGTGAGGACGCCACGTCGGCCGGAGGCCGCGTCTCGACCACGTCGAGCAACGTGCTGTGTGCCTGGGCGCCAGGCTGTGCCGCCTCGGTCAGCCAGCGATAGGGCGTCCCCGGGGCCGCGGGAGCCATGTAAGCGGCCGGGCGCATGGTCTGCTGCCGGTGTTCGCGGACCGTCACGGCGGAGCCGGCGCGGCCGACGACCAGTTGCTCGTCCTTGAGGACATGCAGGGCCTTCTGGATGGTCGCGTTCGAGGCGTCGAATCGCTCCTTGAGCTGTGTGGTGGAGGGAAGGTTGGCGCCTGGTGCCAGGTCGCCGCTCATGATCTCGTCCCGGAGGTCGGCGGCGATCCGTTCATGGAGCGACCGGCGGTCGGGTGAGTCGGTGTGGGTGGTGGGCACTGTCATCCGATCCGGATCTCGTAACGCAACTGCTGCCGGTGGGCCGGCATGACCATCATGTCGACCTGGAAGGGCCGGTCGTCGCCGTCGAGCGTGACCCGGTTCAGCCGGAGTACCGGTTCGTCCGGTCCCAGGCGCAGGATCTCGCGCTCCTCCGCGTCCGGCATCCGCGCGGTCACGTCCTCGCGCACGCGGGCGCCGACGTGTCCGCGCTCGGCAAGGAATGTCACGGCGCCGCCCGGGATCTTCCTCTCCTCGGCAAGGCGGGTTCCTCGGGCGATGTGTGCG
This sequence comes from Streptomyces sp. SM1, assembly GCF_002910825.1. GTDB lineage: Bacteria > Actinomycetota > Actinomycetes > Streptomycetales > Streptomycetaceae > Streptomyces > Streptomyces okerensis. Next base: position 57,880 of record NZ_NEUB01001030.1, on the reverse strand, counting down.
GGATAGTAGGTGTCCGTCAGTTCGCAGGGTGCCCCATCGAGTTCGATCACCCTGCGGCGCACGATCACCGTCTCCTCCGGCGGCAGCCCGAGAAGCGCGGCAACTTCCTCCGTGGCTGCGGCCTCACCGGCGTACGCAATGCGCTGTGTGCCTTTGCCTCCGCGTGTCTCTGCCTCGGCCGCCCATGCGTCCGGCCGCCCCCTTTCCCGTGCAGTCAGATACGGCAACGAGGTGCTGACCCACGTGCTGTCGCTCACTGTGGCCTCCATGAGGGCGGTTGTTCGACCTTGCTGCTTTACACGTTAAGCGAAGCGCTTCCCGAGTCCGCTCATGGCTTACTGCTATTCGCGAATAGTGATACGCTTTCTCCGGCCTTGCAACCACTGGATCAAGGGGGCGCTCACTGTGCTTCTGTCTCGGCAACGCCGGTTCCCGCGCACTCGCCACTCTGTGCCGATCGCGCGCAGGTTCGCTCTCGAAACACTCACCGAGTGGGGCTACCGGGAGCGACAGGACGACGTACGCCTCTGTGTGTCGGAGCTGACGACCAATGCTCTGCTGCACGGTGTGCCGCCGAGGCGTGAGTACGCGCTGGTGGTGGTCGGAGACGGTCCATTCGTCCGCATCGAGGTGCGGGACAGCGGGGCGGGGTGGCCGCAGGTACCCAGGATGGCGCCGGACAGCTGTGGAGGGAGGGGGCTGCACCTCGTCATGGCCCTCGCCGACGACTTCGGTGTGACGCCGCACGACCCCGGCAAGACCGTCTGGGCCGTACTCAAGATGGACTCACAATGGAAGGGCAGCGATGGAAGCAGCTGAGCACGCGCGACTCAACGCCTACTTCGGGCGTATTGCCTCTCTTTTCGCTCCGGCGGACAGACCGGCCTCACTGCTGATCACGCATCTGTTGCCGGAGCGTCCGGCGTTCGTTCGGGGTGTGGCGGCGGTGACCGAACTGCGGGCGGTGTTACCCAAACCCAAGTCCGTGCATCCGGAGGCCGTGAGGCGGGTCGAGAGCAGCGGGTACGTGTGCGACAAGCTGTCGCGGGAGTTGTTCGCCGACCCTGACCGCGCACTGCGGTACGTCGAGGAGAAAGCGGCGGGACTGCGGGTCGCCCTGCTCGATGTGGGCGGATACTTTGCGCCCTCACTCCATGCCCTGTGCGAGCGCTTCTCGGGAAGCATCGCCGGCGTGGTCGAGGACACCGAGAACGGCCACCGCCGGTACGCCGAACTCGACAAGCTGCCCTGTCCGGTCGTCTCGGTGGCCCGCTCACCACTCAAGGAGCCGGAAGACTTCCTGGTAGGGCAGTCCGTCGTGTTCTCGACCGAGGCACTCATGCGCAGCCGTGGCGACATCCTGCACGGCCGCACCGCCCTCGTCATCGGCTTCGGGAAGCTGGGTTCGAGCATTGCGCGTCTGCTCCACGCGAAGGGCGTGCGCGTCACGGTCCACGACATCGACCCGGTTCGGCGTACGCAAGCTCTCTCCCAGGGCTTCTCAGTGGCGCGCGCACTGGAAGCGGGGCTTGAGGACGCCGGGCTGGTCCTGTGTGCCAGCGGCGCACTTTCGATGCGGGGAGAGGCTTTCGGCCGCCTGCGCAACGGTGCGTACGTCGCCACCGTTACCAGCAGCGAGGATGAACTCGAACTCGCGGGAGTGCACGACGTGTACGAGCGGGCCCACGTGGGTCAGAACGTCACCCGGTATCTGACGACCGGGCACTACTTCTACCTGCTCAACGGAGGCAACGCCGTCAACTTTCTCCACGGAGCGAGTGTCGGACCGTTCATCTTCCTCGTGCAGGCCGAGATCCTGGCCGCTTCCGCGGCCCTCGTGCGCGGCAACCTGGAACCGGGCCTGCACGAGATCGGGTCGGCCGACCGGGCCACCATCGCCGCGACCTGGCTCGACTACTTCAACAGGTGAGGAGACACCCCATGCCCATCACTGCCGATCACATCCGCGCGACGCTCGACGAGTATCTCGGCGCGTACCCGGACGAGGGGGAGCGGCTGACTGCCCTGTCCGAGCTTCTGGACGAAGCCGCGGACCTCAGCAGCCGCAAGGAGTTCCGTGGCCATGTGACCGCCGGAGCGGTTCTCAGCGATGCGGAGGGCCGCGTGCTCCACATCCGCCACCGCGCCCTGGACCGTTGGCTTCTCCCGGGCGGGCACGTCGAGACCGAGGACAGCAGCCTCCTCGCGGCCGCACAGCGGGAGTTGACCGAGGAGACCGGCATTCCACTGTCGGCGATCACCCCGGTCGGGCGGCGGCCGGTGCACATCGATGACCACCCGATCCCGGCCAACCCCGGTAAGGGCGAGCCGGACCACCGGCATTTCGACTTCCGGTTCGTCTTCCGCACGGCGGCCGAAGTCGTCGCGGTGCAGGCCGAGGAGGTTACGGCCGCCGCATGGCGGGACGCGGTCGGTATCGAGGACGAGGCATTGCGTGAGCGCGTTCTCCAAGTGCTGCGCTGACCACCCCTCGTACGGAAACAGGGGCGCCCGGCACGAAGCCGGGCGCCCCTGGTGCGGCAGGCGTACGGGTTACGCTCCCGCGTCCGCCGCCTGGGCGCGCAGCGCCCGTTCCACTCCCGCGCGGGATTCCGAGACCAGGCGGCGCAGGGCCGCGCCCGGGGCCGTGGCCGCCAGCCAGGCGTCGGTCTTGTCGAGGGTTTCGCCCGAGACCTGGATGCCGGGGTAGAGGCCGACCGCGATCTGCTGGGCCATCTCGTGCGAGCGGGACGACCAGACGTCCGCCAGGACCTCGAAGTACCGGTCCGTGTACGGGGCCAGCAGCTCGCGCTGGTCGATCTGGACGAAGCCGGCGATGACGGCCTCCTGGACGGCGTTCGGGAGTTTGTCGGACTCCACGACCGAGGCCCAGGCCTCCGCCTTGGCCTCCTCCGTCGGACGGGCCGCGCGGGCGGTCGCGGCGTGGCGCTCACCGGCCGCCGTCCTGTCCCGCTCGTACTCGCCGGCGATCTCCGCCTCGTCGAAGCGGCCCACCGCCGCCAGCCGCTGGACGAACGCCCAGCGCAGCTCGGTGTCGACGGCCAGGCCCTCGACGGTCTGCGTGCCGGCCAGCAGCCCCTCCAGCATGTCCAGCTGCTCCGGGGTGCGGGCGGTCGCCGCGAAGGCGCGTGCCCACGCCAGCTGGTGGTCGCTCGCCGCCTCCGCGGACCGCAGGTGGGCCAGCGTGGCGTCGGTCCAGCGGGACAGCAGCGTCTCGCGGGCGGCCGGATCGGTGTACAGGTCGATCGCCAGCTTCACCTGGCGGTGCAGCGACTGCACGACACCGATGTCGGACTCCTTGCCGATGCCCGACAGGACGAGGGAGAGGTAGTCACGGGCGGCGAGTTCCGCGTCCCGCGTCATGTCCCAGGCGGAGGCCCAGCACAGCGCGCGGGGGAGCGAGGACTCGAAGTCGCCCAGGTGCTCGGTGACGAAGGCCAGGGACTGCTCGTCCAGGCGGACCTTGGCGTAGGACAGGTCGTCGTCGTTGAGGAGGACGACCGCCGGACGGCGCTTGCCGGCCAGCTGCGGCACGGCGGTCAGCTCGCCGTCGACGTCCAGTTCGACGCGGTCGCCGCGCACCAGCTTGCCGCTCGCCTCGTCGAGGTCGTAGAAGCCGATCGCGATGCGGTGCGGGCGCAGGGTCGGCTCGCCCTTCGCGCCGGCCGGCAGCGCGGGGGCCTCCTGGCGGACGGCGAAGGAGGTGATGACACCGTTGCCGTCCGTCTCGAACTCCGGGCGCAGGATGTTGATGCCGGCCGTCTCCAGCCACTGCCTCGACCACGTCTTCAGATCGCGGCCGGAGGTCTCCTCCAGGGCGCCCAGCAGGTCCGACAGGCGCGTGTTGCCGTACGCGTGGCGCTTGAAGTACGCCTGCACGCCCCGGAAGAACTCGTCCTCACCGACGTACGCGACGAGCTGCTTCAGCACCGACGCACCCTTGGCGTACGTGATGCCGTCGAAGTTGACGAGCACGTCGTCCAGGTCGCCGATGTCGGCCATGATCGGGTGCGTGGACGGCAGCTGGTCCTGGCGGTAGGCCCAGGTCTTCATCTGGTTCGCGAACGTCGTCCACGAGTGCGGCCACTTCGAGCCGGGCGCGTCGGCCTGGCAGGCGGCCTCGGCGTAGGTGGCGAACGACTCGTTCAGCCACAGGTCGTTCCACCACTCCATGGTGACCAGGTCGCCGAACCACATGTGGGCCAGCTCGTGCAGGATCGTCGCGGCCCGCACCTCGTACGCGGCGTCGGTCACCTTCGACCGGAACACGTACTGGTCGCGGATCGTCACCGCGCCCGCGTTCTCCATGGCGCCCGCGTTGAACTCCGGTACGAACAGCTGGTCGTACTTCGCGAACGGGTACGCGTAGTCGAACTTCTCCTGGAACCACTCGAAGCCCTGCCGGGTGACCGCGAAGACGGCGTCCGCGTCGAGGTACTCGGCGAGCGAGGGGCGGCAGTAGATGCCGAGCGGGACGGACTGGCCGTCCTTCTCGTACACGCTGTGCACGGAGTGGTACGGGCCGACGATCAGCGCCGTGATGTACGACGAGATGCGCGGGGTCGGCTCGAACTCCCAGACGTTGCCGCTCGGTTCGGGGGTCGGCGAGTTGGAGACGACCGTCCAGCCCTCCGGCGCCCTCACGGTGAACCGGAAGGTCGCCTTGAGGTCCGGCTGCTCGAAGCTCGCGAAGACGCGGCGGGCGTCCGGCACCTCGAACTGGGTGTAGAGGTACGCCTGGCCGTCGACCGGGTCGACGAAGCGGTGCAGGCCCTCACCCGTGTTGGTGTACGCGCAGTCCGCCTCCACCCGGAGGATGTTGCGGCCCTTCAACAGGCCCGGCAGGGCGATGCGGGAGTCCGCGAAGACCTCGGCGGGGTCGAGGGAGTCACCGTTGAGGGTCACCTCGTGCACGGCCGGAGCGACCAGGTCGATGAACGACTCGGCGCCGTCTCCGTCCTCGGCCACGTCGAAGCGCACCGTGGTCACGGACCGGTAGGTCCCTCCCCCACTCTCGGCTTCGCTCGAGTGGGAGGTACCCCCACCCTGCGCGCCGGAGAGATCCAGGTCGATCTCGTACGAGTCAACGGTCAGCAGCTTCGCCCGCTGCTGCGCCTCTTCGCGGGTCAGGTTTGTGCCAGGCACGCGGTCATCTCCTCGTTATGTGTGGGTTGCGTCATCCTTCCACGCGGGATCGGCATCGGGCGATGACGCAGCCGGACCATGGGGATACCCCTCGGTCGGACCTGAGGGAGGGGCTCCGGTCGCGCTGGCACCGGGTATGGGTAGCCGAGAGGGTCATACCCTGGGTAGCATTGAATGTATGAAGATCAGTGTGAGTCTGCCGCAGGAGGATGTCGCCTTCGTCGACGAGTACGCCGCCCGTATGGACGCCGCTTCCCGGTCCTCGGTGATACACGCCGCGATCGAACTGCTACGGCAAGCGCAACTCGAGCAGCAGTACACGGAGGCCTTCGCGGAGTGGGACGAGAGCGAGGACGCGCAGTTCTGGGACCGCTTCTCGGGGGACGGGGTGTCCGATGAAGCGCGGTGACATCTATCTGGTCGACTACGGGCCGGCCCGGGGCAGCGAGGCCAACAAGGCACGTCCTGGCGTGATCGTCTCGAACGACGGCGCCAACGCGGCCGTCGAGCGGGCCGGGCGGGGTGTGATCACGCTGGTGCCGCTGACGACGAACACGTCCCGCGTCTACCCGTTCCAGGTGCTGCTGCCCGCGGGGGAGTGCGGGCTCCTGAAGGACTGCAAGGCGCAGTGCGAGCAAGTCCGGGCGCTGGCCCCGGACAGGCTGCTGCGGCCGATCGGTGCGGTCCCACGGCAGCGTATGGCCGAGATCGACGTGGCGCTGCGGCGACATCTGGCGCTGTGAACGCGCCGAGGGGCGGTCACCGAGCCCGGTGACCGCCCCTCGCGACGTGCGTCGGCCCGCTCAGCCCTTGAGCTCGGCCGCGACCAGCTCCGCGATCTGCACCGCGTTCAGCGCGGCGCCCTTGCGGAGGTTGTCGTTGGAGACGAACAGCGCGAGGCCGTTCTCGACCGTCTCGTCGGGGCGGATGCGGCCCACGTACGACGGGTCCTGGCCGGCGGCCTGCAGCGGGGTGGGGATGTCGGTGAGGACGACACCGGGGGCCTGCGCCAGCAGCTCGGTCGCGCGCTCGGCGCTGATCGGGCGGGCGAAACGGGCGTTGATCTGCAGCGAGTGGCCGGAGAAGACCGGGACGCGCACGCAGGTGCCGGAGACCTTGAGCCCGGGGATGTCCAGGATCTTGCGCGACTCGTTGCGCAGCTTCTGCTCCTCGTCGGTCTCGTTCAGACCGTCGTCGACGAGGCTGCCCGCGAGGGGAAGCACGTTGAAGGCGATGGGGCGCTGGTAGACGCCGGGCTCGGGGAAGTCGACCGCCGAACCGTCGTGGGTCAGCTTGTCGGCCTCGTCGATCACCTTCTGCGCCTGGCCGTGCAGCTCCGCGACGCCCGCGAGACCGGAACCGGACACCGCCTGGTACGTGGCGACGACCAGCGCCTGAAGGCCCGCCTCGGCGTGCAGCGGACGCAGCACCGGCATCGCGGCCATGGTGGTGCAGTTCGGGTTGGCGATGATGCCCTTCGGGCGGTTCGCGATCGCGTGCGGGTTGACCTCGGAGACGACGAGCGGGACCTCGGGGTCCTTGCGCCAGGCGGAGGAGTTGTCGATCACGACCGGGCCCTGCGCGGCGACCTTCTCGGCCAGCGCCTTCGAGGTCGCGCCGCCCGCGGAGAACAGCACGATGTCCAGGCCGCTGTAGTCGGCGGTGGACGCGTCCTCCACCGTCACGCCGTCCAGCTCCGTGCCCGCCGAGCGGGCCGAGGCGAACAGGCGCAGCTCCGTGACCGGGAAGTTCCGTTCCTTGAGGATCCTGCGCATGACCGTGCCCACCTGACCGGTGGCTCCGACGATTCCGACCCTCACGGTGACTCCCTACTGCGTCCTGATACGTACCTGATGCCTGATGTGTGCCTGGCCGAGGCTCTTCCATGATGCGGCCGACCACGGCCCGCCTGTCCACTTCTTTGCCGTTCTGCCCGCGTACTGGGACGGCGGGGCAGGACGGGAAGGTCGCGGACCTTCGGCCGTCACCCCGCTGACCAGGAGGAATTCGGTCACCGGGGGTCATGGACCGCAAGGTTCCCTGCCCGGTTCGCCCCCGTCCACACGGAGGTGTGACGTACGCCTCTGCCGCACCCGGAGAACCCGCGCGAACGTTCCGGGCCCGGGTGGCGTCGTAGGAGAAACAGCGTGAGGGGGTGGGCCAGTGCTGCGCGGAAGGATCCGGCGCGGCCGGGGGGCGTACGTCGCCGGCGACGACGACCCGCTGGACGCGGCGCAGGAACGCCGGGTGCGGGCGGTGCTCGCACTGGGCGGAGTACCGCAGGCGGACCTGCCGGACGGGGTACAGCAGGTCCGCCTGCGGTTGCTGGAACGCGCCGCGAGCGGGCGGGAGGCGCCCCGGGACGTCTCCGCGTGGGCGGCGGTGGTCGCCTCCAACCTCGCCATGGACTGGCACCGGGCCAAGCGCCGCCAGGAGCGGCTCGGGGAGCGGCTGGCCGCGCTGCGTCCGGCGGAAGAGCCGTCCGGCGAGGAGACCAGCGTGCTCTCCCTCGCCGTCGCCCGGGGCCTGGACCGGCTGCCCGACGCGCAGCGCCAGGTCGTCGTGCTGCGCTTCTACGCCGATCTGCCGGTGCGTTCGATCGCCGAGCAGCTCGGCGTCCCGGAGGGCACCGTCAAGAGCCGGCTGCACGCTGCCGTACGGGCCCTGCGCGCCCGCCTGCACGAGGACGAGGTGGTTTGAACCCTCCCCCCGAAGTAGGGGGATTCCTGGCTCAAGCTGCTCATCCGCTCGGCAGGCGAGTGAGTCCGACGCTCTCAATACCGGCCGGGACGGAACCTGCCCGGTTGCCCGTCAAGACAAAGGAGTTGCGCGTGCTTGGTTCTCGCGACGCACAGCGGCCAATCTACCCTGCCGTGTGGATGTTCCCTCACTTTTGGGATGAAATCCCGTTCCGTTTCCTGCTTCGCAGGAATCCGATTCCTCCCCCGGCTGAGGCCAGGGATGTCCTCGGAGGGTTTCCAGTGACATGAATGCACGAGACGACAACCCGGAGCCTCGGTACGAGAACCCGGAGAACGTCCAGCGCGACGAGCTCGACGGTTCGGACATGCTGATGGCCGTCATCCTCGATGAGCCCCTTCCCGCATGGGCACAGCGGGATGCGGCGCTCGTGGACGCACACCGGGTGGCCATCGCCGATGTTGCTGTGCTGCGGGAGCAACTGGCGCTGATCGGCGACGCCCTCACGGTCCCCGGTGAGGCGGCGGCGGACGAGCAGGGGGCCGGTGCGTCGGCGAGACGGCGCCCTCACAGCCCCCGTCGCCGGACGGCGAAGGTCGTCCTCGGCGGACTGGTCGCCGCCGGCGCCGCCGGTCTGGTGCTCGGCATGGGATGGCTCGTGACGCAGGGCGAGGGGGTGACCGGCGCGGCGGACGGCAGTGTCGCCGCGGACTCCAAGGAGGCGGGCGGGGTCCTCTTCGGCAGCCCTCGCTATCTGGCGTGCGCGCGTCTGGTCGCCGAGGGTTCGGTGACGGAGGTGGAGCAGGTGCCGGGGGCCACCGGCACGGAGCGTGTCACGCTGGAGGTGAGCCGGTACTACCAGGGCGGGGGCGAGGTCACGTTCCTCAGGTACACCGCCGACGGTTCCCCGCTGCGCGCGGGCGACCGCGTCCTGGTCGGCATGCCCCTGGACGGCGTCCACCCGGACAGGGTGGTCGTCGGCGAGCCGGACATCGCCCGCGAACGGGCCCTGATCACCGCCTCGCTCCCCGAGTCACGCACCCTGACCTGCGACTGAGGACGAGGAGGGCTCGACGGACGACCGGGTACGACGAGGGGCGGGCGCCCGAATGGACGCCCGCCCCCTTTCCTTGCCGTAGGTCAGCCGCTTACGGGACGACCTTCTCGATCGCCACGTTGCCGAGGCCCGCGACCGTGCCGCGCTCGTTCACCAGCTGCACGCGCCCGAAGAACGCGCGTCCCTCGGGTGCCGCCGCCGCGACGGTGACGTCGCCGGAGACGGTGGCCGAGTCGCCCGTGCCCAGCTTCACCGGCGCGGAACCGTCGACCGCGACGGAACCGAGCGTGGAGGAGAAGAACACGTCCAGGTAGTCGTAGTCCGTCGAACCGGCCGGGACCGAGTAGCCGTCCACCGCGACGGTGTACGTGCCGGCCGCCGGGGAGGCGATCGACACCGACTCCTCCGAGTCGCCGTCGGCGGACTGGGCGACCTGCTTGCCGGCCTGGTCGTAGACCGTCAGGTCCAGGTCGGCGGCGGTGTCGGAGACGTTGCCGATGGCCACGTCGAGGGACGCGGCGCCCTCGGGCACCTCGACCGTCGTCGTGTGGGTGTCACCCGTGCTGATGGCCGGCCGGTCGGTCTTGGACGAGCCGAGCGGGCCGCCCACCAGCTTGCCCTCCAGGCCGGCGAGCTCGTTCGTCACCTTCCAGGAGACGGCGGCCGGCGTGCCGATCTTCGCCTCGGGCACCGTCACGGTCTCCGGGTCGAAGGCCGCGCCGAGGACGGCGACGTCCAGCTTGTACGGGTTGTCGAGCAGCGGCGACGTACGGCGCGACTCGACCTCGATCTCCCAGACGCCCGGCTGCGGGTCCGCGTACGAACGCACGTCGGGACGGCAGGTGTTGGCCGGGTTTGCGTAGTTCGGGTAGCAGTTGACCGTCGACGTCGGGTCGGCCGGGACGCCGTACGGGTGGATGGCGATGAACCGGGTCTGGCTCGTGGCCTTCAGCCCGCTCATCGCGATCTCCAGCGTCCTCGCGCCCTCGGGCACGGTGACGAAGTAGGAGGTGGTGCTGTTGCGCTGGGCCGTGCCGGACGCGGAGAAGGTGTACTCCAGCGGCGCCGAGGCGACCACGGTGGTCAGGATCTGCCGGTCGACACCCTCGGTGCGCGGGTCGTCGACCTCCAGGATCGCGCTCTTGATGCCGGCCGAGCCGGGCGCGGCCTGGACCTTGACGGTCACCGGCTTGTTCAGCGGCAGCCGGATGTCGTCGTCGCCGAGGATGCGGAAGGTGCGGCCCTCGTTGTTCTCGAGGTCCAGCTCGTGCCGCAGGGCACGGTCGGGGCCGGACGTACGGGTGATGGTGATGTCGTACGTCTTCTTCTGGCCGGCCTCCAGGCCGCCCTCACGGTCGTACAGGCCCGTGCCGAAGCCGGGGGTCTTCAGGAACTGGTCGATCGCGGTGTCGACCGGCGCCTTCACCTCGTACTGGTGCGCGGTGGCACCGTCGCGGATGGCGTCCCAGGCGTCCTCGATGTCGATGAGGCCGGCGCCCTCCTCGTACGCCTGCACACCGCGGATGTGCTCGGCGGTGGAGGTGAGGGCGGTGCGCAGCTTCGCCGGGGTGAGGTCGATGCGCTTCTGCTTCGCGGCGGACAGCAGCAGCGCGGCGGCGCCGGTGGCCTGCGGGGAGGCCATCGAGGTGCCCTGGAGCATGCCGTAACCGGCCGGGAGGGAGTAGCCCGCCTCGGCGACCGGGGCGCCCGGGGCCCACGTCTGGATGGTGTTGATCGCGGCGCCGGGGGCGGCCAGCGTCGGCGTGAAGCCGCCGTCCTCACGCGGACCGCGCGAGGAGAACGGCATCATGTCGTACTTGGTCCGCACCTCGGAGCCGTAGTTGGCGGCCCAGGTCTCCTTGGAGACGGTGGCGCCGACGGAGATGACCTTGTCGGCCAGGGCCGGGTCGCCGATGGTGTTGGCACCGGGGCCGGAGTTGCCCGCGGAGATCACCAGCTGGACGCCGTAGGTGTCGATCAGCCGGTTGTAGAGCTCGGCGCGGGCGTTGTTGCCGTCGTTGAGCGCCGGCAGACCGCCGATGGACATGTTGACGATGTCGACGCCGCGCTCGGTGACGAGGTCGATCATGCCTTCGGTGAGCGCCACGTTGGTGCAGCCGCCGGACCAGGTGCAGGCGCGCGAGGAGACGAGCTTCGCGCCGGGCGCGGCGCCGTCCATCCGCCCGCCGAACAGGCCGTTGGCGGCGGTGATGCCGGCGACGTGCGAGCCGTGCGAGCCCTCGATGACACCGATGTTGACGAAGTCGGCGGTCTTGCCGATCCAGTCGCCGCCGTAGGGGTCCATCGGGACGTCCTCGCGGATCTCCACGACGAACGGCTGGCGCTCGGCGACGTCGGTCGTCGGGTCGTCGGTGCCGAAGTACCCGATCTGGAAGCCGTCCTTGTACGGCTTCATCGGGGTGTCGTCGGAGAAGTCCCGGTTGTTGTTCAGGTCGACGCGGACCGTGCCCGCGGCGGCGTCGTAGAGCATGCCCCAGGAGTCGGTGGTGTCGCCGTCGCGGTTGGCGTCGCCGCCCGCGTCGCCGCCCGTGGTGTAGGACTCCAGGAAGGAGCTGATCTGGTACGTGCCCGCCGGGGCCGTCCAGGTCTCGCCGCCGTAGGTGAAGGTGGGCCCGGCGACGGAGGAGACCATGGGGCGCCAGGTCCGGTCGTTGTCCACGATCGGGTCGGTCGCCGTCACCCAGTCGACGATCTTGCGTTCGCCGGTGGTGGTCCTCTGCAGCGCGGGGTGGCCGAGGTCCACGCCGGAGTCGAGGATGCCGATGGTGACGCCGCGGCCGTCCGCCCTCGGGTTGTCCTCGACGAACTCGACGGCACCGGTCTCGAAGGACGGGTTGTACGGGTTCTCGGCGGGCGTCCGCCGGTCGGGGCCGGAGTAGGACTTCGTGCCCTTGTGCTTGCCCTTGGCGTGCTGCGTGGTGTCAGCACTGGGCGTGGGGTCGTCCAGCGGGATCTCGTCGCGCAGGTCGACGCCGTGCACGGAGGAGAGCTTGGTGGCGGCGGCGATCGCCGCGTCGGCCTTGCCGGTGGGGACGGTGGCGCGGACGTAGCCCAGCTTGTCGTCGGTCCGGCCGACCGAGCCGCCCTTGACCGCGTCCAGCTGCCCGGCGACCCGCTCGGTCTTTCCGGGAGCGGTGGCGATCATCATCGTGACGTGTTTGGCGCCGTCGGCCTTCGCCTCGGCGAGCAGCTCCGCGTCGGCCGAACCGAGCTTGTCGTGAGCTGACTTGACGTCCGCGTCGGCCGGCGCGGCGGCCGGGTTGTCGGCGGCGGACGCCAGCGTGACAGGTCCGGCCGCGGAGAGTGCGGCGACGAGACCGGCGGCCACGGCTATACGGGCCACGCGTCTGGTGCCCGATATGGAGTCACGGTGGGGAGAGTTGGTCATCGGCATCCCTTGTAAGTAAAGGAACGATCGCGAGCGACCGGAGCCGATCGACCCTGGTCGCGACGGTCCGGAAGGCAGCGCCGGACGATCGTTGAGCCTTACGCAAGGGGTGATGTTTGGCGAGGGTTGGCGAGAAGAAAATGGATGTGTGGGGAAAACCCCCGATGCGCTTATGGGGAGATGGGGTCCGAAGCCGACAAGTCACCCTTGCGGGCGCGGGGTCGTGCGTCACCGGTGCGCGCGTGGCGTCAGGACGCATCCGGACAGCTGCCGGCCGAACGGACCGGTCGTGCACGGCGGCCGGGTCAACGTCCCCTGATGCGACAGACGTTGAGGGTGGCGGCCTGCGCCGTGGTGGTATGCGACGGACAGCTCCTGCTCGCCCGTTCCCCGGGCCCCGGCGGCGTCCCCGAGTGGGTCCTTCCGGGCGGGGGCATGGAACACGGCGAGGACCCCTGCGACACCGTGCGCCGGGAGGTCGAGGAGGAGACCGGCTATGCCGTCGAGGTCACCGGACTGCTCGGCGTGCACTCCACCCGTCGCAACCTTCCCGCCCGCCTCGGCCGCACCGTCGACCATCACGGCGTACGGCTGGTCTACGAGGCCCGGGTCACCGGCGGTGAACTCCGCAACGAGGCCGACGGCTCCACCGACCTCGCCGCCTGGCAGCCCTTCGACACCGTTCCGGGTCTGACCCGGATCCACCTGATCGACATCGCGCTGCGCCTGTGGCGCGAACGCCCGCCGACAGGGCGGGCGGAGCCGGTGGACGGGCGGGAGTAGGCGTACGCGACGGTCGAGGGGCGAGGCGAGGGGGCGGGCCGCCGGGAGGCCGTCCACGTCGTCGCGGCAGCGGGGGAAGAGCGCGCCGGACCCCGCTGTCCCGGCATGTTCCGCCGGACGGGCACTACCGGGGCAGGACCACGACGTACGCCGCCGGGTCGCGGTCCGTCGCGGTCGTCAGGGCCGTGTGGACCGCCGCCGCCTGCTGCTCCGCCGCGTCGCGCAGCCCCCGCGGGGTGAGGTGGACGACCGTGATGCCGAGCCGTTCCAGATGCTCGCGCTTGCGGGTGTGCTCCGTCCACGCGGCGTCGTCCCCGGGGCGCCGGCCCGGCCGGGGCGCGCGGGTGTCGAGTTCCACCGCCACCGCCTGCTCCGGCCAGTACGCGTCGAGGCCGCCGAGGTGAGGGCCGCCGGGAAGACGCAGATCGACGTTCCAGTACGGGTCCGGCAGGCCGTGGTCGCGGACCATCCGGTACAGCCGGGCCTCGGCCAGCGCCCGGCCCTCGGCCAGCAGCGCGTCCACCGCGTCCACCACGTGCGGCCGGTTGAGCAGCTTCGCGCCGGTGAGCTCCCGCACCACCGCCGCCGGGTCGCAGTGGCCGCCGCGTACCGCCTCCGTCAGCAGCCGGCGGACGGCGGTCGCGTCCTCCAGGACCGCCACCGCGTCGGCCAGCGCGCGCGGTACCGGGGCGACCGGAAGGCCCGTGACCTGCTCCGGGACGGGCAGGGCCGGAGCGCGGACGATCCGGACGGGACCGGTCGAGCGCAGCCGGCGCAGCCGCGGGACCAGGACGTCGACGACCTCCAGGGACGGCAGCGGGGGAGCGGACGCGAAGCCGTGCAGGGTCAGCGCCGCAAGGCCGGTGATCATGGCCTCCCCGTAGGGGGAGGCGGGCGGCTGGTCCGTGCCGGGCTGGACGGGGACGCCCACGGTCCGCTCCCGTGCCGCGTACAGCAGTACCGCGTGCAGCCGCTCCTCGCTGGTCGGCGGACCCGGGTGGAGCAGGACCACGCCCGGCAGGAGTTGCTGCCAGGGCCCGCCGGAGCGGCACTGCTCACCGGCCTCGGCGGCCGAGACGCCGTGGGCGCGCAGCTGTGCGTGGGTCAGCACACGGCGTCCGGCGCCGGCCGAGAGCTGGTGCAGGGGGCGCGGGGAGAGCGGGGTGTCGTGGTTCATGACCGGCAATTTCCCGCCTCCCGCCCGTCCTTGAACCCCTGTTACACGCTCGTCGACAAATGAGGACAAGCCCTCACTAAAGGACGCGTGTTCGGATACCGAAAACCCCTGGTCCGCTCGGCTGCGGCCAGGGGTTACGGCTGCTGTGTGCCGCATTCCGTAACGATCACGGAGCGCCGAATCGTAGGCCAAAGCTCCATGCTCCTGGGGCGCGGGGAACCGTGCGAGCAGCCACCGGCTCACCCGCACCCCGGGGCCGAAGGCGGCGCCCCGGTCCCCTCAGCGGCCGGCCGCCGCCTCGTCGCACTCCTGGCCGCGCAGCGCCCGCGCCAGGTCGTCGCGGGACTCCAGGACGAGACGGCGCAGGGCGGGCGCCGCGTCCTCGTGGGAGGCGAGCCAGGCGTCCGTCGCGTCCAGCGTCGCCCGTGAGTCCTGGAAGGAGGGGAAGAGGCCCCGGACCACATCCATGCCGATCTGGATCGACCGCTCCGTCCACACCCGCTCGATCACCGCGAAGTACCGCTCCGCGTACGGCGCGAGCAGCTCCCGCTGGGGCGGCTGGACGAAGCCCGCGATCGTCGCCTCCACCAGCGCGTTGGACAGCGCGTCCGACTCCACGACCTGCGCCCAGCACTGCGCCTTGACCGCCGCCGACGGGCGGGCGGCCAGACAGCGCACGTGGTGCCGCTTGCCGGACGCGGTGTCGTCCCGGGCCAGCTCCTCGTCCAGCCGCTTCTCGTCCGCCTCCCCGTGCGCGGCCAGCGGCTCCAGGAACGCCCAGCGCAGCTCCTGGTCCACCTCCAGACCCGGCAGGGTCACCGTGCCGTCCAGCAGCGAGGTCAGCAGCTCGAAGCCGGCCGGTGCCTCGGCCGTACGGGCGAAGAACCTCGCCCACGCCAGCTGGTGTTCGCTGCCCGCCTCGGCCGCGTACAGCTGGAGGGACACGCCCTCGGCGAGCCGGCGCCCCGCCTGCTCCCGCCGCCCCGGCGCGGTGTAGTGCACCGCCGCCGACTCCGCCCACGCGTGCAGCATCTGCAGCACGCCGATGTCGGACTCCCGGCCCGCGAACCGCAGCACCAGCTCGATGAACTCCCGGGCCGGCAGCAGCGCGTCCCGCGTCATGTTCCACAGCGCCGACCAGCACAGGGCGCGGGCGAGCGGGTCGGTCAGCGAGCCCAGGTGCTCGCGCAGCGCCGCCAGCGACGTGTCGTCGAAGCGGGTCTTGCAGTACGTCAGGTCGTCGTCGTTGACCAGGACCAGCTCCGGCGCGTCCGCGCCCGCCAGCTCCGTCACGACCGTGCGCGCGCCGTCGACGTCCGTCTCGGCCTGCGCGTAGCGTTCCAGCGTGCCGGACTCCGTGCGCCGGTAGAGACCCACCGCCACCCGGTGCGGGCGCAGTTCGGGATGCGACTCGGCGGCCTCCTGCACGACGGCCAGCTCGTCGATCCGGCCGTCCGCGTCCAACAGCACCTGCGGCGTCAGGGAGTTGACGCCCGCCGTCTGCAGCCAGGAACGGGCCCACGCGCCCATGTCCCGCCCGCTGGTCTCCTCAAGGACCGACAGCAGATCACCGAGGGTGGTGTTGCCGTACGCGTGCCGCTTGAAGTAGCGCCGCGCGCCCTCCAGGAACGCGTCCTGGCCCACGTACGCCACCAGCTGCTTGAGCACCGAGGCGCCCTTGGCGTACGTGATGCCGTCGAAGTTGAGCTTGGCGTCCTGCAGATCGCGGATGTCCGCGGTGATCGGGTGTGTGGAGGGCAGCTGGTCCGCGCGGTACGCCCACGCCTTGCGGCGGTTGGCGAAGGTGATCCAGCCGTCGGTGAAACGGGTCGCGCCGACCAGCGAGAAGGCGCCCATGAAGTCGGCGAAGGACTCCTTCAGCCACAGGTCGTCCCACCACTCCATGGTGACCAGGTCGCCGAACCACATGTGCGCCATCTCGTGCAGGACGACGTTCGCCCGGCCCTCGTACGACGCCCGCGTGACCTTGCCCCGGAAGATGAACTCCTCGCGGAAGGTGACCATCCCCGGGTTCTCCATCGCGCCCAGGTTGTACTCCGGCACGAAGGCCTGGTCGTACTTCCCGAACGGGTACGGGTAGTCGAAGTGGTCGTGGAAGAAGTCCAGGCCCTGCTTGGTCACCAGGAAGACGTCGTCGGCGTCGAAGTGCGGGGCCAGCCCCTTGCGGCACATCGCGCCCAGCGGGATCTCCAGGCGCGTCCCGTCCTCGAAGACCCGCTCGTAGCTGTCGGTGACGTAGTGGTAAGGGCCCGCCACCACGCAGGTGATGTAGGTCGAGATCGGCTTGGTCTCCGCGAACCGCCACACGCCGTCGGCGAGCTCACCGGCGCCGTTGCTCCACACCGTCCAGCCCTCGGGCGCGCGCACCTCGAAGCGGTACGGGGCCTTGAGGTCGGGCTGCTCGAAGTTGGCGAAGACGCGACGGGAGTCGGCGGGCTCGTACTGCGTGTACAGGTACACCTCGCCGTCCTCGGGGTCGACGAAGCGGTGCATGCCCTCGCCGGTGCGGGAGTAGGCGCAGTCCGCGTCGACCACCAGTTCGTTCTCGGCGGCGAGGTCCTCCAGCAGGATCCGTGAGCCGTCGAACACCTGGCCGGGGTCGAGGTCCCGGCCGTTCAGCGAGACGGCCGTGACGCCCGGCGCGATCAGATCCGCGAAGCTGCTCGCGCCCGGCTCGGCGCAGCGGAACCGCACGGTGGTCACGGAGCGGAAGGTGCGCCGGCCCTCGCCGCCGTGCTCGCCGACCGCCGACCGCAGGTCGAGGGACACCTCGTACCCGTCGACGGACAGCAGGGCCGCCCGCTCCCGGGCCTCGTCGCGGGTCAGGTTCTCACCGGGCACGGGTGGACTCCTCATGCGTCGTCGTCATGGATGAACAGCACCGATCCTGCCATGTGCCCCTGACGCGGGGCAGCCGGGAATGGCCGGGGCGGGCCGCGGTGTTCTCTCCCCGAGGTACCGCCTTCCCGAGGAGTGACATGCCGGACAAGTCTCCCGCCACGCCCGTCGACTTCTGGTTCGACCCCCTGTGCCCCTGGGCCTGGATGACCTCCCGCTGGGTGCTGGAGGTGGAGAAGCTGCGCGACATCGAGGTCCGCTGGCACCTGATGAGCCTCGCGGTCCTGAACGAGGACAAGCTCGACGAGCTCCCCGCGGAGTACCGCGAGCTGCTCGAGGTCAAGGCCTGGGGTCCGGTGAGGGTGGTCATCGCGGCACAGGAGGAGCACGGTCCCGAGGTGCTCGGCGACCTCTACACCGCGCTCGGCACCCGCATCCACAACCAGGACGAGGGCCCGGAGAAGGAGACGGTCGCCGCCGCCCTGAAGGACGTCGGCCTGCCCGAGTCGCTCATGGACCACTGGGACTCCACCCCGTACGAGCCCCAGTTGCGCGCCTCCCACAAGGAGGGCATCGAGAAGGTGGGCCAGGAGGTCGGCACCCCGGTCATCGCCGTCCCCGGCCCCGACGGCGAGGAGATCGCCTTCTTCGGCCCGGTCGTCACCCCGGCCCCGCAGGGCGAGGGTGCCGCCCGCCTGTGGGACGGCACCCTCGCGGTGGCCTCCGTACCGGGCTTCTACGAGATCAAGCGCACCCGGACCAAGGGGCCGGACTTCAGCAACCTGTGACGGTCAGTCCAGCACGGGTACTTTGATCGGCTCGGGGAACGGCTTCTTGTTGAAGCCCGTGCGCAGGTTGCGGCACTGCTTTCCGCTGTCGACGTCGAGCACGTTCACACAGAGCCGGAACTCGCCGACCCCGGACCGGCCCAGCCGTTCCTTGAGCCAGTCCTCCTCCTTCTTGTTCAGCCGGCGGTGCTGCTGGTCCGTGCCGCAGGTCCAGCAGTAGTCCCTCTTCGTCCTCTGTGTCGCCATTGCGCAACGGTGACCCGGAATGCCGTATACCGGAAGCCCCCGTGAGTCACGTCCTCACGGGGGCTTCCCTTTTTCCGCCTGCCGGGTGAACGGTGAGAAGACGGTCACGAGGACAGGAGGCTTATTGCAATGTACTTGCAATAACACGCTAACAGCAGAAAGGGCTGTCCGCTGAGCTCCGGGCACGCGCAACGGCTCCCGCGTGTCCGCGCGGGAGCCGTCACGGAGGGCGGGGAGGCGGTCAGTGCCGGGCGGACGCCCGCTGCCGGGCGTAGCCCACCGCCGCCAGGGCCGGCGTCATCCCGCCCGTCGCGTACAGCTGCACACGGGTGCCCGGTTCCCGAGCCATGAGCACGAAGGCCGCCGCCATCCCGGCCAGCGCCACCCAGGTCAGCCACGGGAACGCCCACATCCGCACCGCCGGCCTCTCGGGCGCCTCGCGCTCGAGCCGGCGGCGCAGCCGCAACTGGGAGACGGCGATGAAGATCCAGACGATCAGGATCACCGCGCCGATCATGTTCAGCAGCCAGGGGAAGACGTCGTCCGGCCGCCGGTAGCTCAGCAGGACGCACAGGAAGCCGAAGGCCGAGGAGGCCAGTACGGCGATCCGCGGCACCCCGCCCGACACCCGGCCGAGGGCTTTCGGGCCCTGACCCCGCCGCACCAGCGAGTAGCCGATGCGCGAGGCGCCGTGGATGGTGGCGTTCATCGCGGACAGCAGCGCCACCGGCACCACCACGTTCATCAGCGGGCCGGCACCCGGGATGCCGAGGCTGTCCAGGGCGGCGACGTACGGGCCGTCCTCGACGACCGCCGGGGAGTCCCACGGGACCAGGGTGACGATGACCGCCATCGAGCCGACGTAGAACAGCGCGATCCGCCACATCGCCGTACGGACCGCGCTCGCCACACCCCTGACCGGGTTCTCCGACTCGGCCGCCGCGATGGTCACGGTCTCCAGACCGCCGTACGCGAAGACGGAGGCGAGCAGTCCGATCACCAGACCCTCGCCGCCGTTGGGGGAGGAAGTCGGTGAGATGGGAGGTGCCGGGGGAGTCCGTGCCCGGCAGCACACCCGCGACGGCCAGTACACCGAGGCCGAGGAACAGGGCGATCGCACCGGCCTTCAGGGCGGCGAACCAGAACTCGAACTCGCCGAAGTTCCTCACCGCGGCGAGGTTCGACCCGCGGAAGACCACCATGAACAGGGCCACCCACGCGCACTCCGGCGTGCCCGGCAGCCAGCCGGTGACGATCTTCGCGGCGCCGATGCCCTCCAGGCCCACCGCCGTGCACGGCAGGACCCAGAACGCCCAGCCCGCGGTGAATCCCGCCCAGGGGCCGATGGCCCGCTCGGCGTGCGAGGAGAAGGAACCCGAGGACGGGTGGGCGGCGGACATCTCGCCCGGCATCCGCATCACCAGCATCACCAGGAGGCCGGAGAGGGTGTAGGCGAGGACGATGAGGGCCCGGCGGCGGCGATACCGGCGCCGGAGCCGACGAAGAGCCCGGCGCCGATCACGCCGCCGAGGGCGATCATCGACAGGTGGCGCTGCTTCAGGCCGTGCGAGAGGGAGGCACCGTCCGGCTCCGGGGGCGTCTGCGTGGTGGTGCTGGGCATGGGCGCGACTCGTCCAGTGCGGGAGACGGCAAAAACGTCGTCCAGTCTGGGCGGCTGCCCCGTGATCATGGGGAGGCCGCCCAGCATATGGACCGGGACGGTGCGGAGGGTGGCACTCCGCTTACCCGGCGGGTGCCGGCGGGGTCGCCGACGGCCGTCCCGGCGCCCGGTGTGCCGGACGGCCGGTTTGGTGGTTCCCTACAGCAGGTTCTCCACCGGCGCGTGTGGACGACACCACCTCACCTCAGTGACCGGCGTCACCCCGTACCCCCGGTCACCTCGGTTCTTTGTCCGGAGCCCACCAAGCCCCCGTTCGCGGCTTTGTCGAACGCTGACGGTGATCGACGCGGGGCCACCGGTATAGCGTCGCGGTGTCCCCAACCGCCCTCATCCCCGCGGAGACCACATGAGCACCGCTTCCGTCACGTCCGCCCGATCCGGACAGGTCCTCGCCGACCTCGTCCCGGCCTCCCGCGTGCGGGACGCCGTGCTGGTGCTCGGCGGTGCCGCGTTCACCGGCCTCGCCGCCCAGATCGCGGTGCCCGTTCCCGGCTCGCCGGTGCCGGTGACCGGCCAGACCTTCGCGGCGCTGCTCGTCGGCACCACCCTCGGCGCCCGCCGCGGCGTCGCCTCCCTCGCGGTGTACGCGCTGGTGGGCATGGCCGGCGTGCCGTGGTTCGCGGAGGGCAAGTCGGGGATGGGGATGCCGTCCTTCGGCTACATCCTCGGCATGCTGCTGGCCGCCGTCGCCGTGGGCGCGCTCGCCCGTCGCGGCGCCGACCGCTCCGCCTGGCGGACCGCGGGCACCATGGTGCTCGGCTCCGCGATCATCTACGCGGTCGGCGTGCCCTACCTGGCCCTCGCCACCGGTATGTCCGCCTCCGCGGCCATCGCCGCCGGCCTGACCCCGTTCCTCATCGGTGACGCCCTGAAGGCGGCGCTGGCGATGGGCGTGCTGCCGACGGCCTGGAAGTTCGTCGACAAGCGGTGACCCCTGACGGTCCCCGAGGCGGAGAGGCTCGCCGGTCGTGGTCGACGGCGAGCCTCCGCGCGTCCCCCGGTCCCCGGCGGCGGGAACCGGGTCCCACCGCACGTCCCCGGACGGCAACCGGCCACGAGCGCGCCGCCCGGTCCGCCGCTCACCCACGGCGACCCGGGAGTACGCCTCCACCCGGCCCCGGCCGCGTGGGGGAGTGGCCGCGTCCACCTCGCCACCCCGCGCCGCCGCGCGGCGGCAGCCGTGTCACACTCGTCGCATGCGCGTGTATATCGGCTCCGACCATGCGGGCTACGAATTCAAGAACCACCTCGTCGAGTGGCTCAGGGAAGCGGGCCACGAGCCCGTCGACTGCGGCCCGCACATCTACGACGCCCAGGACGACTACCCCCCCTTCTGCCTCCGCGCCGCGGAGCGGACCGCCGCGGACCCGGACGCCCTCGGCATCGTGATCGGCGGCTCCGGCAACGGCGAGCAGATGGCCGCGAACAAGGTCAAGGGCGTGCGGGCGGCTCTGGCGTGGAGCGAGGAGACCGCGGCACTCGGCCGTCAGCACAACGACGCCAACGTGGTCGCCGTCGGCGCGCGCATGCACAGCCAGGACGAGGCGACGAAGTTCGTCGAGACCTTCCTGAGCACGCCGTTCTCCGGTGACGAGCGTCACATCCGCCGGATCGGCATGCTCTCCGCGTACGAGACCACCGGCGATCTCCCCCCGATCCCGGCCCACCACCCCCAGCGGTAGGCGGCGGAACAGCAGACGAGGAAGAAGAGCGAGCGAGGGGGGACCCGTGCCCGAGGGTCACACGATCCACCGGCTGGCCAAGGACTACGCCGAGGCCTTCGTGACCGGCGACCCCCTCCGCGTCACCAGCCCCCAGGGCAAGTTCACCGACGCCGCCGCCCTTCTCGACCGCACCGCGCTGCACACCACCGACGCCCACGGCAAGCACCTCTTCCTCGGCTTCGGCGACCCCGGGCCCGAGCACACCGACTGGGTCCACATCCACCTCGGCCTGTTCGGCAAGGTCACCTTCGGCCCGGCCCCGGCGCCACCGCCCACGGACACCGTCCGGCTCCGCCTCGCCGACGACGCCTCGTACGTCGATCTGCGCGGCCCCACCACCTGCACCCTGATCACGGACGGCGAGAAGCGGGCGGTACACGACCGGCTCGGCCCCGACCCGCTCCGCCCGGACGCCGACCCGGCCCACGCGTACCGCAGGATCAGCCGCAGCCGTACGACGATCGCCGCGCTCCTCATGGACCAGAAGGTCATCGCCGGCGTGGGAAACGTCTACCGCGCCGAGGTCCTCTTCCGGCACGGCATCGACCCGTACCGCGCGGGCCGGGACATCCGCCCGGCCCAGTGGGACGCGATCTGGGCCGATCTGGTCGCGCTCATGCGCGAGGGCGTCCGCGACAACCGCATCGACACCGTCCGCCCGGAACACACCCCCGAGGCGATGGGCCGCCCGCCGCGCGTCGACGACCACGGCGGCGAGGTGTACGTCTACCGCAGGGCGAACCTGCCCTGCCACATCTGTGGCGGCGAGATCCGCACCGCCGACCTCGCCGCCCGCAACCTCTTCTGGTGCCCCGCCTGCCAGCGTCCCTGAGCCCTCAGAAGCCGTGCGGCAGCCACGGTGCGCGGCTGGTTCCGAAGGCCAGGGACGCCTCCGCGAGTGCGCCGTGCCGTACCTCGCGCACCCGGCCGGCCGCCGCGAGTGCCGTGAGGCTCACCCCGCCCAGATAGGCGGCGCCCAACTCCCGTACCGACAGGGTGAGATCGGCGGCGTCCTCGGTACGCCCGCACGACGCGCCCTTCGGGTCGCCGGTCAGCCGCCAACGGCCCGCGTTCCAGGGGCAGAAGGCGTCCTCCACCTCGAACACGACGTCCACCGGGGCCTGGTACGTCCGCTGCCGGAGCGCCGCGCCGACATCCACCAGCCGTACGTACAGCGCGTCCCGCAGCCGCGGCCCGCACCGCCGTATGTCCGACACCAGGAACTGCCAGCTCTCGTCGACCGGCCGCCCCCGCGCCACCACCCTCGACGTCAGGTCGATGTCGAACAGGAAGCGCCACAGCGCCGCGTCCGCCGCCGGATCCAGCGCTTCCAGAGCGCTGAGAAGCACCTCGCCGTCGGGCCCGCCCGGTCCCCAGGACGGCTTCACACGGAACCGCGCGTACCCGACCGTCCCACCGTCCCGCTCGGCGACCACGCACCGCAGCGGTGACGCCCCGCCCCGCTCGCTCTCCGGGTCGAGCACCCCGAGCCGCTCCCAGCCCGGCCCGCGTGCCAGCATTCCCGGGCGCTCCGCCACCCGTCGGGCGTAGACCGCCTCGCAGGCGTCCAGTACATCGGCGGGCTCCGCATACCGCAGCCGTACGTCATCCGTGCCGGGCGGCACCGACAGACCCGCGCGCGCGGTGTCGATCTCCGCGTCCGTCTGGAAGGTCGCCGCTCCGTAGCCGAACCGGCCGTAGATCGCCGGCTCGGACGCCGTGAGCACCGCCAGCGGCTCGCCCCAGGAACGGACGTCGTCCAACTGCCGCCGCATCATGGACGTCAGCACCCCGCGCCGCCGGTGCGTGGCGGCCACGCCGACCATCGTGACACCCGCGGCCGGCACGGACGCGCCGCCGGGCACGGTCAGCCGGAAGGAGAAGGCGCCCGCAGACCCCACGCACTCGTCGCCGTCCCAGGCACCCAGGAAGCGGTCGAACTCGCTGAGCGCGTTCCACAGTTCCCGCTCCTCCGCCGTCTCGGGGGGACCGCCGAAGGCACGGATGAGGTTCGCGTACACCTTGTCCCATTCCTCCGGCTTCAGTGCCCGGACTTCGGGCGCGGGGCCGCTCTGCTCGTTCGCCATGCGCTCATCCCTACCAGGGCGATGCGGCGTGAGCGAGAGAATTTCCCCCGGGGGACCCCATGAGGGCGTTCCGTGAAGTTCACTGTGATTCCGGTCCCCGTGCGGGGGGACAACCAGGACCTCCCGTGCCAAGCGGCCGGTCCGATGGATAGGGTCCCGAACTAATGGCAGCAGGACGAGAACGGCGCGCGGAAGCCGACACGTTCACGGCCCGGTTGAAGAAGCAGTGGCACCGGGCCCGCGTCGGCGTGCGCCGGTCCGCCGTCGACTACTTCCGGGGGGACGGCTCCGACTGGATCGCGCTGGTCGGTCTGCTCCTCACCGTGCCGCTGATCGCGGCCGGGACACTGGCCGACTCCGTATGGTGCGCGCCGTCCGCTCTGGTCATCCCGATCGTCGTGGGCGGACTGCTGCTGCGTCCGGCGAGCCTGCTCGGCCTGTACGCGGCGGCGGCGACCGCGCTGATCGTGGAGGCGGTCCGGCTGGGCCCGTACACCGAGGGCGCGGCCCGGGTCACCCCCGGTGTGGTCCTCGTCGTCGCGGCCTGCGGTTTCTTCGGGCTGCTCGTCGCCCAGTTCCGCAGCCGGGTGGGCGTGCCCTGGCGGCGCGGCGGCACCATGCTGTTCGACCTGCGCGAACGCATCCGGGTGCAGAGCAAGCTGCCGAAACTCCCCGACGGCTGGCACCGCGAGATGGCGCTGCGCCCGGCCGGCGGACAGTCGTTCTCCGGTGACTTCGTGGTCGCGGCCCGCACCAACGGCGGGCGCACGATGGAGGTCGTCCTGACCGACGTCTCCGGCAAGGGCATGGACGCCGGCTCGCGCGCCCTGCTGCTGTCCGGGGCCTTCGGCGGGCTCCTCGGCAGCCTCCCGCCGCACGCCTTCCTCCCGGCCGCCAACGGCTATCTGCTCCGCCAGGACTGGGACGAGGGCTTCGCCACCTCCATCCACCTGGTGCTCGACCTGGACTCCGGCGACTACGAGCTCTACTCCGCCGGCCACCCGCCGGGCCTCCAGCTCAGCGCCGGCAGCGGCCGCTGGGAGGAGAAGGCCGCCGACGGCCCCCTGCTCGGCGTGTACGACGGTGCCCAGTTCGACTCGGTGAAGGGCTCACTGCGGCCCGGAGACGTGCTGATGCTGTTCACCGACGGCCTGGTGGAGACCTCCGACCGGGACATCGTCGAGGGCATCGACCGCCTCACCGGAGCGGCCGACCGCTATGTCGCCGGAGGCTTCCACGGCGCGGCCTGGCATCTCATCGAGTCGGTCGCCAAGGACGTCAACGACGACCGGGCCCTGCTGCTCATATGCCGGGACGGCCCGACCGCCGCCGCGTCCCGCTGACCGGGGCGCCCTGCCCCCGCGTTTCCGCCCGCCCGGACCCGCTCGTCCTCCCCCTCGTCCCCGTGCTTGGCCCGGGCGCGGCGTCCGGGACCGCCAGGGCGACCGCCCGGGCACACTGGACGGGTGACCGAGACACCGCGCGCCCCGTTCCCCCTGCCGGCCCCGCCGACCCTGGACCGGGTGGAGGCCACCGCCCGCGCCGCGCACGCCGGCCAGACCGACAAGGCGGGCCGGCCCTACGCCGAGCACCTCCGGGCCGTCGCCGAGGGCGTACGCGCGCGCGGCGGCGACGAGGAGCAGATCGCGGCGGCCTGGCTGCACGACGCCGTCGAGGACGACAGGCTCACCCGCCAGTGGCTCGACGAGGCCCCGCTCACCCGGCGGACCAAGGACATCGTCCTCGCGGTCACCAAACGCCCCGGGGAGCCGCCCGAGGCGTACGCGGCCCGTATCCTCGCCACCCCGGGCGCGCCGCTGGTGAAGGAGGCCGACCTGGCGCACAACGCCGACCCGGCCCGGCTCGCGGTCCTCGACGCGGGCACCCGCCAACGACTGACCGAGAAGTACGCACGGATGCGCGCACTTCTCGGCCTGGGGGAGTGAACCGGGCGGGACGCTAGACCGGGACCCTCTCACCCTGCGTGCGCACCTCGGTGTTCTCCCGCCGCGCGTGGCCACGGGCCGCCTCGGCCGGTTCCCGCACGAAGGCCCACACCATCTTCGGCTCCACCACGCACCGCAGGGTCCGCCGCACCGGCCCGGTGCACAGCAGCGTGATGACGGCGGCCGCGAGGACGGTCAGCCCGACCGCACCGAGCGGCTCCCGCAGCGCCGGGTGGTCGAACCAGCCCGCGTAGATGCCCGCCTTCACGAAGAAGCCGTGCACCAGATAGCCGTATATCGTCCCCGCGCCGAGTGCGGTGAACCACATGTGGCGGCGCGGCACCCAGGCGAAGAAGCACACGGTCAGCACCAGCGAACAGGCGAGGGTCCCGGACACCATCACCGGACCCGACCACCACGGAGCGCCCAACTCCTCCGCGGCGCTCTTGTGGTACAGCCAGCCGACGTGCATCCGCGGCACCGACCACCAGGCGACGGCCGTCGCCACCGCCAGTACCGGCAGGGACATCAGACGCACCGAGCGGTGCCGCACCCGCTGGAAGTGCTCGGGCCGCAGCGTCAGGCCCAGCACGAAGAACGGCAGGAACTGCAGCACCCGCTGGAGTTCCAGGTCGTCACCGATCCGGGGGGACAGGGAGCCCAGGGCGGCGAGGACCAGGGAGACCGCCAGCGGATGGCGGACCGTCCGCCACACCGGGGTCGTCACCCGCCAGACGACCAGCGCGCACAGGAACCACAGGTGGTACGTGGGATCCAGCAGCGTGATCCCGTGGTCCGGTCTGTCGTTCCCGTGGCGTTCGAACAGGGAGTAGGCGGTCTCGAAGACGACATAGGGGACGACCACCCCGGTGACCAGCCGCTTCACGTACTTGGGCCGCAGGTCGAAACTGCGCGAGAAGTAGCCGGAGATCAGGATGAACGCCGGCATGTGGAACGTGTACACGACGC
Source organism: Streptomyces sp. SM1 (assembly GCF_002910825.1). Taxonomy (GTDB): domain Bacteria; phylum Actinomycetota; class Actinomycetes; order Streptomycetales; family Streptomycetaceae; genus Streptomyces; species Streptomyces okerensis. The sequence goes on along the minus strand of NZ_NEUB01001030.1, from coordinate 31,288 downwards.
GGTACGCGGTCTCCACGGCCCGGACGTCCAGGAGCTGTCCCCAGGCGTGGCCCACCGCCACCAGCACGATCGCCAGGTACTTGGCGTTGTCGAAGAATGCGTCGCGCTGTCTGACGGGCGGCGCCGGCCGGGCGCTCTCCTTGTGCGTGGTGCGCGGGCCCGGCACACCGCCCGCCAGCGACTCGGCCGGGGGGAGCGGCGCTCTGCGGTTGCCGTACGTTCGCTGCGAGTTCGTCACTGACCCTCCCGGCGGGAAAACGGGGAGGCGATCGGTGGGCTCGCTGCGCTTGCGGGGGACGAGGCAGCGTGGCACATCTGAGGCACCCTAGCGTTGTCCGCTGCATTTGGTGAAACACCCGACGTCGTCACCGGTATTCGATCCGGGTACCCCTCTCCGGGGAATGTGCGCACACTCGTGAAGTGATGGTCAACACGTGACGTCGGTAAAGGGTTTGACCGCCGAGAACAACCGCACTTGTCACGATTCTTCCGTACTGGACAGGGCATAAGGGCGGCGGGTGACACCGGCGATATGTCCGTCTTCGCCCCTCCTTCAGGGGCCCTGTGAAGGCCCGTTGGGTCATCGGCGACATCAACGGGACATCAATTCGGATCACTTGCGAACGCATTGTGTGGAGACGGCGACTGTCCCGTCGAATTTCCCTGCGCGGGTACTTCTTCGAATTGCCGTGCGATATATCTCCGTTGCCCCGCGCGGGCGCGTACGGACCCGCCCGTCCGGACACTGTGGCGCGGACGTTGCGTCACCTGCCGCATGGGGGGGCCGTGTTGGTGGCACGATGGTCCTGGCGGGGTGCGCGGGGTCGCGTCGCCCGGGCCGGGGAAGCCGAACCGACCAAGGGTGTGATCAGTTGTGGCCATTTCACTGTCAGTGGTGCTGCTGTTGGCAATCATCCTGGTGGTGTTGCTGAGAGGCGGCTCCATCAAGCCGGGACCGGCGATCGTCGCCGTGCTCTTCGGCTTCTTCCTCGCCTCGACCGGCATGGCCGACGACATCCAGCGGTTCCTGGACTCGATAGCGGAGATGGTCAACTCGATCAGCTTCTGAGCTCACCCGGCCCACCCGCGCGCCGCGGGACCCGCCACGCAAACGATCAGGGCCAGGCCGAGGAGTGATCCTCTGACCTGGCCCTGAGCCGTACAGAGCGGGCGACGGGAATCGAACCCGCGTAGCCAGTTTGGAAGACTGGGGCTCTACCATTGAGCTACGCCCGCACGGAGCGCGCCGCGCGTCGGAAGGCCGCGGCACTGACAGGCATCGTAGCGGGTTGTGCGCCCTCGTCGCACACCCCGTTTCCGGAGCGCCGCCGGCGGCGCACCGCGCCCGGGGAATGCGGCGGCCTTCCCGCCTGGGTGCATGTACCCTACGTGTCGCACCAGACGGGGTGTGGCGCAGCTTGGTAGCGCGTCCGCTTTGGGAGCGGAAGGCCGTGGGTTCAAATCCCGCCACCCCGACCACCCACCTGCTCACGCACCGGTGATCGCTTTTTGGGTGCCGTAGCCGCTGCCGTTACTATGCAAGCTGCACGCCCTGTGTGTCTCAGAAGTCCTCCGGGCGGCGAATCGGCCGGACCGTTCTGGTCCCGGCAGAACCCGAGAAGTCAGCCACAAGGAGACCGAACCGTGAAGAGCGCCGTGGAGACCCTGAACCCGACCCGGGTTCGGCTCACTGTCGAGGTGCCCTTCGAGGAGCTCAAGGACAGCCTCGACGCGGCGTACAAGAAGATCAACCAGCAGGTCACGGTGAAGGGCTTCCGCAAGGGCAAGGTCCCGGCCCGGGTCATCGACCAGCGCTTCGGCCGCGGTGCGGTGCTGGAGGAGGCCGTCAACGACGCCCTCCCGAAGTTCTACACCGACGCGGTCAACGAGGCGGAGCTGAACCCGCTGGGCCAGCCCGAGGTCGACATCACGGAGCTGAAGGACGGCGAGACGCTGAACTTCACCGCCGAGGTCGACATCCGCCCGGCCATCGAGATCCCGGACTACTCCGGCATCGAGGTCGAGGTGGACGCGGTCGAGGTCAGCGAGGAGGACGTCGACAAGGCCGTCGAGGAGCTGCGTGAGCGCTTCGCCTCGACCTCCCCGGTCGAGCGCGCCGCCGCGGACGGCGACGTCGTCACCATCGACCTGGAGGCCAAGGTCGACGGCGAGGTCCTCGAGGACGGCGTCGCGAGCGACGTCTCCTACACCATCGGCTCCGGTGAGCTGCTGGAAGGCATCGACGACGCCGTGAAGGGCGCGGAGGCCGGTGGCGAGGCCACCTTCACCTCCGAGCTCAAGGGCGGCTCGGCGGCCGGCAAGGAGGCCGAGGTCACCGTCAAGGTCACCCAGGTCGCCGCGCGCGAGCTGCCCGAGCTGGACGACGAGTTCGCCCAGCTCGCCTCCGAGTTCGACACCCTCGAGGAGCTGAAGGCGGACAGCCGCAAGCGCCTGGAGAACATGAAGCAGTACGACCAGGCCACGCAGGCCCAGGAGCGCGTCCTGGAGAAGCTGCTCGAGCTGGTCGAGGTCCCGGTCCCCGAGAAGCTGCTCGAGGACGAGATCAACACCCGTAAGCACAACCTCGAGCACCACCAGCTCGGCCAGATGGGTCTCGACCTCGCGAAGTACCTGGAGATCCAGGGCAAGACCGAGGAGGAGTTCGACACCGAGACCCGTGAGGCCGCGGTCAAGGGCATCAAGACCCAGTTCGTCCTCGACGAGCTCGTCAAGCAGGAGAAGCTCAACGTCAACCAGGAGGAGCTCACCGAGCACCTCATGCGGCGGGCGTCCTCCTCCGGCATGTCCCCCGACCAGTTCGCCCAGGCCGTCGTCGAGCAGGGCCAGGTCCCGCTCCTCGTCGGCGAGGTCGCCCGCGGCAAGGCCCTGGCCGTCGTGGTCGAGAAGGCCACGGTCAAGGACACCAACGGCGAGGTCGTCGACCTCGACGACGAGGACGAGGACGAGACCACCGAGTCCGCGGCCGCTGCCGAGGCCGAGTCCCCCGCCGAGGAGAAGACCGAGGGCTGATCCCCTCCGACGCGACCACAGGGCCCCGGGACGCACACCGCCCCGGGGCCCTCGCACACCCCCAGCCGCCCCGACGGCCCAACCCGGACCCGTTTCGGGTGGGGCCAGGTGCCCAGGGCCGCGGGAACTGCGCGCTCAGTCCCGAGGGCGCATCGCCCGGCGCAACCCGGGCCCGCCGCCAACCGGCGTAGGCGTGTCCCACCCCGGGGGCGCGGGGAACTGCGCGCTCAGCCCCCAGCCGTCCCGCACCCCGCCCCGAGCGCGCATCGTCCGGCGCAACCCGGCCCTGTCGCCAAACCGGGGTGGGCGTACCACCCCGGGGGCGCGGGGAACTGCGCGCTCAGCCCCCAGCCGTCCCGCACCCCGCCCCCACCAGCGCGCCGCACGGTGGGAACGCGCCCGGCGCCCCGGAGAGCGCGGGCTACACCCCTCTACGCCCCCGGCGAACACCCCCGTTACCGGGATTCCCCGGCGGAGCCCCCGCGTTAGGGTCCATGAATACCAGGGGACGGGAGTCACCGAATACGGCTCCAGCCCCACAGGGATACGTGAGACGGCCCGGCGCCGTCGTAAGACGAGCAGGTGGATACGTGACGAATCTGATGCCCTCAGCCGCCGGCGAGCCTTCTATCGGTGGTGGCCTCGGCGACCAGGTCTACAACCGGCTGCTGGGCGAGCGGATCATCTTCCTCGGCCAGCCGGTCGACGACGACATCGCCAACAAGATCACCGCACAGCTGCTGCTCCTTGCCGCCGACCCGGACAAGGACATCTTCCTGTACATCAACAGCCCCGGCGGCTCCATCACGGCCGGCATGGCGATCTACGACACCATGCAGTTCATCAAGAACGACGTGGTGACGATCGCGATGGGCCTGGCGGCCTCCATGGGCCAGTTCCTGCTGAGCGCCGGCACCCCCGGCAAGCGCTTCGCGCTGCCGAACGCCGAGATCCTGATCCACCAGCCGTCCGCCGGCCTCGCCGGCTCGGCCTCGGACATCAAGATCCACGCCGAGCGGCTGCTGCACACCAAGAAGCGCATGGCCGAGCTGACCTCCCAGCACACCGGCCAGTCGGTCGAGCAGATCACCCGCGACTCCGACCGCGACCGCTGGTTCGACGCCTTCGAGGCCAAGGAGTACGGCCTCATCGACGACGTGATCCCGACGGCCGCCGGTATGCCGGGCGGCGGCGGCACCGGGGCCTGAGCGGGCCCGCGCGGCGCCCTGTGGCCCCGCACCCGCCCCTCCGGGCCCCCGGCCCGGTGAACCAGCCCCAGCAGCCCCAGCCGACCGCCTCAGCCCCCTTCCAGGAGACACCGTGAACGACTTCCCCGGCAGCGGCCTGTACGACCGCACCCCCGCCGCCTCCGAGGGCCGGTACACCGGCCCCGCTGCCGAGTCCCGTTATGTCATCCCGCGCTTCGTCGAGCGCACCTCCCAGGGCATCCGCGAGTACGACCCGTACGCGAAGCTCTTCGAGGAGCGCGTGATCTTCCTCGGCGTGCAGATCGACGACGCCTCCGCCAACGACGTCATGGCGCAGCTGCTGTGCCTGGAGTCGATGGACCCCGACCGGGACATCTCGGTCTACATCAACAGCCCCGGCGGCTCCTTCACCGCGCTGACGGCGATCTACGACACGATGCAGTACGTGAAGCCGGACATCCAGACGGTCTGCATGGGCCAGGCGGCCTCCGCCGCCGCCGTCCTGCTGGCCGCCGGCACACCCGGCAAGCGCATGGCCCTGCCGAACGCGCGTGTGCTGATCCACCAGCCGTACAGCGAGACCGGCCGCGGTCAGGTCTCCGACCTGGAGATCGCCGCCAACGAGATCCTCCGGATGCGGAGCCAGCTGGAGGACATGCTGGCCAAGCACTCCACCCGGCCGCTCGAGAAGATTCGCGAGGACATCGAGCGCGACAAGATCCTCACGGCCGAGGACGCGCTGGAGTACGGACTGATCGACCAGGTCATCACCACCCGGAAGATGGACAACTCCAGCCTGCGCTGACGCGCCGCGGGGGTGTAACGTCTGCCGCTCCTTGGCACGGTTTGGCACGGTCCACGTCAAAGTGAACCGTGCCAAGGGGGGCCCGAACGGGGGGCCAGGCAAGGTACCGTCGGACATAAGGCAGCACCAGGAGCCGCCGGACGTGGTCGTCCGGTCGTCTCACAGGCGAAGGGGAAGCACACCGTGGCACGCATCGGTGACGGCGGCGATCTGCTCAAGTGCTCGTTCTGCGGCAAGAGCCAGAAGCAGGTCAAGAAGCTCATCGCAGGGCCCGGTGTGTACATCTGCGACGAGTGCATCGATCTCTGCAACGAGATCATCGAGGAAGAGCTCGCGGAGACCAGTGAGGTCCGCTGGGAGGAACTCCCCAAGCCGCGCGAGATCTACGAGTTCCTCGAGAGCTACGTGGTCGGGCAGGAGTCGGCCAAGAAGGCCCTCTCCGTAGCCGTGTACAACCACTACAAGCGTGTCCAGGCCGGCGAGAACGGCGGCGCCCAGGGCCGTGAGGACGCCATCGAGCTGGCGAAGTCCAACATCCTCCTGCTGGGCCCCACGGGCTCCGGCAAGACCCTGCTGGCCCAGACCCTGGCCCGCATGCTGAACGTCCCGTTCGCGATCGCCGACGCCACCGCGCTCACCGAGGCGGGATACGTCGGCGAGGACGTCGAGAACATCCTGCTGAAGCTGATCCAGGCGGCCGACTACGACGTCAAGAAGGCCGAGACCGGGATCATCTACATCGACGAGATCGACAAGGTCGCCCGCAAGAGTGAAAACCCGTCGATCACCCGCGACGTCAGCGGTGAGGGTGTACAGCAGGCCCTGCTGAAGATCCTCGAGGGCACCACGGCCTCGGTCCCGCCGCAGGGCGGCCGCAAGCACCCGCACCAGGAGTTCATCCAGATCGACACGACGAACGTGCTGTTCATCGTGGGCGGCGCCTTCTCCGGACTGGAGAAGATCATCGAGGGCCGGGCGGGCGCCAAGGGCATCGGCTTCGGTGCGACGATCCGCTCGAAGCGGGAGATGGAGAACAAGGACCAGTTCGAGGAGGTCATGCCGGAGGACCTGGTCAAGTTCGGCATGATCCCCGAGTTCATCGGCCGGCTCCCGGTCCTCACGAGCGTCCACAACCTGGACCGCGAGGCCCTGCTCCAGATCCTCGTCGAGCCGCGCAACGCGCTGGTGAAGCAGTACCAGCGCCTCTTCGAACTCGACGGTGTGGAGCTGGACTTCGAGCGTGAGGCGCTGGAGGCCATCGCCGACCAGGCCATCCTCCGCCAGACCGGCGCCCGCGGCCTGCGCGCCATCATGGAGGAAGTCCTCCAGGGCGTGATGTACGAGGTCCCGTCCCGCAAGGACGTAGCCCGCGTCGTCATCACCGCCGACGTGGTCCTCTCCAACGTCAACCCGACCCTGATCCCGCGCGACGCCCGCGGCCGGGGATCCGGCGAGCAGAAGACGGCTTGACGTGCTCCCTGACCTAGAGTCCAGGGATTCCGGCCTGGGCCGTCTGACCCTTCCGGGGGCTTCCTGCTTCACCGCGCTGTGCGGGCACGGGTGCCCGTCTTACCGGCGCTCCACGGGCGTTTAGCGTCTCCGTCCGTCCGGCGGCGACGATTCGGCGTCCTTCGAAGAGGACGTTGCGGGCTGCGTTGTGGTCGCGGTCGTGCACGGTGCCACAGGCCCCGCATGTCCACTCCCGGACGTGCAAGGGCTTGGGGCCGTCCCGGAATCCGCAGGCCGAGCAGACCTGAGAGGAGGGGAAGGTCCGGTCCACCTTGGTGAAGGTGCGGCCGTGCAGAGCCGCCTTGTACTGGAGCATGCCGACGAACGCGGACCATCCCGCGTCGTGCACGGACTTGGCGAGCCGGGTACGGCCGAGACCGGACACCGCGAGGTCTTCCACATACACCGCTTGGTTGTCGCGAATGATCTGTGTGGAAGCCTTGTGGTGGAAGTCCCGGCGCCGGTCGGCCACCCTGGCGTGCTGGCGTGCGACCTTGATACGGGCCCTGGCCCGGTTCTTCGACCCCTTCTGCTTGCGGGACAGCTCCCGCTGAAGACGCTTGAGTTTCTTCTCCGCACGGCGCAGGAAGCGAGGGCTGTCGATCTTCCTGCCGTCGGACAGGACGGCGAAGGCGGACAGGCCGAGGTCGATACCGGCGTCGGTCTGAAGCTCGGGGAGGATGTCCGGCTCGGTGTCCACGACGAAGCTGAGGAAGTATCGGCCGGAGCTGTCCTTGGTGACGGTCAGGGACGTGGGTGCGGCCGGAAGCTTGCGGGACCACCGGACCTTGAGGTTGCCGACCTTGGCCACGTACACCGTGCCGTCGCCCTGGACGGTGAAGGCGTTGGTGTTGAGGCGGATCGACTGCCGGGTGTCCTTCTTCGACTTGTAGCGGGGAGGGCCGACCTTCCGGCCCTGCCGCTTGCCCCTGAGGCTGTCGAAGAAGTTCTTGTAGGCGGTGTCGAGGTCCCGCAGGGACTGTTGCAGGACGACCGCTGACACGTCGGCGAGCCAGGCGCGTTCCTCGGTTCGCTTGGCCTGGGTGATGCGAAGCCGGGACAGTTCGGCCGACGTCACGTACGGCAGTCCTGCCGCGTGGGCTTGTTTCCGGTCGCGCAGGCAGTCGTTCCACACCACGCGGGCGCACCCGAACGCACTGGCCAGTGCGCGGCGCTGTGCGGCGTCCGGGTAGGCCCGGTAGTTGTAGCGGAGCTGCACACCCAGGACCCTACGATTGTTCACCTCCTCACGATGCAGAACGGCAAAAGGCATATAAGACGCATTCACCATCCGTGATGGAGAGGCGCGCTTGCCCTTGTGGTGAAGCTCCCCGGCGCGCGGGGTGTTCGACGACGAGGTGCTGACGCGCTGCGAAGAGATCATGCGCAAGGTCTGCGAGGACTTCGAGGCGGAGCTGAAGGAGTTCGACGGCGAATGCGATCACGTCCACCTTGGTGCATTACCCGCCCAAGGTCGCCATCTACAGGTGTGAGCGATGTCTACCTTTAAGCCCACGTGCAAGCTGTGTCCGCGTTTCTGGTATTTACGCCGATAGCCTGGAGCCAGGGCTTGCGCAAGTTCCCGGGATCGCCCAACTGGCGTGAGGGTGCCGCGGGTTGGGGTGGACGACAGAGCGGACACGGGATCCGTGATCATTCAGGTGTCTAAGCCAAGTGATCAAAAGGGTTCCCGTGTCCGCTGTCTCATCTTCCCCGATCCCTGCCGTGTTGGCCAAGTTGGGGCCGCTCAATCCGGACGACATGCCTGACCTGCGATTCCTCCTGGAGGCGGTGCCCGATCCGCGCTCCCGGCGGGGCCGCTGGTACTCGCTGACCTCGATCCTGCTGGTCTGCGCGGCCGCCGTGGTCCCGGGAGCCCGGACCATCGACGAACTCGCCGAGTGGGGCGCTCGCGCCGACGCAGGGCTGCTCGCCGCGCTCGGCGTGCGCCGTCACCTGCTGTGCTGGCGGCATGCGCCGTCCAGGTCGGCGACCGGGAGGGTCCTCGAGCGTCTCGACACCGACGCACTCGATGCGGCCGTGGGCGCCTGGCTGGCTCACCGCCACAGGGCCGCAGCCCCGGGCAGGCGACGGGTGATCGCCGTGGACGGCAAGGCGCTGCGGGGCTCCGCCCGCCTAAACCAGACCCGCCGGCATCTGCTGTCCGCCGTCACCCACGGCTGCCCGGTCACCCTCGCCCAGGCTGAGGTCGGGGCCAAGACCAACGAGACACGGCACTTCCAGCCCCTGCTTGCACCGCTCGACCTGGACGGGGACGTGGTCACTTTCGACGCGCTGCACTCCGTGAAGGCCAACGTCGCCTGGCTGGCCGAGACCAAGAAGGCGCACTACGTGGCCGTGATCAAGCCCAATCAGCCCACCGCCTGGGCTCAACTGGACGGTCTGGACTGGCATGCGGTGGCCATCCAGCACACCGCCTCGAACAAGGGACACGGCCGTCGCGAGTCCCGCTCGGTCAAGACTCTGGCCATCGCCGACAACCTGGGCGGCATCGCCTTCCCCCACGCGAAGCTCGCCCTCCGCGTCCACCGCCGCCGCAAAGAGACCGGCAGGAAGGAGACCCGCGAGACCGTCTATGCGGTCACCAGCCTCGACGTCCACCAGGCGAAACCGGCCGAACTCGCCTCCCACCTGCGCGGACACTGGACCGTGGAAGCCCAGCACCACATCCGCGACCGTACCTTCGCCGAGGACGCCTCCACCGTCCACGCCGGCAACGCACCCCGCGTCATGGCCACCCTCCGCAACCTCGCGATCGGAGCCCTCAAAGCCCTCGGAGCGACCAACATCGCGAAGACCACCCGCGCCATCCGCGACCAACCCGAACGAGCCCTCCCCATCCTGGGCATCACCTACAAGCACGACCTCAACGGAACTTGATCAAGCCCTGATGCTCGACCCGGATACGCCTCGAGGAGTGAGCTTTGCGCTGGCGCTCGTGCATCTCTTCGTACCAGTCGGGAGCGTTCTTCTTGAACTTGCGGTGTGGTGGTGTGATCACCCGTCCGCCGGTCTGGGCACCCAGGCCCTGGTAGCCGGCATCAGCAAGGATCTCGACCGCGGGTCCGTCGGCCAGGAGCTTGACCAGCCCGAGCTGGCGGGCGTGGGTGATGTCCGCGCAGCTTCCGGGCTTGGCCGGGCTGCAGAAGGTCACCCGCCCGTCGCCGTCCGTGACGACCATGGTTTTGACCGCGTTCTGCTTGTTCTTGCCGGAGATGAACGTCTCCCGGTCCTTGCGTCCGGCTGCCGGCCGGCGGACCCGGATCTCGGTGCCGTCGATGATGCCGGTCTTCCCACTGGTTCCGAGGTGGTTGACGACCTCGGCCAGGGTCCGCAGCCGCACACCCGGGCTGATGGTGCAGCCGCGTTCGGCGAGCAGTGGTCGTACCTCGCCGATGGCGCGGGTGATGGTGGAGCGGTCGACGCCGAACCAGCAGGCGAGCACGTCGTGCGTGGTCGCGTGCCGGAGGTGCACGAGCGTGGCCAGGAGCGCGGTCGACGAACACCAGCCGGTACTTCGCACCCGCGCCCACAGCCCGCTTCCGCGGCCTGGAGGCAAGTCTGGCCTGGTGCCGTTCATGCCACAACGGGCCCAGATCTGCCACGAGTTCAGCGATCACGTCGGCCGACAGGCCCGTGATCCTCCGGTCGCTGATGATCGCTGCACGAGACGCGTTCCCCACCACACGACCATGATCGACGATCAAGAGCTCGACGCCTCACCGCCTACCGTGCACGAGCTCGTTGGCTTCGCCCACGCGGTGGCATTTATGCGATAGCAGTGTCGACAGCGCGGTGGGCTTGTGCGGGCCGTTGTGCCCCAGCCCACGCGCTGCCGCCTCCGCTGATCACGAAGTCCCCCAAACACCGATCGCCGCGATGACCGCGCCGAGGTGTCCCAGCCGTCTGCCGGAGGTAGCCGTAGCCGGGCTGGGGGCCCGGCTACGGCTGGCCACTGCCCCCCACTGGTGTGGTCCGGTCAAGCCTTGACGCGGATCTGCTCGCGAAGCTTGATGGTGAGGTCCACCACTGATTCCTTGTCGACGCCCGTGCCGGTGTTGTCACCGGGAGAGACCATGGCGAACGTGCTGTAGTCGGCCCAGGCGCAGAACCAGTCGGTCGATTCCTTCTTGGTCAGCGAGTTGGTGCTCTTGGTCGACTGGCACTTGGCGACCGTGCCGTCGATCTCGACCTTCTCGGGCTCACCGATCAGCTTGGCGTTCTGCATGCCGCTCGAAGAACTCGAGGAGTTCTTCTCGACACGCTCCTGGATGGTGGTGAAGAACCTGTCCAGTGTCGCCTCAGGGTCGGCGATCTTGCCATAACCGCCGACCATGGTGATGCCCTTAGCGGTCAGCAACTCGGACTGGTCGGGGAAGTCGTCTGCCGTGCTCGGGTCCGTCGGGTCATAATCGCCGAAGTCGGCGGTCGACCATTGCGCGAGGACGGCGCTGCCGTCCTCGACTCCGCTCTTCGCCATGTCCTTGGCGGTGTCGGAGCCGCTTTCCTCGGTGCCGTCGCCGAAGCGCGTGTAGTCGTTCAGTACTGTCTTTGGCGTCGACAGCTTGTGCGCGCCGTCGTCCTCCAGGCCGCCCGCGCCGCCGCCCCCGCCGACCACGAAGTACACGCCCACGCCGATCGCCGCGACGACCGCGACCGCGCCGACGATGATCCCGGCCTTCTTGCCGCCGCCGCCCGGGGCGGGGGGCTGGGGCTGCATGCCGTACGGGGCCTGCCCGTAGGGAGGCTGCTGGCCGTACGGGGCCTGCTGCGGCGGGACGCCGGGCTGGCCGGGCTGCGGCGGGTAGCCGTAGCCGGGCTGACCGGGCGGAGGCGCCTGCTGGGGGTAGCCGTAGCCGGGCTGCGGAGCCTGCGGCTGCTGGCCGTAAGGTCCCGGCCGGCCGTACGGCCCGGGCTGCTGGGGCTGCCCGCCGTACGGGCCCGGCTGGTTGTAGCTCATTTCTGGGTTCCCCTCCAGATGCTTATGCGTCGCTGACATCCTGACTCAGGAGCGACGCCTTCAGGCAGGCGGGGGTCGCACCGTTACAAAGGAAAGGCGTTTCGGGACAGGCCCGTGACGCCTCTAAACTGAGCCGCGTGACCGAGAACGCTCAGCAGCAGCCACCCGCGCCCACGACCGAACTGCCGACCCAGTACGCGCCGGCCGATGTAGAGGGGCCGCTGTACGAGCGCTGGGTAGAGCGCGGCTACTTCGAGGCGGACGCGGCGAGCGACAAGCCGCCCTTCACCGTCGTCATCCCGCCGCCGAACGTCACGGGAAGCCTGCATCTCGGGCACGCCTTCGAGCACACGCTCATCGACGCCCTCACCCGCCGCAAGCGCATGCAGGGCTTCGAGACGCTGTGGCAGCCGGGCATGGACCACGCCGGCATCGCCACGCAGAACGTCGTCGAGCGGGAGCTCGCCAAGGAGGGCAAGTCCCGTCACGACCTCGGTCGCGAGGCGTTCGTCGAGCGGGTCTGGCAGTGGAAGGGCGAGTCCGGCGGCCAGATCTCCGGCCAGATGCGCCGCCTCGGCGACGGTGTCGCCTGGACGCGTGAGCGCTTCACGATGGACGAGGGCCTGTCCCAGGCCGTTCAGACCATCTTCAAGCGGCTCTACGACGACGAGCTGATCTACCGCGCCGAGCGCATCATCAACTGGTGCCCGCGCTGTCTGACCGCGATCTCCGACATCGAGGTCTCGTACCAGGACGACGACGGCGAGCTCGTCTCCATGAAGTACGGCGACGGGGACGAGACGATCGTCGTCGCCACCACCCGCGCGGAGACGATGCTCGGCGACACCGCCGTCGCCGTCCACCCGGACGACGAGCGCTACAAGCACCTGGTCGGCACGCTCATCAAGCTGCCGCTGACCGGCCGTTCCATCCCGGTCGTCGCGGACGAGCACGTCGACCCCGAGTTCGGCACGGGCGCCGTCAAGGTGACGCCGGCGCACGACCCGAACGACTTCGAGATCGGCCGGCGGCACGACCTGCCCGCCATCACCGTCATGGACGAGCACGCCGTCATCACCGCCCACGGCCCCTTCCAGGGCCTGGACCGGCTCGAGGCCCGTTCCGCCATCGTCGCCGCGCTGCGCGCCGAGGGCCGGATCGTCGCCGAGAAGCGGCCCTACGTCCACTCCGTCGGCCACTGCTCGCGCTGCAGGACCACCGTCGAGCCGCGGCTGTCCATGCAGTGGTGGGTCAAGGTCGGCCCGCTGGCGAAGGCCGCCGGTGACGCCGTGCGCGACGGCCGCGTCACGATCCACCCGCAGGAGATGGAGAAGCGGTACTTCGACTGGGTCGACAACCTCCACGACTGGTGCATCTCGCGGCAGTTGTGGTGGGGTCACCGTATCCCCGTCTGGTACGGGCCGAACGGCGAGATCGTCTGCGTCGGACCGGACGACGAGGCGCCGGCCGGCGAGGGCTGGCACCAGGACACCGACGTCCTCGACACCTGGTTCTCCTCCGGCCTGTGGCCGTTCTCCACGCTCGGCTGGCCCGAACAGACCGAATCCCTCGCGAAGTTCTACCCGAACTCCGTCCTGGTCACCGGCTACGACATCCTCTTCTTCTGGGTCGCCCGGATGATGATGTTCGGCCTGTACGCGATGGACGGCACCCCGCCGTTCCACACCATCGCCCTGCACGGCATGGTCCGCGACCAGTTCGGCAAGAAGATGTCGAAGTCCTTCGGCAACGCGGTCAACCCGCTGGACTGGATGGACAAGTACGGCTCCGACGCCCTGCGCTTCACCCTCGCGCGCGGCGCCAACCCGGGCGTCGACGTGCCGATCGGCGAGGACTGGGTCCAGGGCTCGCGCAACTTCGCCAACAAGATCTGGAACGCCACGCGTTTCGCGCTGATGAACGGCGCGACGGTGGACGGCCCGCTGCCGGACGCGTCGCGGATGTCGCCGACCGACCGCTGGATCCTGTCCCGGCTGAACTCGGTGGTCGCCGAAGTCGACGCGTACTACGAGGACTTCCAGTTCGCGAAGCTGTCGGACACGCTGTTCCACTTCGCGTGGGACGAGGTCTTCGACTGGTACGTCGAGCTGTCCAAGACGACGTTCCAGGCGGGCGGCGAGCCGGCGGAGGTCAGCAAGCGGGTCCTCGGCGAGGTCCTCGACGTCACGCTGCGGCTGCTGCACCCGGTGGTCCCGTTCGTCACGGAGACCCTCTGGACCACGCTGACCGGCGGCGAGTCGGTCGTCATCGCCGAGTGGCCGAAGGACAGCGGCTTCCGGGACGGCGACGCCGAGCGGGAGATCGAGACGCTCCAGTCGGTGATCACCGAGGTCCGCCGCTTCCGTGCCGACCAGGGGCTCCAGCCCGGCCAGCGGGTCCCGGCCCGGCTCGCCCTCGGCGGCACGGCGCTCGCTCCGCACGAGCCGGCCATCCGGCAGTTGCTGCGTCTCCAGCCGGAGGGGGACTCCTTCACCGCGACGGCGACCCTGCCGGTCTCGGGTGCCGAGGTCGCGCTGGACCTGTCCGGCGTGATCGACGTGGCCGCGGAGCGGAAGCGTCTGGCCAAGGACCTCGCCGCCGCCGAGAAGGAGAAGTCCCAGGCGACGGCGAAGCTCGGCAACGAGGCGTTCCTGTCGAAGGCCCCGGACCACGTGGTCGACAAGATCCGCACCCGCCTGGCCAAGGCGGACGAGGACATCGCCCGCATCCGCACCCAACTGGACCGCCTCCCCACCGCCTGACCCGAGGCGGGAACCAGGGATACGGCCCGGACCGTCCCCGGGGCCCGGACCGTCCTGGGCCCCGGACCGTCCCGGGTCCTGGTCGGCGTCGACCGAGATCGTCCCCGGCGCCGGGCCCTGCCGGGCGCCGGGCCCCGAGGACGGCCCGGGGGCCGAGGGCGGCGGCGGTCTCGATCGTCGCCGGTGCCGGAGCGCCACCGGCCCCGGGCCTTACCGGCGCCGGTGTGTCCATGGTCTCCGGCCTCTTCGGCCGGGGGCCGTTCATGTCGTGGTGGCCGTCGCGTAACCCGTCGGCGGGATTCTGTGGCTTCGACCCCTTCCCAGGCCGACGCCCCAGGAGCGAGCCCTCCGATGTCCCGCACCGTGCCCACCCCCGCCGCGCCGCCCGCCGGACCGACCGCGCGGCGCGAGTCCGAGCGGGAGCGGCGCCACGACATCGACCTCCTGCGGGTCGTCTGCACCGCCGCCGCCGCCGCCGTCGTCGTGCTGGTGCACGCCTCCGCCGAGTTCATCCACGGGGGACACCGCACCACCGGTGTGGTCGGCGACTCGGCCGGCCGGTCCGCCGTGCCCGCGTTCTTCGCGATGGCCGGCTGGGCCGCCCTGGCCGGCTCGCCGGTGCGCGGCGAGGCCCAGCTCCTCACCCGGCTCGGCCGGATCCTGCGCCCGATGGCGGTGTGGACGGCGCTCTACCTCCTCTGGCAGTTCGTGGCCGGGCCGCCCCTGGACGACGGCGCCGAGGAGGTGCTGTGCACGCGCTCTTCGGCTCTGTGCGGGCCGCCTACCACCTCTGGTACCTCTACACCTACGTGCCGCTCCTCCTGCTCCTCGGCGTCACGGTGCTCGTCGTCAGGCGGCGCGACACGCCCCGCCGCGCGCTGCTGCTGCTCGTCGCGTTCGCCGTCGCACCGGCGTTCGCCGGGGACGCGCGGACGCTCACCGGGCTGCCGCTGCCCGAGTGGGAGTGGAGCGTGTCGCTGTCCTCGCTGGGGTACGCGGTGGCGGGCGGCGCGCTGCTCGCCGCTTGGCGGTACGGCCCGCGTCCGCTCTGGCTCGCGGGCGCCGTGGTCGCGCTCGCGGCGCTCGTCCTGTACCAGCTCACCGTGCGGCACCCCGCCGCGTACGGGAGTGTGACGGTGGCCGCGCTGACCTTCGCCGTCCTCGGCGCGGGGCGCGGGGCGCGGAGTGCGGGTGCCGGAGCGGGCGCGGGCGCTGCTGGGGCGGCTGTCGGACGCGTCGTTCGGGACGTACCTGGTGCATCTGCTGTGGGTGCTGCTGCTGGTCAGGCCCGTGGCCGAGTGGCTGCCGCGCGGCTTCTGGGCGCCCGTGGCGCTCGCCGTGACGGCGTCGGCCGCGGTCGCGGCGGCCTTCGCCGTGAGCGTTCTGTGGGGCAGTCTGGGACTGCGCAGATGGCTCGGCTGACGCCGGGCCGGGGTCTGCCGGGCACGGGCAGGGCGGTCCGTAGACTGGGACCGTGAGCGAGCGCCCAGAATCAGCAGGTCCCGACCCGGACGACACCTTTGACGAGTTCGCGGAACTCGTCGAGGAGGAGACCCGCCGCGACCCCGACCTCGCGGTGATCGAGGCCGGCAGCCGTACCCTGCGCACCCAGGGCGGCGGGCCCCAGGCGGAGGTACCCGCGCGCCCGGTCGACCCCGAGGTCGACAAGGCGCTGCGCGAGGTGGAGGCGGAACTCGCCACCCGCTGGGGCGAGACCAAGCTCGAGCCCTCGGTCAGCCGCATCTCCGCGCTGATGGACGTCCTGGGGGAGCCGCAGCGCGCGTACCCCTCGATCCACATCACCGGCACCAACGGCAAGACCTCCACCGCCCGCATGATCGAGGCCCTGCTCGGTGCCTTCGAGCTGCGCACCGGCCGCTACACCTCGCCGCACGTCCAGTCGGTCACCGAGCGGATCAGTCTCGACGGGGCGCCGGTCTCCGCCGAGCGGTTCATCGAGACGTACCAGGACATCAAGCCGTACGTCGAGATGGTCGACTCCCGTCAGGAGTACCGGCTGTCCTTCTTCGAGGTGCTCACCGGCATGGCGTACGCCGCCTTCGCCGACGCGCCCGTGGACGTGGCGGTCGTCGAGGTCGGCATGGGCGGCAGCTGGGATGCGACGAACGTGATCGACGGGAGCGTCGCCGTGGTGACGCCCATAGACCTCGACCACACCGACCGGCTGGGCGACACGCCCGCGGAGATCGCCACCGAGAAGGCCGGCGTCATCAAGCGGGACGCGACGGTGATCATGGCCCAGCAGCTGGTCGACGCCGCTCAGGTGCTGCTGAAGAAGGCCGTCGAGGTGGACGCCACGGTGGCCCGGGAAGGTCTGGAGTTCGGGGTCGTCGCCCGGCAGATCGCCGTCGGCGGCCAGGTTGTGACGCTGCGCGGGCTGGGCGGCGAGTACCCCGAGGTGTACCTCCCGCTGCACGGCGCGCACCAGGCGCACAACGCGGCCGTGGCGCTCGCCGCCGTGGAGGCGTTCTTCGGCATCGGCTCCGAGCACGCCCGTCCGCTCGACATCGACACCGTGCGCAAGGCGTTCGCCGCCGTCGCCTCCCCGGGCCGGCTGGAGGTCGTACGGCGTTCGCCGACCGTCGTCCTGGACGCCGCGCACAATCCGGCGGGCGCGCGGGCGGCGGCCGGGGCGATCGGGGAGGCGTTCGAGTTCACCCGGCTCATCGGCGTGGTCGGCGCGAGCGGCGACAAGAACGTGCGCGGGCTGCTGGAGGCGTTCGAGCCGGTCTTCGCCGAGGTCGTCGTCACCCAGAACTCCAGCCACCGCGCGATGGACGCCGACGAGCTGGCCGCGGTGGCGGTCGAGGTGTTCGGCGAGGACCGGGTCCAGGTCGAACCGCGGCTGCCCGACGCGCTGGAGGCCGCGATCACGCTGGCCGAGGAGGAGGGCGAGTTCGCGGGCGGCGGTGTGCTCGTCACCGGCTCCGTCATCACCGTCGGCGAGGCCCGACTGCTCCTGAGGAGGGGCTGAGACCTGTGCGTACGCTCTGCGCTTCGACGCTGATCGGCGAGTTCTTCATCATCGGTTTCGCCGGGCTGGTCGCCATGAAGGACCAGGACATGTCCACCGGCACGGTGTGGACGGTGTGCGGCATCGCGATGTTCCTCTGTGTGACCCTGTGCGGGGTGATCACCCGGCCCGGCGGGGTGGCCCTCGGCTGGGCGCTGCAGATCGCGCTCATCGCCTCGGGCGTGTTCGTCCCGATGATGTTCTTCATGGGCGCGGTCTTCGCGCTGCTGTGGTGGGCGTCGGTGCACTTCGGCCGAAAGGTGGACGAAGCGAAGGCCCGTTTCGCCGCTGCGGCGGAGCAGCCTGACGCTGCGTGACAGATGCCCCGACACGCCCGGTAACCTCGTGTTTCCGCACCACTTCACGCACAAGGAGCTCCGTCGTGACCCAGCGCACCCTCGTCCTGCTCAAGCCTGACGCCGTCCGTCGTGGCCTGACCGGCGAGATCATCAGCCGTATCGAGCGCAAGGCCGGCTGGCAGATCAGCGCGCTGGAGCTGCGCACCCTGGACCAGGACACGCTGGAGCAGCACTACGGCGAGCACAAGGGCAAGCCCTTCTACGAGCCGCTGGTGGAGTTCATGGCCTCCGGCCCGGTCGTCGCGATGATCGTCGAGGGTGAGCGGGTCATCGAGGGCGTGCGCCGGCTGGCGGGTCCCACGGACCCGATCGCCGCCGAGGCGGGCTCCATCCGGGGCGACTTCGGTGTGATCGTCCGCGAGAACCTGATCCACGCGTCCGACTCGGAGGAGTCCTCCGAGCGCGAGGTGAAGATCTTCTTCCCCGGGCGCGCGTGACGCCGTCGCGACGCGCCGCGCGCGGCGCCGTCGCGACCCCCCGTGCGTGACGTCGTACAGCGGGTCGCGGGTGACGCCGTACGGCCGGACGTGCGGAAATCCCGCGCATAACGATCACGTCGCGGCCGTGTGCGCCACGTTTGCCGCCTGTCGGATGGTCTGGGGGCTTTGCCCCCGGGCCGTTTCTGGCATATGCGCGGCGTTCGGGGGAACGGATGCCCCCGATGGCCCGTCTCCACAAGCAGGGCGCGTCGCCATCTGATGACAATGGCGAAGACCCTCGCACAGTGTGCGCGAAGGCGCGTCTACCATGGAGCCTTCACGTCACCGCACCCACCTCGCCAACCTGAGAAGCCCTCAAGCTCGTGGGAAGGCCAGTCGAATCCTGATGGGGAACTCAATGTCGTTCATCGGCCGTGACATGGCTGTCGACCTCGGGACCGCCAACACGCTGGTGTACGTCAGGGGTCGCGGGATCGTACTCAACGAGCCGTCCGTCGTCGCGATCAACACCAACACCGGTGGCATCCTCGCGGTCGGTGCCGAAGCGAAGAAGATGATCGGGCGCACACCCGGCAACATCGTTGCCGTCCGCCCGCTGAAGGACGGCGTCATCGCCGACTTCGAGATCACCGAGCGGATGCTCCGCTACTTCATCCTGAAGATCCACAAGCGGAGGTACCTGGCTCGTCCGCGGGTCGTCGTCTGTGTGCCCTCGGGCATCACCGGCGTCGAGCGCCGCGCCGTCATCGAGGCGTCGTCCCAGGCCGGCGCCCGCCAGGTGCACATCATCGAGGAGCCCATGGCCGCCGCCATCGGTTCCGGACTGCCGGTCCACGAGGCCACCGGCAACATGGTGGTGGACATCGGCGGCGGCACCACGGAGGTCGCGGTCATCTCCCTCGGCGGCATCGTCACCGCCCAGTCCATCCGCGTCGCGGGCGACGAACTGGACAACGCCATCATCCAGCACATCAAGAAGGAGTACTCCCTCCTGCTGGGTGAGCGCTCGGCCGAACAGATCAAGATCACGATCGGCTCGGCGTACGACCTCGACACCGACGAGCACACCGAAATCCGCGGCCGGGACCTGGTCTCCGGGCTGCCCAAGACCGTCGTCATCTCCGCGGCCGAAGTGCGCAAGGCGATCGAGGAGCCCGTCAACGCCATCGTGGACGCGGTCAAGACGACCCTCGACAAGTGCCCGCCGGAGCTGTCCGGCGACATCATGGACCGGGGCATCGTGCTGACCGGCGGGGGAGCGCTGCTGCGCGGCCTCGACGAGCGGCTGCGCCGGGAGACGGGCATGCCGATCCACATCGCCGAGGACCCGCTGGACAGCGTGGCGCTCGGATCCGGCAAGTGCGTCGAGGAGTTCGAGGCGCTCCAGCAGGTGCTGGACGCCCAGCCCCGCAGATGACGCGACGCCTCGATTCCGCCGTACGGGATGTTCTCCTCTCGTACGGCGGATCGCTGGTATAGAGACATAGGCTCCCCCATAAGCCTCGAAGCCACCCACGGACCGTCAGACAGCTGACCGTCAGGCACCGGACCACCGGCCCCCTGGCGACCCGGCAGCGGACCGCCGGCCGACGGGCCGCCTGACCGCCTGACCGCCGGACAACCGGACAATCCGAACAACACGACATCGCACACCCGTTCTCGACGAGGAAGGCACGGCCGCCGCACGTGAGGGACACACGAGAGAGCCGGCTGCTCCTGGTGCTGCTGATCGCCACCGCGTTCGCACTGATCACGGTGGACATCCGCGGCGGGGAGGACTCACCGGTCGACGGTGCCCGGCACGCCGCGGCGACCGTCTTCGGCCCGATCGAGAACGGCGTCTCCAGCGCGGTCGACCCGATCGGCAACGCGGTCACCGCCGTGCGTGAATCCGGCGACCGGCACGACCGGCTCGCCGAACTGGAGCAGCAGAACGCCGCGCTCAAGGCCGAACTCGGCAGCGACGACCGCGCCCGCAGCCGCCTCGCCCAGCTCGACAAGCTGCTGAAGGTCTCCGGCAAGGGCCAGTACGGCATCAAGGGTGCCCAGGTGATCGCCATAGGAGCGGCCCAGGGCTTCTCCTGGACCGTCACCATCGACGCGGGGGCGGACGACGGCATCGAGCGCGACATGACCGTGCTCAACGGCGACGGGCTCGTCGGCCGCGTCACCACCGTCGGCTCGAACACCGCCACCGTGCTGCTCGCCAGCGACCCCGACTTCACCGTCGGCACCCGGATGGAGAGCTCCGACGAACTGGGCTTCGCCTCCGGCCAGGGCGACCGCCCGCTGCGGGTCGAACTGCTCAACGGCA
The DNA here is from genome assembly GCF_002910825.1 of Streptomyces sp. SM1. GTDB lineage: Bacteria > Actinomycetota > Actinomycetes > Streptomycetales > Streptomycetaceae > Streptomyces > Streptomyces okerensis. Next base: position 10,846 of record NZ_NEUB01001030.1, on the reverse strand, counting down.
AGGCCGAGATCAAGAAGGGCGACCGCCTCGTCACGTTCGGCTCACAGGCCGACAAGCCGTTCGTGCCCGGCGTCCCGGTCGGCGTCGTCTCCCGCGTCGACCCCTCCGGCGGCGACCTCACCCGCACCCTCTACGTCACGCCGTTCGTCAGCTTCAGCAAGCTCGACGTCGTCGGCGTCGTCGTCCAGGCGCCCGAGAAGGACCCGCGCGACACGGTGCTGCCCGAGAAGCCCAAGCCGACGCCCACGCCGACCGTGACGGTGACCGTCACCCCCTCCGCCGCTGCCGACGGCCTGAACCAGCAAGAGCAGTAGGAGCTGTCACCCCATGCGCGTCAACCGGATCCTGCTCTCCAGCTCGCTGATCGTCGTGGCCCTGGTGATCCAGGTGAGCGTCCTCGCCCGCCTCCACCTCCCGGGCGCCGTCCCCGACCTGCTGCTGCTGGTCGTCCTCGGCCTCGCGCTGGTCTACGGCCATGTCGGCGGCGCCCTCGTCGGCTTCGCCGCCGGACTCCTCGCCGACCTCGCCCCGCCCGCCGACCACGCCGCCGGCCGCTACGCCCTCGTGCTGTGCGTCATCGGCTATCTCGCCGGACTCGTCAAACCCGAGAGCGGCCAGGTGAAGTCGGCCACCGGTCCGATGGTCGTGGTGGTCGCCGCCGCCGTCGGCTCCACCCTGCTCTACGCCGGTGTCGGCGCCCTCGTCGGCGACACCGCCGCCCGCCATGTCGGCCTGAGCGGCCTGCTGTTCACCGCCGCCCTGTACGACCTGCTGCTCGCGCCGTTCGTCGTCCCCGGCGTCATGGCCCTGGCCCGGCGCGCCGAGAACGACCCACTCGCCGAGACCGGCTCCGCGGGGTCCGGCGACATCTCCTCCGGCTGGCTCTCCGGCGGCACCGGACTGCGCGTCGGCGGCCAGCGCGGCGGACTGAAGGTCAAGGCGGCCCGCGCCCGGATGGCCCGCGCCGGCCGCATCAAGGGGGTCAAGCGCCTGTGACCTCCCAGAACTTCACCGGAACGAGTGAACGAAGGCGGAACGCCGACCGGCACACCGGCCGTTCATCACTCGTACGCACATCCGCGCACACGCTCTGAGAGAGGAGGAAACCGCGTGACCAACATCCCCGAGACCGGCCGCAGCCCGCGGGTCCAGATCCGGCTCGTCGTCATCCAGGTCCTCGTCATCTCCCTCCTCGGCACCCTCGGCGGGCGGCTGTGGTACCTCCAGATCCGCGAGGGCGACCAGTACGCCAAGGAGGCCTCCGGCAACCACGTCCAGAAGGTCGTCCAGCCCGCCGTCCGCGGCTCCATCCTGGACGCGCGCGGAGTGGCCCTCGCGGACAACGAGACCCGGCTGGTCGTGTCCGCCTCGCGCACCGACCTCATGAAGATGAAGGACGACGGCAAGGCGGTCCTCACCAAACTCGCCGGCGTCCTCGGCATGAAGCCCGAGGACGTCGAGCAGAAGGTCCGCCTGTGCAACGCCGAGACCCCCCAGCCCTGCTGGAACGGCTCGCCGTACCAGCCCATCCCCATCACCGACGAGGCCACGCCCAAGCAGGCCCTGCAGATCCGCGAACGCGCCGAGGACTTCCCCGGCATCACCGCCGAACCGCAGGCCCTGCGCCGCTACGCGAGCCCCGGCAAGGCCAACACCGCACAGGTCCTCGGCTACCTCTCACCCGTCACCGACGAGGAGATCCAGAAGGCGCAGGACACCAGCTCGCCCTACCTGCGCTCCGACATGGTCGGCCGCTCCGGCCTGGAACGCCAGTACGACAAGCAGCTGCGCGGCAAGGCCGGCGTCACCCGTTACGAGGTCGACAAGCTCGGCCGCGTCCTCGGCGAGGCCGAGTCCGACCCGGCCCAGCCCGGCGCCAACCTCGTCACCAGCATCGACTCGCGCGTCCAGCGCGTCGCCGAGTACGAGCTGAACGAGGCGATGAAGGAAGCCCGCAAGCAGCACGACCGCAACACCAACCGGAACTACGAGGCCGACTCCGGCGCCGTCGTCGTCATGGAGGCCAAGACGGGCCGCGTCGTCGCCATGGCCTCCAACCCGACCTACGACCCCAACGCCTGGGTGGGCGGCATCTCCGCCAAGGACTACGCCACCCTCACCGGCGAGAAGTCCAACTACCCACTGCTCAACCGCGCGACCCAGGGCCTGTCCGCGCCCGGCTCCGTCTTCAAGGTGATCCCCACCGCGGCCGCCATACAGGCCGGCTACTCCTTCGAGGGCCCCTACGAGTGCTCCAGCTCGTACTCCATCGGCGGACAGGTCTTCAAGAACTTCGAGTCGCAGAGCTTCGGCGGCATCAGCCTCGGCCGCGCCCTCGAGGTCTCCTGCGACACCGTCTTCTACCGGCTCTCCCACGAGGAGTGGAAGCGCGACGGCGGCAACAAGCCCAAGAAGAACGCCCACGACTGGTTCTACAAGACCGCCCACCAGTTCGGCCTCGGCGAAGAGACCGGCATCGACCTGCCCAACGAGGTGACCGGCCGCGTCCCCGACCGCCAGTGGAAGAAGGACTACTGGACGGCCAACAAGGACGACTGGTGCAAGTACGGGAAGAAGGACGGCAGCTACGCCGAGAAGATCGCCTTCGAGAACTGTCTCGAAGGCAACCGGCTGCGCGCGGGTGACTCCGTCAACTACTCCATCGGCCAGGGCGACACCCTCGTCACGCCCATCCAGATGGCCACCATCTACGCGGCCATCTCCAACGGCGGCACCCTCTACAACCCCACCGTCGGCAAGGCCGTCATCAGCCCCGACGGCAAAACGGTCACCGAGATCGAGCCCAAGGCGCACGGCAAGCTGCCGACGTCGAAGAAGACCCTCGCCCAGATCGACGAAGCCCTCGAGGGAGTCGCCACCCGCGGTACCGCCGCGTGGCGGTTCGGGGGCTGGCCGCAGGACGAGATCCCGATGCACGCCAAGACCGGTACCGCCGAGGTCCACGGCAAGCAGACCACCTCCTGGTTCACCACGTACACCGAGGACTACGCGATCGTCATGACGATCTCCCAGGGCGGCACGGGCTCCGGCGCCTCCGGCCCCGCCGTGCGCAACATCTACAACGCCCTGTACGGCGTCTCCGAGGACGGCGAGATCGACAAGAAGAAGGCGCTGCTGCCCACCCCGCAGAAGACCCTCCCCAAGGTCCGCACGGACGGCACCATCAAGTCCCCGAAGGTCTCCAAGGACCCCGCCAAGGACCGCGCCACCTCTTCGCCCGACGCCCAGGCCACCACCCCGCAGGACGGCGACCCCGCCGACCCGCAGCAGCCCGGCACGGTCCCCTCACCGGAGAACACCAACCGCGAAACCCGCCGCCGCGAGCGACGACGGGCCGGCGGACCCGGCGGCGGTGCCGCCCTCCGGCGCACCCGCCACCGGAGCGCCGGCCGCACGGGAACACGGAGGACGACGTCATGACCGGCGGCGTCAACAGCTTCCAGGTCTCCGGATACGGACCCGAGCGGGCCGGCTGGACCCGGGTGTTCGCCCGCGACTCCCTCGCCCGCCGCCTCGACTGGCCGATACTGCTCTCGGCGATCGCCCTGTCCCTGCTGGGCTCCCTCCTGGTCTACTCGGCCACCCGCAACCGCACCGAACTCAACCAGGGCGACCCCTACTACTTCCTGGTCCGGCACTGGCTCAACACCGGCATCGGACTCGCCCTGATGATCGGCGCCGTCCTGCTGGGCCACCGCGTCCTGCGCACCGCCGTGCCCCTGCTGTACGGTGCCTCGGTCTTCCTGATCCTGCTGGTCCTCACCCCGCTGGGCTCCACGATCAACGGCGCCCACTCGTGGATCAAGCTCCCCGGCGGCTTCTCCCTCCAGCCCTCCGAGTTCGTGAAGATCACGATCATCCTGGGCATGGCGATGCTGCTCGCCGCCAGAGTCGACGCCGGCGACAAGCCCTACCCCGACCACCGCACGGTCCTGCAGGCCCTCGGCCTCGCCGTCGTCCCCATGATCATCGTGATGCTCATGCCCGACCTCGGGTCGGTCATGGTCATGGTCATCATCGTGCTCGGCGTCCTGCTCGCCTCCGGCGCCTCCAACCGATGGATCTTCGGCCTGATCGGCGCAGGCGCCGCCGGTGCCATCGCCGTCTGGCAGATCGGCATCCTCGACGAGTACCAGATCAACCGCTTCGCCGCCTTCGCCAACCCCGAACTCGACCCCGCCGGCGTCGGCTACAACACCAACCAGGCCCGCATCGCCATCGGCTCCGGCGGACTGACCGGCTCCGGCCTCTTCCACGGCTCCCAGACCACCGGCCAGTTCGTCCCCGAACAGCAGACCGACTTCGTCTTCACCGTCGCCGGTGAGGAACTCGGCTTCGTCGGCGGCGCCCTGATCATCGGCCTGCTCGGCATCATCCTCTGGCGCGCCTGCCGGATCGCCCGCGACACCACCGACCTGTACGGCACCGTCGTCGCCGCCGGCATCGTCGCCTGGTTCGCCTTCCAGACCTTCGAGAACATCGGCATGACCCTCGGCATCATGCCCGTCACCGGTCTGCCCCTGCCGTTCGTCTCCTACGGCGGCTCCTCCATGTTCGCCGTATGGCTGGCCATAGGGCTCCTGCAGTCGATCAGAATGCAACGGCCCATGTCCGCGTAGCGGCCGGCGCCCACGGCGGAGACCCACGGCCGGGGACCCACGCGGCCACCGGCCCCTCCGCCGGTCCCGTACCTCACCGGTGCGGAGCGGCCCACTGCCGCTCCGCACCCACGGCGACTAGATTCGAATCATGGCGGACACCAAGCGTGAGATCGAGCGAAAGTACGAGTCCGACACCGGCACACTGCCCGACCTGACCCGCGTCACCGGCGTCGCGTCCGTGCTCCACCAGGGCGTCAGCCACCTCGACGCCACCTACCACGACACCACCGACGCACGCCTCGCCGCGTCCGCCGTCACCCTGCGACACCGCACCGGCGGCTCCGACGCCGGCTGGCACCTGAAATTCCCCGTGGCCCCCGGAGTGCGCGACGAGATCCGCGCCCCGCTCTCCGACACCCTCCCGGACGAGCTCGCCGCCCTCGTCCGCTCCCGCGTCCGCGACCGGCCCCTGCTGCCCGTCGTCCGGCTGCGCTCCGACCGCGACGTGCACCACCTCGTCGACACCGACGGCCGGCTGCTCGCCGAGGTCAGTGTCGACACCGTCCACGCCGAACGCCTCACCGGCGACGGCGGCACCGCCCGGTGGACCGAGATCGAGGTCGAACTCGCCGACGACGGCGACCCCGCCTTCCTCGACAAGGTGGAAAAACGCCTGCGCAAGGCCGGCGTCCGCCCCTCGGAGTCGACCTCCAAACTGGCCAGGGCACTCGCCGAGACGGCACCGGACACCGCCACCACCTCCACCCCCGCCACGGCACCCGAGGCGGCCCCGCGACAGAAACGGCGCTCACGAGCGGTCGGCACACCCGTCACCGCCGGAGACCACGTCCTCGCCTGCGTCCGCGCCCAGCACGACGCCCTCGTCGAACTGGACCCGGCCGTACGCCAGGACCTCCCCGACTCCGTGCACAGCATGCGCGTCGCCACCCGCCGCCTGCGCAGCACCTTCCGCACCTTCGGCAGCGTCCTCGACCGCGAGAGCACCGACCCCATCGCCACCGACCTCACATGGCTGGCCGGCGAGCTGGGCCTGGACCGCGACCGGGAGGTCCTCGCCGAACGCCTCGGCGCGGCCCTCGCCGCGCTGCCCGGCACCCTCGTCTCCGGCCCCGTCGGCGACCGCCTCACCGCCTGGTCCGAGGCCCGCCACGCCGGAGCCCACGGCCACCTCACCGCCATCCTCGGCTCCCGCCGCTACCTCACCCTCCTCGACGCCCTGGCCGCCCTGCTCGAGGACCCGCCCCTGCGCAAGAAGGCCGGCGCCGCACCGGAGAAGGTCCTCACCCGGGCCGTACGCAAGGACCTCGACAAACTCGCCGCCCTCGTCACCCACGCCCTCGAACTCCCACCCGGCACCGACCGCGACGTCGCCCTGCACGAGGCCCGCAAGAAGACCAAGCGCACCCGCTACGCCGCCGAGACGGCCGCCCCCGCGCTCGGCGGACCGGCGGAGGAACTGGCCGGAGCCATGAAGTCGCTCCAGGGCCTGCTCGGCGACCACCAGGACAGCGTCATGGCCCGCCGAACCCTGCGCGAGCTCGCTGCCGTCGCCCACGCGGCGGGGGAGAACACCTTCACCCACGGCGTCCTCCACGCCCGCGAGGAACGCCGCGCGGAGATCGCCGAGAGCGCCCTCCCCGAGGCCTGGAAGTCGATCAGCAAGGACCTTCGGCCCTGGACAACGTAGGGAGTACCCCTCCGGCCGCGTTACGCTGAATGGTCACCCCACTCAGCACACAAAGGTTCGCGAGATGCCTGCCGAAGCCGCCGAGTCTGTGTTCCCGCAGCTCGAAGCTCTGCTCCCGCATGTGCAGAAGCCGATCCAGTACGTCGGCGGAGAGCTCAACTCCACGGTCAAGCCGTGGGACAGCTGCGACGTCCGCTGGGCGCTCATGTACCCCGACGCCTACGAGGTCGGACTGCCCAACCAGGGCGTCATGATCCTCTACGAGGTCCTCAACGAACAGGACGACGTCCTCGCCGAGCGCACCTACAGCGTCTGGCCGGACCTGGAGGCGCTGATGCGGGAACACCGGGTCCCGCAGTTCACCGTCGACAGCCACCGCCCGGTGAAGAAGTTCGACGTGTTCGGCCTGAGCTTCTCCACCGAGCTCGGCTACACCAACATGCTCACCGCCCTGGACCTCGCCGGCATTCCCCTGGAGGCCAGGGACCGCACGCTCGACGACCCGATCGTCATGGCCGGCGGCCACGCCGCCTTCAACCCCGAGCCGATCGCCGACTTCATCGACTGCGCGGTCATCGGCGACGGCGAGCAGGTCGTCCTGGAGGTCACGCGGATCATCCGCGCCTGGAAGGAGGAGGGCCGCCCCGGCGGCCGCGAGGAACTCCTGTTCCGCCTGGCGCGCACCGGCGGGGTCTACGTCCCCGGCTTCTACGACGTCGAGTACCTCCCCGACGGCCGTATCGCCCGTGTCGTACCGAACAGGTCGGGCGTTCCCTGGCGCGTGTCCAAGCACACCGTCATGGACCTCGACGAGTGGCCCTACCCCAAGCAGCCCCTCGTCCCGCTCGCCGAGACGGTCCACGAGCGCATGTCCGTGGAGATCTTCCGCGGCTGCACCCGCGGCTGCCGCTTCTGCCAGGCCGGCATGATCACCCGCCCGGTGCGCGAGCGCTCGATCACCGGCATCGGCGAGATGGTCGACAAAGGGCTGAAGGCCACCGGCTTCGAGGAGGTGGGCCTGCTCTCCCTCTCCTCCGCCGACCACTCGGAGATCGGCGACGTCGCCAAGGGCCTGGCCGACCGCTACGAGGAGGACAAGGTCGGTCTCTCCCTCCCCTCCACCCGCGTCGACGCCTTCAACATCGACCTGGCGAACGAGCTGACCCGCAACGGCCGCCGCTCGGGCCTCACCTTCGCCCCCGAGGGCGGCTCCGAGCGCATCCGCAAGGTCATCAACAAGATGGTCTCGGAAGACGACCTGATCAGGACCGTCGCGACTGCCTACGGCAACGGCTGGCGCCAGGTGAAGCTGTACTTCATGTGCGGTCTGCCCACCGAGACCGACGACGACGTCCTGCAGATCGCCGACATGGCCACCCGCGTCATCGCCAAGGGCCGCGAGGTCTCCGGCTCCAACGACATCCGCTGCACGGTCTCCATCGGCGGCTTCGTCCCCAAGCCGCACACGCCCTTCCAGTGGTCCCCGCAGCTGTCCGCCGAGGAGACCGACGAGCGCCTCGGCAAGCTCCGCGACAAGATCCGCGGCGACAAGAAGTACGGCCGCTCCATCGGCTTCCGCTACCACGACGGCAAGCCCGGCATCGTCGAGGGCCTGCTCTCCCGGGGCGACCGCCGCACCGGCGCGATCATCCGCGCGGTCTACGAGGACGGCGGCCGCTTCGACGGCTGGCGTGAGCACTTCTCCTACGACCGCTGGATGAACTGCGCCGACAAGGCCCTGGCCCCGTTCGGCGTCGACGTCGACTGGTACACCACCCGCGAGCGCACCTACGAGGAGGTCCTCCCCTGGGACCACCTCGACTCCGGCCTCGACAAGGAATGGCTCTGGGAGGACTGGCAGGACGCCCTCGACGAGACGGAGGTCGAGGACTGCCGCTGGACCCCGTGCTTCGACTGCGGGGTGTGTCCTCAGATGGACACCAGTATCCAGGTCGGGCCAACCGGTGCGAAGCTGCTGCCGCTGACGGTCAAGAACGGGGCACCCGCACCGAGCGGTCACGCGCACTGAGCGGTCACGCGCACTGAGGTGAGTGCGGCGCCCGTGCGGTGCGGACAGGTAAGCGGCCCCCGTCGACGGCGGGGGCCGCTTCCGCGTGCTGGGGGGGCGCCGCTACGGGACCTGGCGGCCGTAGGGGCGGATGCGGTGCCGGGGGGAGACGGTGCGCCGGGGTGGGCGGGTGAGGGTGATCTGGCGGACCAGCTGCTGGAAGCATGCCAGGGCGGCGACGCCCGGAAGGGCCGCCGCGGCCGTGTCGGTGAGGGTTCGGGGGGCTTCGGCCACGCAGAGGAGGACCGCGACGGAGGAGAAGAGCAGGACGACGAACCAGGAGTGCAGGGCGCGTCGTTGGTGCAGTGCCGCGCGGAGGATGGAGAGGGAGCCCGCCAGCCAGGGGCCGTAGACCAGGATGGGCCACCAGGCCGATGTGCTGCCGCTGCTGTGCGCCGTGGTGACCAGGAGCAGGGGTTCGTACGTGACCACGCCGCTGAAGACGCTCACCATCGACACGGTGACCGCGGCCATGGCGGCGATGATGTAGCTGGCGACGCGCAGTGCGTCGGGGCGTTTGCGCGGGGGCTTGCGGTGGCCGCGGGGGCTGGCGCGCAGCGGTGGCAGCTCGGCCGTGATCTCCTGCAGGTTGCCCATGGGGGTGCCGGCGGGGGGCGCGGTGACCGAGGCCTCCTCGCGCGGGGGCGGCACGGTGGTGCCGTACTCCTCGCTGCGGGCCTCCTGGAGGAGGTAGGCCAGTTCCTCGGCCGGGTCCCAGGGCGGGACGGCCGGTTCCATGGCCGGGTCCCAGGCGGGGGTGACCGGTTCCATGGCCGGGTCCCAGGCGGGGGTGACCGGTTCCCTGACGGGGTTCCAGGGCGGGACGGCGGATTCCACGGGTTCCGCGTAGACGGCTCCGGCCCGGTGCCGTCCCGTGCCCGTCTCATTGAACTGGTCCGGGATGTCGGCGCCGTACCAGAGGGGGTCGTAGCGTTCATCATTCATGTCAGGATTGATTCATCGGGCCGGTGGGGGCATTCAACAGCGGTTCTGCAGTGGGTGGTTGGGGCGGCCCTGACCTGCTTGCCTTCATACAGCGACTAACGGCGTCCGAATCACTTGGATGCGCGGTGAATGAGTGAACAGCCGGAGGTAAAATTGCTTTATATAAGCCTCGGAATTCCTTTTTTTCGACTGGCGTTCAGCATATGAGGGGCGTTTTCGCGGGTATCCGGGATCCGTGCGGGCCGCTGCGGCGTCCACGCCGGTATGGATCTCGAGAAGTCGTCGGAGCCCGCGCGTGGTGAGGGGTGCCTCGCCGTGGCGATCCGCATCCCCGTGCGGATCGTGGTGCTCGTGCTGGTCGTGCCGGTGCGGATGGTCCGGGACGCGCTCGTCGTCGGCGGGCGGTTCCTGAACGACACGGTGTTCCGGCCTGTCGGGCGGGCCCTGCTGTGGGTGGGGCGGGCGGTGTTCGTGTGGCCGTTCGTGGGGCTGTGGCGGTATGTGCTCGTGCCGCTGGGGCGGGCGGCGGCGTGGCTGGGGAAGGTGCTCGTGGTCCTTCCGGCCATGGCGTTCCACCGGTATGTGCTGACTCCGCTCGGGCATGTCGCGGTATGGGTGTACGCGTATGTGCTGACTCCGGCCGGCCGGGCGCTCGCCGCCGCCGGGGCCGGGGTGTGGGCGGGGCTGGCGTGGCTGGGGCGGTATCTCGTCGTGGTGCCCTCGGGGTGGGTGTACCGGTGGATCCTGACGCCGGTCGGGCACGCGGCGGTGTGGTGCGGCAGGGGGCTCGCCTGGTGCGGGAGGGGCCTTCTGTGGCTGCTGACGATGATCGTCACCGGGGTCGCTACGGCGCTGTACTGGACGGCCCGGGTCCTGCTGGTGCTCCCCGCGCTCGCGGTGTGGCGCTGGGTCCTGGCGCCGGTCGGGCGGGTGCTGGCGGTGGTCGCGCGGGAGATCGGCGCCGCCTTCGGGCATGCCTGGCGGATCGCGGGTCATGTCTCGCTCGCCGTGGGGCGGTTCCTCGCGGCGCTCTTCCGGTGGACCTTCGTGGAGCCCGTGCGGTGGGTGTACCGCGGCGTGCTGACCCCGGTGGGGCATCTGGTGCGCGACGCCGTGCTGCGGCCGGCCGCGGAGGCGGGCCGTCGTGTGGGACGCGCCACGCGACAGGCTCTCGGTTCCGTCCGTACGACCGTCCGCCGGACCCGCGCGGACGTCCGGCGGGCGCTCTTCGGTGAGCCCGAGGGGCTGGATCTCGCAGGGAGTCGGGGAACGACGCCGGGGCGTGGGGTGCGGAATGTGGGTGATGGTCAGGATGTCCTGACCAAGGGGTGAACGGACCGGGCGGCGGCGGCTCCGGCACGCACGTGATGTCGGTCGTGCTGCCGATGCTGCTCGGCCCGCTCGTCTTCCTGCTGTTCGCCACGGCGGTGGTCATGTTCGACCCGTTGCTCATATCGGGCGACGACGGCCGGACGCCGCGGTCCTCCGCCTCGCGGACGGCCG
>NZ_NEUB01001029.1 GCF_002910825.1 Streptomyces sp. SM1 | reverse complement strand
GCCCTTGGCGGCCCAGCGCGCGTCGGTGTCGTAGGGGGAGGCCAGGCGGATACTGCCGGGCGGGACGCCGTCTGTCTCGGCCTCCCGCTTCCTGACCACCTCCCGCCCGCGCGCATCGGTGTGCAGGTAGTAGGTCTGCACCAGCACCTGCCGCAGGGTCTGCACGGCCTCGATGTCGCGGATCCAGGGCGGGGCGGCAGGCGCGTAGGCCGCCCGGCACAGCGTCAGGGCGTCCTGGCCGAAGACGTGGGCCAGCTTCTCGCGCTTGGTCTGGGACGACGGCATCGTCCAGCCGTTGATCCGCTCGCCGTAGCGGTGGGCGAACTCCGCCACGTCGATCGTGTCCGACAACCAGGACGGTGCCGCGACCGCGAGTGCTTCCAGGGCCGCGCGGACGCTCTCCCCGGCCAGCTCCGTGCGGTTCAGGTCCCGCACCGCGCCGATGACGTGGGTGGCGTCGGTGCGCTGCCTGCCGCCGGCGGCCACCAGGCCGGCATCCTTGCAGTACTCCAGCAGCCGGTCGAACACCACTCGTTCCAGGCCGTGTTCGGCAAGGCGGGCGCGGAAGCGGGGCAGCACGGTGTGATCGAAGCCGGTGTCGGCGAGCTCCATCCCGAGGGCGTACTTCCAGTCGATGGCCCGCACCGTCATGGCCGCGGCCTGCCGGTCGGTCAAGTTCTCAGCGAACTGCAGCACCGTCACCAGCGACAGCACACCCGGCGACAGCCCAGGGGCGCCGCGCGTACCGAACGCCTCGGCGAACGGCTCGTCGGCGAACACCTCGGCCAGCCGGTCGCGGACCCGTATCGGCAGGCTCCCTTTGGGGAAAGCCTTGCGGGCGATCTTCGCGGTCTGCTCCGGTACCGGTGGCAGGGCCTTGGGCTGCATCGACATCTCTCACCCCTGCGGCCGAGGAACGGGGAAACCGGCCGCAGGGCCGATCATGCCGCAGCCACCGGACTCCGCGTCACGAATTGCGCACCAGAGTCCTGGGTGTCGTCAAAGACGATGCCCTTGTGCACCGCGAATCCGCGTACACCAGTGACCCCGGCACCAGGCACCGCGCGGCGCACCGCATTAAGTACCCCGCCGATCGCAGCAGTGGCCGGCAGCACCGGAACCCCTCCGATCGCGTGATCAGCGATCACGGGGGCGGCGGCAGTGGCTGCCAGCGGCCGGGTCAACACCAGGACGCTGTCCGGGAGTTGAGAGGATTCCCGGACGGACAGGGGGGAGTTGGGTCCCACGACACAGACGGTGTCGGCCGCGCGCTCCTCGGAGAACTGCTCGACGAAATAGCCCACGCCCTCGCCCAGCGGGATGAGCGGGATACCGCGAGCGGCGAACATCTCCTCCAGGGCGGGCGTGACCATCCCGCCCGCCCAGGCGCCCCAGTTCACCGAAGTGATACGAGCCTTGGGGGTCCGCTTTCGAAGTGCGCACGCCCAGCGGTTGAGCGCCTCGTTGGCCATCGCATAGTCCGACTGACCACGGTTCCCGAAGAATCCGGCAACCGAGGAGAAGAGCAAGACGTGTTGCAGCACCTCGTCCGGAAGTGCCTCGATGACGTTGCGCAGGCCTGTGAGCTTGGTGCTGAGCACCCGCTCCACGTCCACGGCCTTCTTGTCCTTGATCAGCGTGTCCGCCAAGACCCCCGCACCGTGCACGACGCCGGTGATCCGCTCGCGGTGCGGCGCGAGCGACGAGCGGACGGCTGCGGCGTCAGTGATGTCCACCGCGAGGTACTCGGCCTCGGCCCCGGCCTGGCGTATCTCCGCGAGTGTCTGCCGTATCTCGCGCTGACCGATCAACTCGCGGGCCATCCGTTCCACTTCGCGGGGAGTGGGCTTGCCACCGCCGCGCTTGACCTCGGCGGCGGCTTCAGCACGCAACCGGTCGACAGGCACCCCTGCCGCCCAGGCTGGTTCGTCGGCCAGCGGCGTACGGCCCAGAAGCAGCAGCTTCGTCCGGTACGTACGGGCCAACCCGATGGCGCAGGCCGCCGTCACTCCGCGGGCGCCTCCCGTCACCACAAACAGGTCGTCCGCGGTGGGCTCGGTGGCTCCCGGCTCACCGGGTAGGGACTCGTCGGTCGCGGGGGCCAGGTCCACGGTGCGTCGTGTGCCGTCCGTCGAGTGACCGACCTGGGTGAGTTCGAGCTCCGCGTCGTGCACCTCGGCCAGGAACAGTTCGACGCATGCCTCGGGAGACAGAGCGGGAGCGAAGTCGAGGGCCCGGCAGAACACCGTGGGCGCCTCGATCGCGAGCGTCTTGACGAGCCCGAAGGCGCCGCCGAGCGTGGCCCTCGTCACGGACGCGTCACCCGTCAGGCCAAGGTGGCCGTCCAGCCGGGTCACGGTGACGAAGGCGGCCCGTCCGTCCTGCGCCGCCCGCTCGAGCAGCGGCTGGGTTGTGCCGGCCAGCAGCAGTGAGTCGCGAAGAGCGGCGGCCTGGGCGTCAGGGTCGGAGCCTTCGACACAGTCGACGACCAGGTCGAGCCGGTCCACGCCGTCGGGAACCGACCGGCCGGTGTGCACGGTCCAGCCGCGCTCCCGCAGCGCGGAGACAAGCGGTCCGGGCTGTTCCCCGGTGCCCGCGACCAGGGCGACCGGCTCGGACCGGTAGACATCGGGCACAATGTCGGCGACCGGCAGCTGGGTCACCACGGCCTGCAGGCGCCCGATGCCGGAGTTCAGGCTTTTGGGCCGGACACCACCTCCGCCGCAGAGCCTTCGGCAGTGGCGCCGGAGACGAAGGTGATGATGTCGTCCAGCGTGCGCAACTCGGCAAGCTGCTCCGGTGCAGCCGACTCCGACCCCGGGAACCGATCCCGCAACGCCCCCATGATCTCCACACGCTTAATCGAGTCGATCCCCAGATCCGCCTCGACATCCATCGACGTATCCAGCATCTCCGCCGGATAACCCGTCTTCGCCGACACACTCTCCAACAGCACCCGACGCACCTCGTCGACGGACACCTCGCCAGAAGCGCCGGAAGACGGATCAGACTCTGCCGGAGACAACGGAGCTGTGTCCGAGGCGCCGCTGGCGCCGGAGACGAAGGTGATGATGTCGTCCAGCGTGCGCAACTCGGCAAGCTGCTCCGGTGCAGCCGACTCCGACCCCGGGAACCGATCCCGCAACGCCCCCATGATCTCCACACGCTTAATCGAGTCGATCCCCAGATCCGCCTCGACATCCATCGACGTATCCAGCATCTCCGCCGGATAACCCGTCTTCGCCGACACACTCTCCAGCAACACCCGACGCACCTCGTCGATCGACGCGCTCTCGCTCGCAGCGGCGCCCGTGAGCACGGGCGCGGGAGCAGCCTGCGGGGTGGAGGGGGACGGTTCGGGTACGACCGGGGACGATGGCAGAGCCGTAGGCACTGGAGCAACAGTGGTGGGCGCCAGCGCGGCAGGAGCCGGAGCCGGAGCCAGTGCCTGCGGGGCCAACGGGGCGGGCGCCAATGCCGCCGCGAATGTGTTGTACGAAGTGCTGGGCGGAAGCGCAGCAGTACCGGTGTTCAGTGCGGTGCCGTTCCCGACAGCGACCCCGCTCTCCAGGTGCGCGAGGCTACGGAGCACCTCACTGGCCTGGACGTGGCTCTGCCCAATGGCCAGGCTGTGCTGGGTGACGGCGGTGATTCCCGCGATCACGCCGTCGTCGAGACCGCCCCGGGCGGTTTCCTCGCGCAGCACCCCGCTGAGGCGGTCGGCCACCCTCAACTGGCCTTCCAGGTACTCCCGGTGCATCGTCAGGTGCTCCGACGCCACCATCCCCGTGGTGACGAACCCGGCGCCGAGCACCGTGGCCTGCGAGGGCACCGCGGTGGCCACCGGAGCCGACGGCGCCACAGGCGTCTCCTGCGCGACGGGTGCGGCAGCGACGGGCTCCGGGGCGGGGGCGGGCGCTCCGGCCTGCTGCGGAACCTCGATCGTGTATCCGTTCTCGAGAGACTGCTGGTATGCCTCGCGGCGAGCCTCGGGCACGTAGTTCACACCGTTCAACGGGATCGTCATCCCCTCCACCGGCAGCGCCGACTCGAAGTCTGCGGAGTATCGGTTGCATTGAGTGAGCGAGAGACCCAGCACGAGCAGTTGTGCGGCGAGTTGCTTGAGTGGACGGTCACCGTCACCGCCCGGGCCGGAGTCGGCGCTGAGGACGACGACGTCCTGGCGGTCGGCGAGGGTCTGGCGCACCAGTCCGGAAAGCACGGACTTCGGGCCGAATTCGACGAACACCCGGAAGCCGTCGTCGTACATCTGCGTCAGTCGCGGCGCGAAGTGCACCGGGGCAGCGAGCTGGCCGACGAGCACCTCGCGGTTGGCAGCGATGCGCTTGCCGTAGGAGGCATCGGGCGTGTTGGCGAACACGGGGATGCGCGGCGAGCGGACGCGTGCCGATGCCACCGCGGGCTTGAACTCCTCGACAGCGTGGGCGACGAACCGCGTGTGAAACGCGGCGGCGACGGGCAGTTCCTGCGCCTCTACGCCCTCTCGCGTGCACGCGTCGATGAAGGCGCGTACAGCGTCGGTGCCGCCGCCGACCACGACCTGTTGTGGTGCGTTGACGTTGCACACCACGACGTCATCGTGGTGCGCGACGAGTTCCTCCACGCGGTCCGTGTCGGCCTTGACCGCCGCCATGGTGCCGGGGTCGCTGCTGCCCTCGGGACGGGTGGCCATCGCCTTGCCGCGCTCCCGGGACAACCTGAAGAAGTCCTCGTCGCTGAGGCTGCCAGCGGCCCACAGGGCGGTGAGTTCACCGTAGCTGTGGCCCAGCACTCCGTCAGGAGCGAAGCCGAGTTCGGTGAGGTAGCGGTACTGCCCCGCGGCGAGGGCGCCGATCGCGGGCTGCGCGTAGTCGGTTCGGCGCAGGGCCTCCTGCTGCCGCTGCCTCGTCTCGCCGTCGAAGGCGGCTGGCGGGAACACCACCCCTCGCAGCGGCTGCGTTCCGGCGAACTCCTGGGCAGCCGCGTCGAATGCCGCCCGCACGGGAGGGACGGAGATGGCGGTACGGGATCCCATCCCGACGTACTGGCTGCCTTGGCCGGCGAAGAGCGCGGCGATCTTGCCGCCTTCTTCTCCGAGCGCCGACCTGCGGTAGTAGGCGCCACGCGGCAAGGTGAAATCCGCGGTGTCGAGGTGAGCGCGAAGGTGTTCGGCGGCTGCGGCGCGAAGCTCTCCCGCTTCCTCCGGACTACGGGCAACCAGAGCGAGACGGGCGTGCTCGGCGGGAACGGGTCCGTCCTGGTCCGCACCAGTCGTGACGTCGCCGCCCGCCTCCAACACGGCCAGCAGCGCCTGCGGGTCGGCAGCGTGCCATGCGTAGACCCGCGCCGTCGGACCTAGCGCGGTCAGACCCGCGCCCTGAGGATCATGCTCTTCCAACAGGCAGTGGAAGTTCGTACCGCCGAAGCCGAAGGCGGACACCGCGGCACGGCGTCGGTCCCGGGCAGGGTCGGCCACCCACGGCTGGGACGACGTGTTCAGGAAGAAGGGAGAGTTCTCGAAGTCCACAGCCTTGCGAGGCTGTTCGACGTTGATCGTCGGCGGCAGGACCTTCTGGTGCAGGGCCAGCGAAACCTTGATCAGACCGGCCGCGCCGGCTGCGGCCTTGGTGTGCCCGATCTGCGACTTGACGCTTCCCACGGCGGCGAACTGCCGCTCGTCCGTGGCCGCGTCGTACACGTCACGCAGGGCGGTCAGTTCGGTCAGGTCACCGACGGACGTACCGGTGCCGTGGCACTCCAGCAGGCCGACCTGCTCGGGGCCGAAGCCCGCGTCCTCGTACGCCCGCTGAAGCGCGGTGATCTGCCCTTCCCGGCGCGGTGCGTAGATGCTCTTGAACCGGCCGTCGCTGGACGTGCCGATGCCCTTGAGGACCGAGTAGATGCGGTCGCCGTCCCGCTCCGCGTCCTCGAGCCGCTTCAGGGCGAGCATGCCGGTGCCTTCGCCGATGAGGGTGCCGTCGCTGTCCTCGTCGAACGGGCGGATGCGCCCACTCTTCGAGAACGCGGGCGTCTTCGAGAAGCAGAGGTACATCAGGATGGTGTTCTCGGCGTCGCACCCGCCCGTGAGCATGAGGTCCGCGCGCCCCGACACCAGCTCGGACGCGGCCATGTGCACGGCGGCCAGCGAGCTCGCACACGCCGCGTCCACGGTGCAGTTGGTGCCGCCGAGGTCGAAGCGGTTGGCGATGCGTCCCGCGACGACGTTGCCGAGCATGCCGGGGAAGGAGTTCTCCTCCCACGGTGCGAATGCCTTGGTGAACTTGGCCGCGATCTCGTCCGCGTCCCGCTCAGACAGACCACAGCTGCGTACGACCTCCTTGAGAACGGGGGTCTGCAGACGCGCGGCCAGCGGCTGGGTCAGCGAGTTGGCACCGGTGATCCCCAGGATCACGCCCGTGCGTGTGGGGTCGTACCAGGGGGCGTCGAGAGCGCCCGCGTCGCGGAGCGTCTGCTTAGCCACCATCAGGCTCAACAGCTGGAGTACGTCGGTGACTTCCAGGGTGTTCGGCGGCAGTCCGAACTCCATCGGATTGAACGGGACCGTCGGCACGAAGCCGCCCCGCTTGGCGTAGGTCTTGTCCGGTGCGCTGGGGTCGGGGTCGTAGTAGTCGGAGATGCGCCAGTGCGTCTCCGGTACGTCTTCTAGGCAGTCATTGCCATCGACGATGTTGTTCCAGAACTCACCGAGGTCGCCGGAGCGCGGGTAGAGCGCGCCCAGACCGACGATCGCGATGGGGGTATCGCCGAGCTTTCGGCTTCCGGTGCTGTGCTGAACCATGACGACTCCATGCCGCGTGGGCAGGGGTTGGGGGAAGAACGAGGAAAGTGGTGCGGGGTACGACATCCCGGGATGCGCGAATCCCTACAGGTGTCCGGCAGGAACGGCGGCAAGAGCCGCAAGCTTCGCGGTCACCGGCTCGCGCAGCATCGAGTAGTGGTCACCGGGTGTGCGCTCGACGCTGAGGTCATCGCTGAGCTGTTCCCAGCCCAGCGGATCAGGAGTGGCCAGCAGTCCGCGCTCGGGCCGCAGCAGAGTCAGCGGGACGCGCGCCCGGGCGGGTGCGAAGTCCTCGGCGAGCCGGTTGTTGCGCCGCAGCCCGTCGAGGTAGGTGTCGTAGACCTTCCGCAGGCCGGGCAGCGTCGTACCCGGTCGCAGCGCTCCGTGCTCCAGAGCCGCCTCAAGGACCGCCTGGAGCAGCGTGTCAACGTCCACATCGCCACCGGCCGCAAGCTCTCGGGGTACCGGAACAGCGCCGCCTCGCTTGGCGGCCAGGTACATGCAGAACCACGGGATGACCAAGTCCGGCCCGATCTCGTCGTTGCCACGGGTGTACTCCGGCACCGGCGCGACGCTGTCCAACAGCACGATCTGGCGCGGGAGTTCAGCGCTCGAAAGGAACGAGGTGAGCGCGTGCCCGACGACTCCACCGAAGGACCAGCCCACCAGCGTCCACGGACGGGAGAGAAGTCCTCGGGAGCGCAGCGCATCCGCAGCGCGCGAGGCGACACCAGAGACCGTGAGATCGGATCGCCCTCCGTCGAGCGCCGCCTGGAAGTACTCCGGCACCTGTTCAAGGTCCACCACGTGCAGCTCGGTCCGTGGCGGCAGGGCCGCCGCGAGCTCTCGATAGTGGTCTGTGGGCAGAGCACCGGGGTGGACGACCACCACCCGTCCGGACTGAGCCGAACTGCTGTCTTGGCCGCCGCCCTCCGTGAACGCCCGTACCAGCGGCGCCGGCTGACGGGCCCTAGGCCGCACGCTACTCCCCCTGCTTCTGCACGATGTAGCGGGAGAGCTCGTTGATCGTCGGGTGGTACCACAGCGCGGTGGTCTCCAGCTCGAAGCCGAGCCAGTTCTCCAGCTCGCCGGAGAGCACCAGCGCTTCGGTGGAATCCAGATCGAACTCGTCGAAGTACTGATCCGGATTGACCTCGGACTGCGGAACTCCCAGCTTATGTGCCACCTTCTCGACCAGCCATTCCTGGACGGCCTGATCAGTCAAGGCGGCAGCATTTCGCTCACCAATGGAATTTTCGGGCACGGTAGTCCTTTCTCTCTGATGCGGCGTAGGAGAACCGCTGACTTGGGCCGATGTCGACGGAGAGGAGCCCCAACTGCGAGGACAGCCCCTCAACGATCCGGCTCCGCAACGCGAATCCGGCAGTAGCCGACCGATAGGCGTCGGTTTCGGAACGCACAGGGATTTCCATGAGTCCTCCCAAGGATTCTGAGCCGAGCTGGCTCTACTGCCGGCCCGAAGAAGCGGATCGCAGAACGGATTCGGCAGCTGCACTTCCCGAGTCGAAAGCGGATTCGTGCGACCCGATGATGTCCGGCCCCATCTTCCTGGAGTGAAAATAGGAGCCGGCCAGCTTTACCCTCGACCCGGACTCGTTGATCGAGTACATATCCGACTGCAGCTTTCGCGTGGGCGCCGAGAAGACCGGGTGACGGTAGGAGATGTCCTCGATGATGCACTCCTCACGGATCTGCACGCCGGAGTCGAGCGTGAGGAAATAGTCCTTGGCGCTTTCCAGTTGCTGCAGGTCATTGAACTCTTCTCGGTAACGCCTCGTGACGTTTTGTGATCTTCGTTCAGGCGGTGCGGTCGTGCTCGAGCTGGAGCAGGACGAGGGCGGCTCGGGCGATGCGGGTGATGGCCGAGGGGTCGAGGCTGACCCTGCGCAGGGCCTTGAAAGTGACCTTCAGCAGGGCGTTGGCACGTTCGGCGACGGCGTGGACGCCTCGGATCACGGCGTTGAACGCCTGGTCGGGCTCGGCGAGTTCACCGCCCTTGGGCTTCTTGACCGGGTGACGGAAGCCGGGCCCGGCGTTCTCGTAGCCGAGGTCGGTCAGGGTGGGGACGCCCAGGGTGGCGGCGAGCCGGTTCAGGGCGTCGACCAGTCCGTGGGCCCGTGCGCAGGTGGTGTC
>NZ_NEUB01001028.1 GCF_002910825.1 Streptomyces sp. SM1 | reverse complement strand
CCCGAGCGTCTGGAGGGGGCACGCGTCGCCACCGTCCAGCCCAAGGCCTGGGACGGGGCCGGCGTCCGGGTGCTCGACCTCGCTCCGTGAGATACACCTAACCCCTGAGTAACTCTGGGTCGTCCGCCTCCCGGCGGACGACCCAGAGCGCCTGCTTCCCCTTACTCGGTACTATCCCTGGTCCTCTTCCGGAGCGAGCGGTTCCTCAACCGGTGCCTCAGTGCCGTCACTAGAGTCTTCGTCCTTCTTCGGCCAGGCGTCCTTCACCTCAAGCGCGGACGTGCTGGGACGCTGCGGCGCCACGCACGCCCGGGAGGTCGCGCCGTACCGGTCGTGGCTCGCGGTGGCCCTGGCCGACGCGAACGAGCCCGAGCAGGCCGCCGAAGAGGCCAAGAACGTCATCGCCGCATCCGGGAACCTCTCCTCTGAGCGCACGGAGGACGTGCCCGAGGTGCGTGAAGTACTCGCCGACTACGGGCGCTTGTTGCTTGTCCGATCGTGACAGTGGTACTGCCTACCGATCCGCGTAGAGCCCTCGGAGATGGCGGCTCAGGCGGTCCTGAAGGGTGTCGAGCGCCGTCCGGGCTGCTACCGCGCTTCGGTGTGGCTCCAGCCACTCCAACACACTGGCGGTAGTTCGCGGACTTCGAGTCGCGCAATGTGGGCGCGGAGGTGCAATGCGGATTCCGTTACCGCTGCCCGGAATTGCTCACTCATCCTGACCCCGGGCGGGCAGCTCGTTCGCCGCCATGCTGCCTTCAAGCGCGTGCTGCATCTCCATGATTGATTCCCGCTGCAAACCAGGTGGCTGCGCTCCATGGCCGGCGAGGGAGAGCACTGGAAAGTGCCATCTCCTACTGCTCTCCCATTCAATCTTGACGAGTGGTGGAAACAGCAGGTCAGAGCCGCTCAGAACCTCGACTTGAACTCGTTCATGAAGTTCATCTCCACCAAGAGCTTCATGCCGTTCGTCTGGTACCGCATCGCGCTCGGCGTCGTCATCATTGTGCTGGTCAGCGTGGGTGTGCTGAGTCCTCATGCGGCCGAATCCGGCGGCTGAACCAGGGCCGCACAGGTAGCGCTATCTAGCATTTCCTAGCGCCTGATTGCAGCACCACGCCATGATCATCTCCCACTCATCTCCCACTTGTCTCCCACCTGGGAGGCGGGACGCACTCCCCCTAGGCCGTTTCTTTCGGATCACCTCGCCGACCAGATGAAGATGGCGGCGAGGTGCAGTCCGGCCAGGTAAATGGTGGCCGTCTTGTCGTAGCGGGTGGCCAGGCCGCGCCATTGCTTGAGCTTGTTGATGCACCGCTCGACGGTGTTGCGCTGCTTGTAGGTCTCGCGGTCGAAGGCCGGGGGACGGCCCCCGAGCCGACCACGTCGCTTGCGGTTCGCAGCCTGGTCCGCCGGCTGCGGGATCACCGCTCGGATCTTCCGCTGTCGAAGATGGAGGCGGATCGCCCGGGACGAATACGCCTTGTCGGCCAGGACCACGTCCGGCGTGACCCTGGGGCGGCCGATCCGTCTGGGCACCCGTAACCGGGCCATGACCTGCTCGAAGGCGGGTGCGTCACCTGCTTGACCCGGCGTGATGACGAACGCCAGCGGTCGGCAACCGCCGTCCGCGACGAGGTGGATCTTCGTGGTCAGTCCGCCGCGGGACCGTCCGAGGGCATGGTCAGCCGGCTCGCCGGCCGGGGCCCCTTTTGACGGGCCCCGGCGGCGTGCTGGTGTGCGCGCACGACAGTGGAGTCGACTGCGACGACCCAGTCGAGGTCGCCTTCGGCGTCGGCCTGGGCGAGCAGGGCGGTGAAGACCTTCTCCCAAGTGCCGTCGGCGGCCCACTTCCGCAGCCGGTTGTGGGCGCCCTTCCACGACCCGAACTGCTCGGGCAGGTCCATCCACGGGGTGCCGGTGCGGTACTTGAACGCGATCGCGTCGATCACCTGCCGGTGATCACGCCACCGACCACCCCGCCGAGGGGTCCGGTCCGGCAGCAACGGCTCGATGCGGGCCCACTGGGCGTCAGTCAACGACACACCCAGACCAACGATCCGATGATCTGAAAGAAACGGCCTAGGCCGCGTGCGTCCGCAAAGCAGGGATGACACGGAAGGGCCCGCACGGCAAGTCGTGCGGGCCCTTCCGTACAGAGGGCAGAGCGGGTCAGCTGAGGTTCATGTCCGGCCAAGGCCGCGACCCTCGCCACGAGGAAACGCAGCCGCTCATCCACCGTGTCCCAGGCAGCACCCGGTGAGGTCGTCCAGCGCCGCGGCCGTGAGGATAAGCCAGCCGAGGCGCACTTCCATGTCCTCCCACGTGTGCGTCACCTCGACTGCCTCACCATGCGGACCCGTGCCCCGTACACCGCTATGGCGACTTCCCCCATGTCCCCGTTGATCGCGAGGACCTGGAGGAGCCGGATCTCCCCAGCCGCCGGTGATCCCATCCGGCACGCGGCCCTGGAGCTGGTGCTCCACCACCGCCGCGCCGTGAAGGGCCTCCGCGACCTCGCCCAGCTCCTGACTGATCTTGAGCACGCGCACCGGCTCCGCCGCACGCCGCCCATCCTCGAAAGGCCCCTCCACCAGACCGACTCACGGGCGCTCCTCGCCCGCCGTTCGGCCCATGAGATCTGCGCCGTCCCGCGCTACCGCGCACGACGCCGTGGGCCGAGCCACACCCGATGGTGGCCCGAGGGCCGGCACACCGGGATATGACTGGACGACGAGGACATCGTCTGCGCTGAGGCCGGGCCGATCCTGCACGACTCGCGGTGTACAAGGTCACACAACGCCATCAATACTGAGCGGCGGTCTTCGCACAGCTCGCGGCGAGTCAGATGTGGTGCCAAAATCGCAGCGGCGTCTCGCCATGGACATCTTCGAGTTCCGGCGGTGTCCCTGAGGAGACATTTTGCTGCCACCGGCCGGACGCGACAACGCCGCTGATCGCCGAAGCCCCGAGCAGGACACCGATGAGACCCGTCAATGCACCAGCCGGGACACGCATCGGCCTCCACCAAGACCCTTGACGGCCTCACACGAGTATGGCCAGCCCTGACGCGGAACAGCGGCGCGGGAGCGGTCAGTTCTTTCGCCACCAGTACCTCGATCACCTGGCCGTGCGTCAGGTCCGCCCGCGAATCCGGCGGCCGCAGCCCGTC
>NZ_NEUB01001027.1 GCF_002910825.1 Streptomyces sp. SM1 | reverse complement strand
CCCGAGCGTCTGGAGGGGGCACGCGTCGCCACCGTCCAGCCCAAGGCCTGGGACGGGGCCGGCGTCCGGGTGCTCGACCTCGCTCCGTGAGATACACCTAACCCCTGAGTAACTCTGGGTCGTCCGCCTCCCGGCGGACGACCCAGAGCGCCTGCTTCCCCTTACTCGGTACTATCCCTGGTCCTCTTCCGGAGCGAGCGGTTCCTCAACCGGTGCCTCAGTGCCGTCACTAGAGTCTTCGTCCTTCTTCGGCCAGGCGTCCTTCACCTCAAGCGCGGACGTGCTGGGACGCTGCGGCGCCACGCACGCCCGGGAGGTCGCGCCGTACCGGTCGTGGCTCGCGGTGGCCCTGGCCGACGCGAACGAGCCCGAGCAGGCCGCCGAAGAGGCCAAGAACGTCATCGCCGCATCCGGGAACCTCTCCTCTGAGCGCACGGAGGACGTGCCCGAGGTGCGTGAAGTACTCGCCGACTACGGGCGCTTGTTGCTTGTCCGATCGTGACAGTGGTACTGCCTACCGATCCGCGTAGAGCCCTCGGAGATGGCGGCTCAGGCGGTCCTGAAGGGTGTCGAGCGCCGTCCGGGCTGCTACCGCGCTTCGGTGTGGCTCCAGCCACTCCAACACACTGGCGGTAGTTCGCGGACTTCGAGTCGCGCAATGTGGGCGCGGAGGTGCAATGCGGATTCCGTTACCGCTGCCCGGAATTGCTCACTCATCCTGACCCCGGGCGGGCAGCTCGTTCGCCGCCATGCTGCCTTCAAGCGCGTGCTGTATCTCGATGATTGATTCCCGCTGCAAACCCGGTGACTGCGCTTCGTGGCCAGCGATGGAGAGCACTGGAAGGTGCCATCTCCCACTGCTCTCGCATTCGATCTTGGAAAGTGGTGGAAAACAGCAGGTCAAGTCCGCTCGGTCAAAGTCGTCATAAGTTCGTTCATGAAGTTCATCTCCCACAAGAGCTTCATGCCGTTCGTCTGGTACCGGATCGTGCTGGGCATCGTCATCATTGTGCTGGTCAGCATGGGTGCGCTGAGTCCTCATGCGGCTGAATCCGGCGGCTGAACCAGGGCCGCACAGGTAGCGCTATCGAGCATTTCCTAGCGCCTGATTGCAGCACCACGCCATGATCATCTCCCACTTGTCTCCCACTCATCTCCCACCGGGGAGGCGGGATACGTCCCACTAGGACGTGTGCGTCCGCAACGTAGGGGATGACGCGGAAGGGCCCGCACGTCCGTGCGGGCCCTTCCGTACAGAGGGTGGAACGGGTCATCTGAGGTTCATGGCCGGCGTAGGCTGCGACCCTCTCCACGAGGAAACGCAGCCGTTCGTCCACCGTGTCCCAGGCAGCACCCTGTGAGGTCGTCCAGCGCGGCGCCCGTCAGGATGAGCCAGCCGAGGCGCGCTTCCATGTCCTCCCACGTGTGCGCGGCCTCGACTGCCTCACTATGCGGACCCGTGCCCCGTGCCCCGTTATGGCGACTTCCCTCATATCCCCGTTGATCGTGAGGACCTGGAGGAGCCGGACGTCCCCGGCCGCCGGTGATCTCATCCGGCGCGCGGCCGTGGAGCTGGTGCTCCAGGGCCGCCGCGCCGTGAAGGGCCTCCGCGACCTCGCCCAGCTCCTGACTGATCTTGAGCACGCGCACCGGCTCCGCCGCACGCCGCCCATCCTCGAAAGGCCCCTCCACCAGACCGACTCACGGGCGCTCCTCGCCCGCCGTTCGGCCCATGAGATCTGCGCCGTCCCGCGCTACCGCGCACGACGCCGTGGGCCGAGCCACACCCGATGGTGGCCCGAGGGCCGGCACACCGGGATATGACTGGACGACGAGGACATCGTCTGCGCTGAGGCCGGGCCGATCCTGCACGACTCGCGGTGTACAAGGTCACACAACGCCATCAATACTGAGCGGCGGTCTTCGCACAGCTCGCGGCGAGTCAGATGTGGTGCCAAAATCGCAGCGGCGTCTCGCCATGGACATCTTCGAGTTCCGGCGGTGTCCCTGAGGAGACATTTTGCTGCCACCGGCCGGACGCGACAACGCCGCTGATCGCCGAAGCCCCGAGCAGGACACCGATGAGACCCGTCAATGCACCAGCCGGGACACGCATCGGCCTCCACCAAGACCCTTGACGGCCTCACACGAGTATGGCCAGCCCTGACGCGGAACAGCGGCGCGGGAGCGGTCAGTTCTTTCGCCACCAGTACCTCGATCACCTGGCCGTGCGTCAGGTCCGCCCGCGAATCCGGCGGCCGCAGCCCGTC
>NZ_NEUB01001026.1 GCF_002910825.1 Streptomyces sp. SM1 | reverse complement strand
CATCTCGCGGAGCTGGTCGGCGAGCCCGAAGTGCACGTCGAATGGGGCGTGCATCGCTATCCCGGAGTGTCGGTGGGCGAGGTTGTACCAGTCGAAGAAGCCGGTGCACCAGGTGCGGGCGTCCTCGATGCAGCCGAACCGGTCGGGGAAATCGTGCCGGTACTTCAAGGTTTTGTACTGACTTTCCGAGTACGGGTTGTCATTCGACGTTTTCGGTCTCGAATGGGACTTGGTGACGCCCATATTGCTGAGCATCTGCGCGACGTTGTGGGCGATCATCGGCGATCCCCGGTCGGAGTGGATCGTCAGCTTCCCTTGCTCAACGGGGTACTTGGTGATGGTGGAGGACAGGAACTGCTCGGCGAGGTCCTTGTTCTCGGATGCGGCGATCATCCAGCCGACGGTGTAGCGGCTGTAGATGTCGATGATCGTGTAGAGGCAGAAATAGCTTCCCCGATACGGGCCCTTCAGCTTCGTGATGTCCCACGACCACACCCGATTCGGAGCGGTCGCGATCAACTCAGGCTTCTTGCGGGGCGGATGCGTGGCCTGCCGACGGCGCTCGCGGACCTCGCCGTGTCGGCGCAGGATCCGGTACATCGTCGCCTCCGAACACAGATAGGTGCCCCGGTCCAGCAGCACCGCGTAGATCTCGGCCGGTGCCATGTCGACGAACTCGGCCGACCGCAACACCGCCAGGACCTCCGCCTCCTCAGCCTCGCTCAGGGCCCGCGGATGGCGCTTGCGCTCCAGCGTCGGCTTCACCGGCGGCGGGGACGTGCGGTGGTGGCGGTACCAGGTCGCCCGGCTCACGCCGAGCGCGGCGCATGCCTTGACCCGGCCGACCAGGAGGGACAGCTTGCCCAGGGCAACCGTGCGGGCCGCCTCGAAGGCCGACTCGCCCTCGCCGACGGGCACGCCAGCGGACGCCGCTTCCGCCAAGGTCACTTGCTCTCGCCGTTGTTCGTCGTGGCGCTGTCCGTGGCGAACTGGTCGAGCAGCGCGGAGAGTTTTGACTGCACCTCGATGACGGTGCGTGCCTTGCCCAGCTCGGCTCCCAGCTTGGCGTTTTCGGACTTGAGCCGGGCGATCTCCTTGTCCCGCGGATCGGTCTTCGGCCGACCCGCCGATGCGGCGAGCGCCGCCTCGGCACCCTTGTCCCGCTGCTGACGCCAGGTTGTGATCAGCGACGAATATAGGCCCTCGCGCCGCAGCAAGGCGCCCTTGGCCTGCTTGTCGATCCCTTCGTACTCGGCCAAGATCCGCGCCTTGTACGCCGCCGAGTACCGGCGATGACCGGCCGCGCGGGGTGTCACCTGCGGATCCGGGGTCCCGTGGTCGTTGGTGCTGGCCACTACGAGCACTACTCCCTCTCCGCCCTCGACTCAATGAATCATCCAGTATGCCTGCCTCGTCCTACGTTGCCAGAGAGGGTAAGTGTGGCTGTAAAGGCGAGAGCCGCCCGGCTGAGTGCTGCGGGATACGAGGCGTGGTCACGCCGGGCGCGTGACCTGGGCGCAGACGAGGACAACCACAGCAGGGCCGCCGCCTCCTCCTCCTCCTCCGGCAATCCAGATCTTTGGATGGCGGGTGCTTTGCTGGCGTGCAGGGCTGGTGCGGCGTCATGGAACCAATGATCCGCAGGAAGGCCGGGTTCGGTTACCGGGGATTGCCCGCTAGGGCGGGCTGGCCGAAGGCGCAGTGCACGGCTCGCCTGGTGCGATGTGGCCTCGGCAGTCTGTCGATGGAACAACTCTCCCTGGCCGTGCGCTAAGGAAGGTTCTGGCTGGTTGGGTGGGGTGCGAAGGGTGCTGGGACTTGGCCGTGGGACTTGAGAGCGCGAACGAGGCGTGTCGGTTGACGCGTGTGTCGCTTCTTGGTGGCGATGCGATAAGTGTCGTGAGGTGTAGCGCATTTGGGCATATGGCGACGGCCGGCCCCTGATGGGGAGCCGGCCGTTGATGGCCTTCCGGCAACGTAGCCGGGTCGGTGGTGGCCACGACCAGCCGGCAGGGTGAGTCGGGTCCGTAGCCGCCCAGGCGGGCATCGGCGGCCCACCAGGTCTCGGTGTGCCCGTCGCGGAAGTGACGCTCCACAAGCGTCCAGTCGCCCGGATGCTTGGCGTCGCGCCAGGTCAGGGCGTGGCTGGCATCGATGGGGCTGTGCGGCTGGTCGGCCAGGGCCCAGGTGCCGCGGTGCGGTTTGAGGGCCACCACGTAGGCCAGCTGGCCTCGCGCAGTGCGAGGTACCAGTCATCGCTGACTCAAGTAGGCGCAGTCGGCGACACCGCCCGGCAGCCGAAGCCCGCCGCCTTCCCGCGGGCCGCGAGGGCAGCGGCCAGCTGCGGTTTCGTACGGAAGGCCGGATCGGACCGGCCGCGGGCAAAGTGGTGAGCGGGGGTGTAGGGAGTCGCATGCAGCGGGTAGTACACGCGGCTGCCGGTCCACACCGTGGTCACCGTGACGATGCCGTTGTCCGTCTTGCCCAACCGGCCCAGCCACTGCCGGCCCACGTGCGCGGTCGCCGTGCCGTCCTTGCGGTCCCCGGAGTCGTCGATCACGATGACCCCGTCGTCGTGCGGGGCGGTCGCCGGCTGCTCGCGTAGCAGCTCAAGCCGCCGGTCGTTGATCAGCTCGGCCTCCCACGGCGATTCGGACAGGAAGAACTGCAGCCGCTGTACCCCCGGCGTCCCCGCACCGGCCACCGGTTCTGCCCCTGCCAGACAGGTGATCGTCTTGTTCCGCTCCCGTGGCGCCAGCAGCCCGGTCAGGTACTCACGAAAGCCCAGCCGCTGGGCCAGGCCGAAGAAGAGGTCGTCGAACCGGGCCGTGTACTCCTCCAACGGCCCCGGCGCGGGCGGACACGGACGGCGAGCGGTCATCTTCAGCCCTCAGCAAGCCAATTGACTCCTACCACCGACCTACGACCAACCCGGCCTGCAGTCAACCCACACCATCACCGGATTTAACGAACTACCGGTAACCGGGCGGATCGAGGCAGCCACCGGGGTCAGGCCGATCCGCCCAAGTTAGTCGATCATGCTCGCGCCTGTCCGTCGGTCGTCAGTCGTCGTCGGAATCGATGAAAGTACCGAGACCGCTTCGCAGCACGGGATGCAGGGTTCGGATTACCGCACTGCCCACAGTCCACTCGATGAACGGTTGTCCAGCCATGCGGAGTCCTTCGAGAGCGGCGACCGCGTCCTCGGGCGTTCGGATCTTCTGTAGAACATCGACGGCAACATCACGCACATGCCAACGATTATGTTTAGTGCCCAGATGGGCAAGCCCGCGGACGGCCTCTCGGAGAATGATCGCATCACCCGTGGTTACGACAGCACGGCGAGCAAAATCCGCAAGGATGTCGCACATTCCGAAATCAAAGGACCCCTCCAGGCAACTCGCGAACGCCTGGAAGATGCCGGTGAAGCCTGCGGGGTTCTGCTGCCACCACCACTCCACTGAATCCGACGGCAGGGCGCTAAGGGCCCAGGAAAATTCCCCCATGTCCTCGTCGTCACTGAAGTCCAGCTCGTCTGCCCAGCGAACGAACTCGTCGAGGGCGGCTTCATCCACGACACGACCGGCCTTGAGGCGGGGGCGCAGGCGTCCCGCCTTCTCCTCGGCGGTTTCCCATCGCCCGGTCGGCGCCGGGGCGACCGCCGATTCGATGGCCGCCAGCAACTCGGTCGCACTGGCATGGCGCTGGCTGCGATCCTGGGAGATCGCACGCTGGATCACGCCCCGCAGCGGTCCGGCCGGCACGACGTCGTCCACCGGGGTGCCACCCGTCAGAAGCGCCTGCATGATCTTGCCTGCGGAATAGATGTCCGCGCGCTCATCAACATGCTTGGCATCCCTCCACTGCTCAGGGGCAACATAAAATCGGGTTCCAAAGCCGTCGAAGGTGGAGGTGAGGAGACCACTCTCCTCCACTACTCGCGCGAGCCCGAAATCAGCAATAGCCCAAACCCCATCAGGAGTTCGCAGCACATTCCCCGGCTTCAGATCGCGATGAAGAATCCCTTGACTGTGAATATATGCAAGTCCGGCGCAGATGTCCCGCATCACGGCAGCCACGTCCTCGGCCTTCATGACGCTGCCGACTTCGTCGGAGAGGACGCCTCGGGCTAGCGGCATTGCATACCACAGGCCCAGGTCTTCATCTTTCCCGCTCGCCAGCAGCTTCATGACGTTTGCATGGCCGAACGTGGACATCAGGCGGAGTTCCCGCTCGAACCGAGCAACAGTCTCCACGTCGAGTGCATGCGTCTGCTGCAGGACCTTTACGGCCACCTGATCGTCATCACCCGCCTCAAGGTCTCGCGCGCCGAACACGACGGCGAACCCGCCGCCATCGATCTCTGCCCCGAGTTCGAATCGGCGCCCGACCGAACGAGGCTGCCCAACGGGGGCGGGGCGCCCCGCCCCACGCCTCAGACCACTGCTTCCCCACCGCCGGATGATGTCCAGATCCCAGATGTCGCCAGCACTGAGGGAGGCCACCGGGGCCGGGAAATCGTCGCTCTGACGGAGCTTGGCGACCTGCTGTCGACTGACTCCGAGCTCAGCCGCCACTTCCGAGACTCCGCCGATACGACGGAACGGCCTAATATTAGTTGTCATGAGGTCAACCATACATCAATGGTTGACCTCACGTCGCCTATTGCCTCGATGCCTGCGACAGTCGACCTCCTGCGACAGCTTGACAGTTCACATAACCAAGGACTCGACGTACGGGCGCTTCTGCGCACCGATAGACGGGTGTTTCGGAGGTCACTGGGTGTTTTACCCATGGGCCAATGGGGTGATCGACAGGTTTGGTCCCCCCCGGGGCCTGGTGAGCTCGCATCAAGCGACGCGTGGCTCCAGCTGACGGTCGACGCCCCCTGCCCGGCGTTGTGCAGGCGAACTCCGGGCACCGGCACCTACCTCCCTGCGCCGCTCTTGGCCGAGGCATTCGCGGAGTTCCAATACCCGACTCCACCGTTACACCTTCACCCGGACACGCACGCGGCCGTTATTGGTAGCGGGGAGCGCTTGGACGTTCCGCTCACCATCGCCGCATGAATGATCCTTCGCCCTGTCCCCTTACGGACAGGGCGGAGGCGTCGCCCTGATCAGGGCGCTTTGCGACCTCCTCTTCGTGCGGTACCCATCGACCCTTGCTGTCGAACGGCCAGGGATGGGTGTAGAGATCAACCTGAAAGAGTGCGCGCAGAGCCTCACGGCTGGCTGGGGGATCCGGCGGAGTCACCAGCTGCGCGCACAGTGGATCAATCCGGTCTGCGTACGCCTCAGCCCACTGCAGCCACTCCAGCTCCTCCGCCGCAGCGGACGCGCCGTCGGCTCTCGTGCGGGCCGCGCGGCAGAAGGCGCGGATCTCGGCGGCCCGATGCCGTGCCTCCATCTGCTCGACCAGGACTTTCTCTCGATGCCGCTCAACTTGCCGCTCCCGTGCCTGCGCAACAGCCGCGTACCAGCGGCGTCGCTGCTCGGCCTTGCGGAGTTCCTCTTCCCGCAGCTGTCGTTCGGCCGCCTCGGCACGTTGTTCGAGATCGTGCAGAAGGTGCCCCAGGCGGTACTCCAGCGTCCACCGTGCGCTGTCCCTGTGGGTGTACGAATGCTGGTACCAGCTTTTGGCGGGCGCACCGAGTTCGAGGCGTCCGTTGAACTCGTGGTCGTACTTGGGGATACGCGTCCAAGGATTGCGTAGTTGTTGGCGGATCTCCTGAGCGGTCGGCTCGTGTGGCACCTTGGTCGTCTGCTCTGTGATCGCGAGCGGGAGCGCGTGTCCGCGGATGACGATGACCATCTGGTGTTCGGCTTGGCCGCGATGGAGATCGGTCCGGGTCTCCACCTGGTAGCCGCGGCTTTCCGCCTCGGTAAGGAGCGCGTGCATGATCCGCAGGGCACGGTCGGCTTGCTCCCGCGACACGTGCAGAGGGATGACCTCGGGCGTCCCGCGGGTGTCGACTACGGTTTTGGACCTGCCGAGGGCCTTGCACGTGGCACGGACGAGCTGGTGGGGACGGCCCAGCACGTCGGGGACGTCGATGGTCGGTACCGGCGGCGGTTGCGCAGCTCTCTCGGCTTCCTCGTCGACCAACGTGAAGACGCAGTCGCCACGCTGCCGTCCTGTCCAGCGCAGCTTGAGCTCTCCTGGCACGTGATCGTGATGGAGCGCGTCGTAGAAGGCCGCCCGCCACCGCCCCCGGGTCTGCGGGCCCGGATCAGGGACGGTGAGCTTCCAGATAGTCGCGGACTGCAGTCGAGCGATCAGCTCGGCTCCGTCGGTAGGAGCGCGCTCGGCCTGTTCGGCATCACCGGCCAAGCGCTCCTTCTCGGCTTGGACCTCCTTGGGATGCTTGCCGTGTTTGAGGAAGTAGCGGCCGTCCGACGTCACCACTGCGACGTGCCCGCTACCGCGCCAGTTCCGCTTGATCAGCCCGCGCTGCTCAAGGGCCCAAGCCGTGTTCGAACTCTTGGGAGCGATGGGCACGGCACTGGGCGCTGCACCGATCTGGCGGAGCATGGCAGCCTGCTGTTCAGTCAGCGTGTACTTCACGAGCTTCGGCTCCACCTCGACGAGCTGCGGGCAGACCGCCAAGGTAGGGCCGATGGATAGGCTCGGAACGCTTCCCGTCGCCCGTTCGGGTTCCACCACCCGAACCTGGTCGTGTTGAGGTCAGCCCATGGTGTAGGTGGCTTGCCGGGCTCAATCCGTCGAACAGCGTGCCGGGGCTGCTCGTTGGGCTCGGATCGTACGGCGGCAGGTTCTTGCGTTGGCACCAGCACCCCGCCGAGGTGCGGAAACACAGTCTTCACCAACTCCCCACACTGACCGAGTATCGCACCATCCGTGACGGAGCGTCACCGGCGCACGTAAGCATGACCGGCTTCACGGAAATCTTGGAAGAGCCAGGATTCACCCGTCGCCGACAGCGGGGCCTTTGCATGCCAACAGCGAACCCGCCGGTAGCGCAACCGTGCAGCCCCCACGCGAGTCGTACCCGTACACACCAGGCGCCGCTCATCAGCGCCGCACCATCCCTGGGGGGACTGTGAAGACCCGCACCACCCTGTACGCCACTGCACTCGCCGCCACTATGCTGCTGCTGGCCAGCTGCTCCGACTCCAACGACAGCGCCGCCCCCGCCGCCACGACATCCGCCCCGGCCTCCACGACCGCCGAGGAGCCTGTCTACACCGCTGAGGACTGCAAGGAACTCCTCGAGAAGAACTACGCCGAGGGCAACGTCCACGACGCTTCCGACGAGGCACAGTGCGTGGACCTCAGCAACGACGAGTACGTCGCCGCCGCCTCCGACGTCATCGCTGGCCACAAGGACGACATCCTGGCTGACGCCGCCAACGAGGTGGCCTACGACGCAGCGTGGGACTCCATTGACGTGGACACGCAGCAGCTCATCTGTGACACCATGATTGAAGAGGGTCCTGAGCCGGTGGCCGGCCTACTCGACATCACGAGCGAAGACCCGAACATCGACACCGCCGAGATGACGCAGTACCTGTTCGACACGAAGTACTGACCGGGCCCCGTCACAGCGGGGCTCTACCAGCCAGGTCCTCGACGAAGGCCAGGGACCGACCCCGCCCGCGAACAGCGCATTCACTCCGCATCGCACAGGTGAAACACAGGGTTGGAAACGGTTGTACTTGCGGTTGTCGTTTTGGTTTCTACTCGGGTAGTTTGGTTGACATGGGGCACCGTGAGATCTATCCGAATCCGCCGCTGGCGCTCGCGGTCATCGAGCTACGGCATACCGCCACGCCAGCGTTGACCGAGTCCGATCAGGCTGGACTCAAGTCCTTCCTCTCGGAGAGGTTCCCGCTCGCCCGCCCGGCACCCGGCCAGATGGCCGTCACCGTCACGCCCGCAGGCGTCACAAACGAGCAGAGCCCGCCGAGTCCGCGCTATATGACCCGCGACAACACGGCGGCGGTCACCTTCCGCCCCGAAGCGATCGCGGTGGAGACCACGAAGTACGTGCGGCGAAGCGTCTTGAAGGAGGTTCTTCGCCTGGCGGTGGAGGCGCGGCGCAAGGTAACCGAGGTCGATGGCGTGACACGCATCGGCGTCCGCTACATCAATGAGATCCGCGCCAGCATCGACGAACCGGCCGACTGGTCCCAGTGGATCAGCCCGGCACTCACAAGCGTCGCCTCTTTGCAGGGCAGCGACATCGGCGCTGCTCAGTCGTGGCAGGGGATGGCCGTCTTCGGGGACGCCCGAGAAGGCATCGTCCTACGCCACGGAAACCTGGAGGGCTACGCCGTTAACCCAGCTGGGGACCTGCGCCGTCCCACGCCTCCGCCGGGTCCGTTCTACCTCATCGACCTTGACAGCTACTGGGCCCCCGATGGGGAGGTCCCCACCCTCGACTGGAGCAACATCGAACCTCGCTACGACCAAGCTGCGCTAAGCGCGTACGGATTGTTCGAGCAGACGATCACCGACAAGTACCGTACGGAGGTTCTACGCCGTGACCAGTAACGTCCGACGCCCCATCACCACCGCGCCGACTTCATCCCTCGTTCAGCCAGACGAGCCCACCACCACGGTCGCCACCCAGCTCGACGAGCTGGCTGAGACGGCGGGGTCGCTCCGCAGCACCACCAAGTTCATGGCGGAGGACACCAGCGCCCTCCACCAGAAGGTCCAGTTCACCTCCTGGCAGCACCGTACGACCGAACGAGGACGCCTTGCCCCCAAGACGCTCCTCGAGGAGATCGGTGACCTCGGGTTCGCCTGGCGCGACGTCGCACGCATGATCGGAGTTAGCGTGCCAGCCGTACAGAAGTGGCGCAGGTCAGGCGGTGTCACGGGAGAGAACCGGCGCAGGCTCGCCAGCCTTCTGGCGCTGTGTGACGAGATCACCGACCGATATGGCATCCAGGAAGTGGCCTCCTGGTTCGAGATGCCCATTTCCGCTCACGCCCCGGTGACCCCAATCGACTTGTACGCAGAGGGACAATCCACCCTCGTGCTGGACCATGCCTGGGGCTGCGACAGCGAAGAGATCCTGACTGCCTACGACCCGAACTGGCGTGACCGGTTCCGCTCGGACTTCGAGGTCTACCTCGACACCGACGGGGAGATGTCCATCCGCCCCAAGGAAGCGTGATTCGTGGCGCACAACATGGACAAGCCCACAGATCCGGCAGACCTGTACCGGGCTTTCGGCGACGACGTGAACCCGGCGCGGCCTGTACTGACTGGGGACGTCTTCGAGGCCGTCGAGGTCACCAACCTCGACGGCACCTCGACCCCCCGCACCGTGATACTCCTCGACCACCCGTGCTCGCTGCGAGGCGAAGACGGTTTGAACCTCGCCCCTCGGCTCGTCACCGCCGAAGTACGCCCCACCACGCAGGGAAGCTGGCGCCAGGGCAACTACAACCGAATGTTCCTGCCGCCTCCGTTCCCGCTGGCCGACGGCAAGGCCAACCCCTGCGCCGCGTTCTTCGACTCCAGCTACCACGTCACGCCGGAACAGCTCGCGGCTGGACGCCGGATCGCGTGTCTGAGCACCGTCGGCATCAACATCATGCTTCAGCGACGCGTCAAGCACTTCAGCCGTGTCACGGTGCCCACGATGGACTTCCTCGACGCCAACCTCGGAGTCTTCGAGGAAGCGGACTTGATCGAGGACTGGTGTCTGCTCCGCGAAGACGACGACGTGAAGACAGATGAGGCCGTCGCCGAGTGCGTCGCGTGGCTGCGGGAGGATATTGGGGGACGCCGGCGACAGGACCTGCTGAAGGATCCTCAGCAGCGAAGCACGGTTCGCCAGCAGCTGCGAGAAAGGCGCCGAGAACTCCGCGCAGCCCGCCGCCCATAACCGAGGGGAAATTGCCTCGGACTCAGCGACCTCGACGACTGCTCGACGATGTTCGGAGGGACAACGCGATGAGCAGCAATGACCAAGCTCAGGACGGGACGGCGATCGAGAGCGCGGTCGGTGAGCTGACCAAGGCGAGCGCTCGCCTATCTGAAGCTCAGGCACGGGTCAGCTCCGCTCAGGGAGAAGTGCGGCAGGCAAGCGACGCTGTTCTGGGCCAGCTCCGACGCCTTCGCCGGGAGTCCAATCACGAGATCGGTGCGGGCCTTCTGAACGTTGTACGACACCTCTACTGGCACCAAACGAGCATCCAGTCACGTGACATTGCAGAGGCCGCGGGCTTCGGAGTTGGAAACAAGGGCATCCACGGGATGCTTGCAGCCATAGGCCCGATCATGTCGGGCATCCTCTGCACCGGCTGTGGCGCCGAACTGGTCTGCACGAGCCGCTCATGGGTGCCTGGCAGCCCACCACGCTGTCCGACTTGTGTGAGCGAGGAGAACGAAGAACGCAACCGCCGTAGCCGCCTGTTGTCCAAGAGGGCACGGGCTATCGGATCGGCCTTGGTCGCGGAACGCGTTCGCGATTGGCGCGCGATCACCACACTCATCCTCGCCTACCCTCCAGCAGCTAATGGAGTGATCCGCGGCAGCCAGGACGATCATCAGCTGGGAGTCTGGAGCAACTGGGAGAAGGCGCAGACGCTTCACAATGCCCTGTTGCAACTCGGCGCCGGAGATGACGAGTCCTTCGGCGTTCCGGCCGCTGTGGCTAGAGATCTGGTCGCCACAGGCTTTCAGAGTGCGGGTTGGGATAGCGAACGGACTCGCCAACTGCTGGACCCCATCACCGCGGAAGCGGCACATGCCATCCTGACCCGCGCTAAGCGAGACCTCGACACGGCAGTAGAAGCCGCCGTTGCGCAAGCCCGGGAACGCTACCGCGACGGATCAGAGGCCGAGCCAGCCGCCGTCTGGCCCTGGGACAACGATTCGCTCTATCTATGGCACCAGATGATCAACGACTGAGGCCTAATCGTCGGACACCAGCCGCACGAATTGGGGGCAGTCGACAGCGTGCCACTCACGTACCAAGATCTCGCCCTCAACTCGGACGACCTCGGCGTGCCATGGCAGGCAGTCGTTACAGGGCCACACCTCGTATGAGGAACCGTCGTCCTGGAACGCTCGCAGGTCGACAGAACCAATCGGGGCAGAGTAGGTCACATTCGGCTTGTGCTCGTCTGCGCTCACGACACCAGTATCAGCAACGAGCCAGGGCGCCGTGTGGTGAAGTAGGTCAGTTACCAGACGTGCGCGTACCGCGCCGAGGGTCAGCTCCCCGCCGGTCATGTGCTGCGCCAGGCCGCAGTGGTGGCCCCGGTCAGCCGGCGCAGTATCACCGCGGTCATCGCCCAGTACACCCGCGACTCCGAACTGGGCGGCAGGTGCTCGTAATCGCGCACCAGCCTGCGGCGCAGCATCCAGATCCCGTAGGTGCGCTCCACGATCCACCGCTTGGGGATGGGCACGAACCCGGTCTGCGCCGGGTTGCGCTCGACGATCTCCACCTCGATGCCCACCTTCTGACCGTGCGCGACGACGGCGTTCTTGAAACCCTGGTCGACCAGCGCTTTCTGAACGGTGTCGGTGTCGGCGGCGACCTTGTCCAGCAGCGCGATGCCGACGGCGTTGTCGTGCACCGACGCGGCGAGCACCACCACCGCGATCACCAGGCCCAACACGTCAACGGCCAGGCCGCGCTTGCGGGCCGGTTCTGCGTCGGCTGGACGTCGCGGGGATCGTCGACGGGCTGCGGCCGCCGGATTCGCGGGCGGACCTGACGCACGGCCAGGTGATCGAGGTACTGGTGGCGAAAGAACTGACCGCTCCCGCGCCGCTGTTCCGCGTCAGGGCTGGCCATACTCGTGTGAGGCCGTCAAGGGTCTTGGTGGAGGCCGATGCGTGTCCCGGCTGGTGCATTGACGGGTCTCATCGGTGTCCTGCTCGGGGCTTCGGCGATCAGCGGCGTTGTCGCGTCCGGCCGGTGGCAGCAAAATGTCTCCTCAGGGACACCGCCGGAACTCGAAGATGTCCATGGCGAGACGCCGCTGCGATTTTGGCACCACATCTGACTCGCCGCGAGCTGTGCGAAGACCGCCGCTCAGTATTGATGGCGTTGTGTGACCTTGTACACCGCGAGTCGTGCAGGATCGGCCCGGCCTCAGCGCAGACGATGTCCTCGTCGTCCAGTCATATCCCGGTGTGCCGGCCCTCGGGCCACCATCGGGTGTGGCTCGGCCCACGGCGTCGTGCGCGGTAGCGCGGGACGGCGCAGATCTCATGGGCCGAACGGCGGGCGAGGAGCGCCCGTGAGTCGGTCTGGTGGAGGGGCCTTTCGAGGATGGGCGGCGTGCGGCGGAGCCGGTGCGCGTGCTCAAGATCAGTCAGGAGCTGGGCGAGGTCGCGGAGGCCCTTCACGGCGCGGCGG
>NZ_NEUB01001025.1 GCF_002910825.1 Streptomyces sp. SM1 | reverse complement strand
TAATGGTGGAGTCGGGTATTGGAACTCACCGAATGCCTAGCCCTCACGGGCTGAGATCACGTGTAGAAGAAGAAGCGGTCGAACCAGCTCCTGGCGTGAGAGCGGAGCTCCAACGCGCCGTCGTAGTCGGCCCAAGTCAAGTGTTCGGGGACGGTGACGTATCCGAGTTCGCTGAGTATCCCGATGAGACGGCTGAGGTCGGTGGAATCGAGCAGGTAACTGGTCTCCTCCTCGTCGTAGCTCATGGGGTTGCCGAGAGTGACGATAGCCAGATCACCGAAGTTGCTGACGATTACCGTGATGAAGTCGGCACTCGCTGTGGCCGCGACGGGGATAGTGATCCTTCCGTGGTAGCTGGCCTCCTGAACGTCCCGTTCGACAGTGCAGGTGCAGGCGAACTCCCTGTCGATGTCGGCAGCAAGCTTGTTGAACCGCGTTCGGGTAGCAGATCGGTCGAAGTTGCGCGGGAACTCCGCGTCTCCGGAGGTGTCGAGCTTCCTCAGGAGGGTCCAAAGGTGCTGCTGGTCGGTGGTCATCGTCCGTTCCTGATCGGGTCGGGTTGGCTGTTCCGGCGGCTGACCTCGGCTGCGTAGGCGCCCCAGTCTCCGGCGGCGGCTCGTTGCCATTTGACGGCGACGGTGATGTCGATGCCGAGAGTGCGGGCGAGGACCGCGGCGGGCAGCTCGGTGGCGAGTTGGAACAGGGCAGTTGAGCGGGTCTCGGCGAGCCGGATGCCGAGTTTGCGGAGTCGTTCGCCCATGGCCCAGACGCTGATCGGGCGCCCGGGCTGACCGCCGGGGAAGAGCCAGGGGGAATCCGTCCGGGCGAGAACGGCATGGCTGCGGCGGACCGCGACCTGGTGGAGGGCGAGTTCAGCGACGGGTGCGGGCAGCTCGACGGGGACGGCGCCGAGGCGGAGATGGACGGCTCCGTCGGTCTCCTCGATGTGGTCGACGGTGAGACGGGAGATCGCCGCGGGCCACTGGGCATAGAGGAGCAACAGCAGGCCGGCGAATCGGTCTTCGGACTTGAGGGTGTCGTCGTGCAGCAGACGGCGAGCGGTGGCCCAGCGGGCCTCGTCGTCCATTGCCTGGGACGGGCCGTTCCATCGGACGGCCGGGAAGCTGAGATCGCGGGCGATCTTCTGGGCGAGAGCCCAGCGCACGAAGTGGCCCGCCTCCCGGCGGTGACGGACATCGTCGCTGGTCATCCAGCGTTCGAGGTCGGCCTGACGGCAGGTCACAAGTGTCAGGCCCTGGACCTCGATCCAGTTGAGGAGATGGATGGCTGCCCGCAGATGCTGGCGGACGACGGTGAGCTGGGTGTGCGTGATGTCGTTGCCGCGGCTGCGGCGGCGGAGCCGTCGCAGGAGATGCCAGGTCGCGTACCGGTGCAGGATTTTCCGTCCCTCGGCAGTGGCGTGGGAGGTGACGAGATCGTTCACGTGCCGTTCCAGGCGGACCATCTGCTCGTCCCGCTGGGGCAGCGTGCCGGTGGCCACGAGCACGCTGCGGAGGTGCTCGACGACCTTGCCCGCCGGGAGTTCGTCCAGGGCCTCGTGTGTCAGGGGCCGATGGCCGGAGCCGAGATCGGACAGGACGGTGGAGACGATGCCACCGGCCAGCCAGCGCATCGCCGTGCCGACCCGTTCCGTCTTGGCCAGGGCGTCGTTGAGGGCCTGCAGCTTCGGGGGTATGGAGCCCGAGTCGTCGGCGAGAAGCTCGTGGAGCCGCTGCTTGAGAATGCAACGACGACATGGCCCCGGTGAACGCAGCCGCTCGGCCTGCCCGCAGGTGGGGCAGGGGTGCCAGAGCTCGGCGTCCGGCTTGGTGCAGGGGCCGCAGACCGGAGCGTCCGCGGTGCCGGAATGGATGCCACGGACGCGTCCGCAGGTGGTGCAGCGGGCTTGGCGCTGGAAGCAGCCGCGACAGCGGGGCAGGCCGGTGAGCTTCGAGTGGTTGCCGGGAGCGGTGAGGCCGCAGATGGAGCAGACCAGGACCGGCAGGGGGCAGCAGTTGGGGCAGAGCGGGCCCTCGGCGGTGCGCGTGTGTACTCGCCGCCGTTCCTTGCATCCGATGCAGACCTCGGCGTTCGCAGGGTCGGTGACCAGGCAGTTCGGACACAGCGGTCGCCCTTGCTCGTCGCGGGTGGCCGGCTCGCGTCGGGCTCCGCAGCGTACGCATTCTTCGATGCGGGACTTGGCGATGCAGTTGCGGCAGACCCGCTGCCCGTCGAGCGGCTTGTCGATGCGAACCACTCGGTGGCAACGAGGGCAGGACGGCCGGACGATCCCGGCGACACCGGCCTCGTGCAGAAGGTCGATGAACCTCAAGATGGCGCGGTGCGGGGCGATATGGGCCTCGCCGGTCAGCAGGCGGGGGTTCTCCTCCAGGGCCCAGACCACTCGCTGGCGATAGTGGGGACGGTGGGGCGCCGACCGGCGCAGAGCCTCGGCGACCACGTCGGGGTCGGCGCCCGGGGCGATCGTGTTGATCACCGTGTGGACGACCGTGGCCGGGTCGCGGTCATCGTGGTCGGGACACATCGAACAGCGGGGCAGGCCCTTGCGGTCCCGGAAGGTGACGCGCCGGGTGTTGCCGCAGGCGGCGCACTCGGTGGTCTCCTTGATGCAGACCGAGCAGTACCAGTCCTGGCCCTGCCGCTGGAGGCTTCGCAGCCCCTTCCCACAGTCCGCGCAGACCGGTGGCGAGATCGCCGAGGCGCCGGCCCTGCGAAGGGCGATGAGGAGATCGCCGACGGCCCGTGGCGCCGGGGACCGGCCATCGGTCAGAGCGGCGGGGCGCGTCGCCAGGAACTTGGCCAGGTTCCGTGACTTCGCGCGGCCGCCCGCGATCGCGGTGACCACGGTCCGGATGGTCTCGGAGCCGAGTTCGCTCTCGGCATCCGCGACCAGGTCCGTGATCAGGCCGATCGGGTCCGTGACGGAGCGGTCGAGAGAGCCGGTGGTAGTCACGGCCGGTCAATACCCTTGATCCGGGCTCGCTTTGGCCGCAGTCCGCCGAGCCCTTCCGTGTCGGGGGCCGTGCCGCCGGCGGCGGCCTTCTTCGGCTTCTTCACGGCTCCGGCCACCGCTATGGGCTCGATGAGGTCGTCCATGGTGCAGTCCAGGATGTCGAGCAGGGCCATGAGGATCTTCAGGCTCAGTCGCTCCGGTCGCTCGACGACGAGCCGGTAGACCTGGCTGGAGGACAGCGTGATACCGCGCTCGGCGAGCGGCGGGATGAGGTCGGTGGTGGAGAACATCCCGCGGTCGGCCATGACTTTGCGCAGGTGCCAGTGGTAATCAAGCTTGGCGGCCATCGCCGGGTCCCTCCTGTCAGACCCCGGTGAACGCCGGGGCCAGTGCCTTGTGCAGGGAAGTGTTCATGAAGTCGTCGCTGACGTGCGTGTAGATGGCCAGGGAGCTGTCGCTCTCGTGGCCGACCTGCTGCTGGATGAAGCGGCGGTCCACCCCGTCCTCGGTCAGATGCGTGACGTACGAATGCCGCAAGGAGTGCGGGACCAGCTCTTTCGGCAGGCCCAGGGCGTCGCGGTATGCCTCGAACCGGTCGTTGATCGAGCCGGGCCGCAGGCGTCCACCACGTTCGGT
This sequence comes from Streptomyces sp. SM1, assembly GCF_002910825.1. GTDB lineage: Bacteria > Actinomycetota > Actinomycetes > Streptomycetales > Streptomycetaceae > Streptomyces > Streptomyces okerensis. The sequence goes on along the minus strand of NZ_NEUB01001025.1, from coordinate 9,655 downwards.
GATCCACAGAGCGGGGTGGTCGGGGAATCCGAAGCGCGGACGGACGTTCTCGACGTAGTCGGCAACTGCCTCGACGGCCCAGTCCATCACCGACAAGACGTTCCGGCGCCGGGGCGGCTGGCCCTTCTTGGCCTTGCCGTAGCGGACGTTGAGCGTGCCGTACCGGCCGAACTGCCGGGCCTGCGGGTTGCGCCCGAAGTCGACCACGTCGAGCTTGGAGGTCTCGGTCCGGCGAAGTCCCCACCCGTAGATCACCTTGAAGAGGGTGGCGTCACGGTAGGCCGCCAGGGCGCCCTTGCGTCTCGCCCGCAGGGCTCGTTCGACTTGGTCGTCGGCGTAGTCGAGGAAGAGCTGCAGCTGTTCCCGGGTGAAGGGCTTGGCCTCCGGGTCGCCCTCGTAATCGTTGAGGTGGGCAATGGTGTTCCACTCGTGACAGACCGCCACCGGGAAGGTGCCGAAGGCTTCCTCGCAGGCAGGGCCCCATCCGTAGCGGCTATCGATGAGGAACTCGCTGAACAGCCGCACGGTGCCCTGGTAGCTGCGGATCGTCGACGGTGCCAGGTGCTTCTCACTGGTCAATGAGACCGACCACTCGTCCACGTGGGCCGGCGTCCACTGCCACGGGTAGTCGTTCGCGAACTCCAGGAACCGGCGTATGAGTCGTTCCCGCGGATCGATCGTGTCGTCCTTCAACCCCCGCGACTTCTGCTGAGCACGCCAGCCCCTCAGCATCGCGTCGAACATCGCGTCCTCAGGACGCAGTTGGACCACCCCGGAGACGAGCTCCAGTTGAGCCGCCCCGGCCAGGGCCACCTTGCGCTGATGCACCACTCCAGACCATCCCTTCTGGAGGGAGGATCATGCATCAGAAGGGATACGATCGGCAACATGCCTGGTCAGGCAGCTAGGTCGTAGTAGCCTCGGAGTCCTTCAAGCTCTCGCCGTGACCTGGCGACCTGCGACTTCTCGCCCGTCTGATGCAATTCCCGAGGGTTCATATAGATCGCCGTCGTGGATGCGTGAGAGTGCCCGACCTGCTCTTGGACGAATCGTGCCGGATATCCGAACTCGGTGAGATGGGTGATGTAGCTGTGGCGAAGGCAGTGCAGGTCCAGATCGGGATCCAACCCGGCCGCCTCGCGTGCGGCGGTGAAGGCGGAGTTGATCGACCGAGGCGACAGGCGCCCCGCGCGCTCGGTGACCCACAGCGCCGGGTGGCGTCCCGGGACCAGGTGCGGGCGTATCTCGGCCTGCCAGTGCTTGAGGACCTCGACCACCCAGTCCATCTCCGGGACGGTCAGGACCATGCGCCGCTTCGGCGGAGCGCCCTTCGACGACTTGCCGAAGCGCACCATCATGGAACCGAAGTTCCCGAAGTCCGGCGCTTGTCTGTTGCGCCGCAGGTCCACGAGGTCCAGACGCGACGCTTCGGTTCGCCGTATGCCGAAGGCGTAGACGGTCTTGATGACGGCCGCGTCCCGCATCGCTGTCAGGGCGCCCTTGCGTCCCTGTCCGCGGATCTTGGACGGCAGGGCGTCAGCGGCGTCGAACAGGGCCTGGACCTCGTCGTAGGTCAGCGGCCGGCGCCGAGGGTCTCCCTCGTACTCGACCGTGTGCATCACCGAGTTGCCTTCGTGGAAGACCTCTTGAGGCACCTCGCCGAAACGCTCTTCGCAGACCTTGAGCCAGTCGTAGCGGCTGTCCCTCAGGTACTCGACGAAGAGGCTGATGATGACTTCGTAGCCGCGGGCGGTCGACATCTGGATCGGCGTCTGGCCACTTCGCAAGTCTGCGATGAATGCCTCGCCCTCCGCTGGTGTCCACTGCCACGGGTAGAGCCCGGTGAACTCCTCGAACCGCTCGATCAGCCGCCGCCGCGGGTCGATCGTCGAGCTCTTCAGGAAGCGAGCCGACTGCTGCCTCGCCCACCCATCGAGCATGGCCTTGAACACCGCGGTCGCCGGGTCCAGATGGACCACGTTCCGGGCGAGGACAAGGGAGGCCGAACCCGGCGCTGTCGCACTCACGCAGCTGTTGTATCAGGTGCAACATTGTTGAATCAATGCGCGGCGCCCCAGGTCAAGGTCACGCCGACTCAACCGCCCCCGTTCCATCGACGCGCTGGAGCAGCCAAAATGGCGTCCTCATCACCGGACGGAATGTTGCATCCAATGCAACTCATCCCGTTTCTGGACATCGACACCCACGACATCGACGCCCATCCGGGCAAGGGCGAGCCCGCACACCAGCACTTCGACCTCCGGTTCCCCTTCCGCCTGCGGACGACCGAGGTACCGGTCGTGCTGCAGGAAGAGGAGGTCGGCGGCATCGAGTGGCGTCCCGTGGACCGGGTAACTTCCCCGACACTGCACGAGAAGCTCCTCAAACTGCCGCTTCAGGTCGAACCCGAGACGGCCAACGCCTCCGCCCTGATCTACAACGACCGCGGCGAGTACCTGCTCCATCTCCGCGACTACTTCCCCGGACAGATCTGGGAGCCGGGCATGTGGTCCCTGCTCGGGGGCGGCCGTGAGCCCCAGGACGCCACCCTGGAACACACCGTGCGGCGCGAACTGGCTGAGGAAGCCGGCCTCGATCTCGTCGGCCTGTCCCCGTTCGGCACCGAGTACGCCTCCCACGACGACGGCACGACCGTACCCATCGCCATCTACGCCGGCCGCTGGAACGGCGACCCGCGCGAACTCCACCTGACCGAAGGAGTCATGCTCGCCTGGTTCGCCCCCGACGACCTCCACCGCCTGCGCATCGCGGACACGACCAGCGACCTCGTACGGCGCCACGCCGCCGGGCACCCGCCGATGCGGAGCGGACCCGAGCCCGAGGAACAGCGTCTGGCGTCACCGCACGACACGGTCCCCAACATCATCGGCGTCCACCTCTACCTGGAACGCCCGGACGGGACGGTGCTGCTCGGGCTGCGCCACCCCGACTCCGCGTTCGCGCCGTCCACCTGGCACGTCCTGGCCGGCCACTGCGAGCAGGAGAACGCCATCGACTGCCTGATCAGGGAGGCGATGGAGGAAGCCGGGTTGCACATCGAGCGCCAGGACGTCGAACTCGTCCACGTCGTCCACCACATCGGTCAGCCCAGGAACCCGCCCCGCATGGGCCTGTTCTTCCGCGCCCGTACCTGGAGCGGCGAGCCGGTGCTGCGCGAGCCGGACAAGTGCACCCAGTGGAAATTCTGGGATCCCGCCGCCCTTCCCGACGACCTCGTCCCCTACACCCGACTGGCCATCGAGAAGATCCAGAACGACGAGCTGTACAGCGAGACGGGCTGGCCCGCATGACCAGCGCAGCCAGTCGCGTGGCCACTGCGACAGCGACCGGGCGTCCAGACACCCGCCTCGTAGTAATCCGCGGCAACTCGGCGTCCGGCAAGTCGAGCGTGGCCCAGGGCCTGCGAGATCACTACGGCCGCGGTATCGCGATCGTGGGCCAGGACGTGATCCGCCGGAACGTGCTCAGGGAACACGACACCGCGCGCGGCGCCAACATCGCCCTGCTGGGCACGATCGCACGCGCAGCCCTCGACGCCGGCTTCCACGTCGTCCTCGAAGGGATCCTGTATGCCGACCGCTACGGCCACATGATCACGTCTCTGGTACGGGACCACCGCGGCGTCTCCAGGTGCTACTACCTGGACGTTCCGCTGGAAGCGACGTTGGTACGGCACGCGTCAAAGGCGGATGCCGCCTACCTGGCGCACGTCACCGACGCCCACCTCACCTCCTGGTACCGCGAGCTGGACCTGCTGCCCGGCGGTCTGGAAACCGTGATCCCGGCCGACAGCACGCTGCGGGACACCGTCGCCCGGATCGTGCGCGAGACCGATCTGACCGCTGCCGCCCCCGCCTCGCCACCTCAGCGCAATCCGTCACAGGGAGACTCGATGATTCCTCCGGTGTTGATGTCCGATCCGCAGGTCGCGGCGATCCCCGTGCGCGAGTGCGGAGAGCCACTCGTCGACGTGCAGGACCACAACCTTCGCGTCGACCCCCGCAAGCACGACCCACTGGGGGCGTTCGCCCACGTCCGTGAAGGCGTCCTGGCCCGGTTGAAGCATGCCCGCTCGCTCCTGCCCGCCGGCACCGACCTGCTGTTCATCGAGGGCTACCGGCCGCCGGCCCTCCAGCAACGCTACTTCACCGAGTACCGCGACGAGCTGGCCGCCGCCCACCCTGACTGGACACCCGAGCAGCTGCACCAGGCCGCCAGCCGGTACGTGTCACCGCCAGAGATCGCGCCGCACTCCGCTGGCGCGGCCGTGGACGTGCCCCTCATCGACCAGGACGGCCACGAACTCGACCTCGGCACCCGCGTCAACGCCTCCCCCGAGGAGAGCGACGGGACCTGCTTCACACACGCCCCGAACCTCAGCGAACACGCGCGCCACCACCGCACCCTGCTGCTCAACGCCATGGAAGGCGCGGGATTCACGAACTACGGGACCGAGTTCTGGCACTTCTCGGCAGCAGACCGGTACGACGCCCTGATGCGGCAGGAGCCGCACGCACGCTACGGACCGGTCGAACTGCCGTAGCACGCCGACGGACGCGTCCGCGTCGGGCCACACGGCCGCGACGGGCGGAAAGCATCGAACGGAGGCACGTATGCCTGACGACACCCAGCACGCGATCCCGCCTGTGCCGAGCCCGGCGGCCGGAGACGAACCGACCGAGCACCACATGCACCTGCTCGGCCGGTACTACCGGCAGGTGGAAGCAGGGCGCAAGACGATCGAAGTGAGGGTGGCCACCCCGAGCAGGCGCGCCGTCGCCGTGGGCGACACGCTCGTCTTCCACGACCGGGACACCAGGCGGGAACTCGACGTCATCGTGCAGCGGATCACCCCGTACCCCTCCTTCGATGACCTGCTCCGCTCGGAGGACACCTCACGTATCAACCCGGACGGGTCACCCGACGAGCTGCTCGCCGACCTCCGCGGCATCTACCCGCCGGCCAAGGAAGCCCTCGGCGTTCTCGCCCTCGCCTTCGACCACCGTCCTGCCCGGCCCGGCCGCCCCCTGCCGATGCCAGCCGAGGAGTACGCGCAGACCGTCCCCCACCACACGGTGTACGGCTGCCTGTACATCCGCGACGAACACGACCGTCCGGTCCAGCTCCGTTCGGTCTACGGCTCGAGACTCTGGCAGTTCCCCGGCGGCAACCTGGATGCCCCGGGCGAGGACCCGCTGCAGACCGCCCGGCGGGAGACGGTCGAGGAGACCGGCCTGGAGCTCGCCCTCAACACGCCGACCCTGCTCCTGACGCACTTCCTCCACGCTGGACCGCGCCAGCCGCTGAACAAGGTGGGGCTCATCTTCGACGGAGGCCGGCTGACCGCCGACCAGCTCGACCGGATCCGCCTCGACCCCGCTGAACACGACATGTGGGCCGTCCACGACCTCGCTACCTGGCAGGAGCTGATGGCCCCGCGCGCCTTCACGCGCCTCGACGCCATCGAACGAGCCCGACGCGGCGAGGGCCCCGCCTACCTGATCACACACACCTGACCCCAGAACACCCGCCCACCAGGAGGCAACCGTGCCCGCCGAGGATACTGGTAAGTGCGGCTATGAGAACTTGCGGAATTAAGGCCACTGCATGCCGTGGGCAGTACGGCCTGCGGAGTGCTCCACCACATCACTACCGTGAGAGCCGAGCCAGGCGGCCAGCGGTAAGAGGGAGAACAGATGCGGCCAGTCCGGTAGCTCCCACGGCGATGGCTGCGATGAACGCTGGTAGGTAGGTGGGCTCGTGCAAGGGCCATGCCCACCGTGCAGGTACTCCGTGTTGCACTCCGAACGCTGCGCACGCGATGGGGAAGACGGTGACGATCGTGGCAACGATGCGAGGGCTGGCGAGGAGGCGTAGCAGGAGGGCGAGTCCGAGGTAGCCCAGGAAGTTTCGGGCCATGCCTGCTGCGAGGATGTGACCGGACGTCGAGGAGATGAGCCAGCCTCCGGCGAGCATCACGAGTGTGCAGGCCGTCATGAGTCCGGTGTCCCATAGGCCGACAGGGCGTACGGCGGTCGCTTCGATGGAGCTTCCTCCGCGGGACTGTCCGTGCAGGATGAGGCACACCGGTGCCAGTGGCAGCAGGAAGGGGAGGGGAAAGGAGAAGGAGACCCCTCCTACTACGATCGGTACGGGTACCTGGATGGAGTCGGCGACGGCGCCGAGTACCAGGCAGGCCACCAGGGCGGCACAGATTGCGGGTACTCGACGAACCTGGATCCACCAGTCCATGGACGTTTCTCTCTGTCGGTTGGCTCGTCGTAGCGGACTCAGAGGTGCCCCGTGTCAAGGACGGGCTGCTTATCACACCGAGTGAGTGTTTCGACGTTCTGCTGGAACCAGACTTGTTGGTCGTGTGGAGTCTGTTCGAGAACGCGTTTGGCGAGATCGACTTCGGGGGGCGCATAGCGGGACGCGACAGTCTGGGGGTCCGCGCCTGCGGTGATGGTGAGCCAGACACTCAGTGGGCCGTAGGCCCGGCTCCCTGGCCACTCACCGGTTTGGGCGCAGGCTGGGATGTCCTTGGGCAGGGCGCTCAGAGCGAGAAGGGCTCGGACCTCGTCGGAGGTCGGTGTGGTCGATCGGGGCGCCAGTTGAGCAGTTGTCGTGACGCCTGCGACAGTCAGACGCCTGTGGGCGTCCGTTGCCCACGTGGTGATGTCCCTCGCGTTGTCGCGCTGTTCGGGCCAGAGGCAGACCTGCGGGTGGGTTGCTGAGCAGGTGCGGGATGCTGTGGAGCGGGATTCGGCGGCGCTGTAACCGAGGGGATGGACAATCCAAGCCGAGATAGCTACGGCGACGGTCAGGACAACGGGAGCGAGGGGTCGCAGTCGCCGTCCCCGCACCGTCACCAGCCAGGCAGCTGCGAGCAGTCCGATTGAGGCGAGGGCCGGGGCGACAATGCTGCGGGGAGCGGCCACTTGGTCCAGCTGACAGCACTCGGCCAAGTTCGTACCGTTTAGTTGGCGCACCCAGAAGACGTTCATCGCCGCCGGGTAGGCCATCCACACGAAGCTGCCCACCAGCGCCACAGGCACGGCCAACAACCGGGGCAGGGTGAGCCCGAGGACATATCCGACGACGATATGCGTCGCCACGACCAGCAGCTCCAGAGCGAGGATCGCCACCGTGGTCCAATTGGGGCTGCCTGCAGCCTGCGGCAGGAGCATGCCGAGGGACAGCGTGACCGCAAGCACTCCCAGGACGAGAGTGGGCGAGAGTACAGCGAGAGAAACCCCCGTGAACGTCCGCGCCGGCGCCCCTTGCAGAGTCCGTGCCTGCCGGACGCGCATCCCCTCCCAAGCGCCGCAGGCAGCCACGGCCGGTGCTGTCCACACCAGGAGAGACGAGCTTTGACCGGCAACTGAATCCCAATACCCGCGGGTCACCAGCTCGGTGACACTGTCGCGATAGGCAAGCAGCCAGATGATCAGCAAAAGGCCGATGCGAGGCGCGATCGACACTCGCAGTACGGTGCTCCAAGGCACGCTTACACCTCCCCCTTCACCAAACCGGCATAGGCGGCTTCAGCCCGGCGTCCGGACGCCACCTGGCCCGGAGCAAGGTCGAGGAAAGACACGGTCGGCCCCTGGAAGAGGATGTTCCCTCGATCGAGGAGCAGGACCGAGTCGTAGCTGTCCTCCAGATCTTCCGTCTGGTGGGTGGAAACGACGAAGCTCGCCTGCTCCTTCAGATCGTCCAGGAGGCCGCGGAACACCTTGCGCTGCGTCGGGTCGAGGCCGGCGGTTGGTTCATCCATCAGGACCACTCGCGCCGAATGCACCATCGTCTGAGCAATACCCAGGCGACGCAGCTGCCCCCCAGACAGCTGCGCGGCAGAACGGTCGGCCAGGTCACCCAGTCCTACCTGTTTGATCGCGCCCAGCGATCTGTCCCATGCATCCCGCCGCGACAGGCCCTTCAGCCATCCGGCATACGCAGCCTGCTCTCTGACACGCAGCCCCGGTACCGGAGTCACCTGCTGCGGCAGCCAGCCAACCTGCTGCCGGTACCGCTTCAGATCGCCCCGTCTGCAGGTATCCAGGTCACCGAGCGTCACGCTACCTGCGCTTGGAATGAGTGCGGATGCGAGGAGTCCCAGCAACGTCGACTTACCGGCGCCGTTCGGCCCGAGAAGCACAACGCACCCTGACGGCAGGTCAAGCGTCAGGTCTTGCAGGACGAGTCCCCGGCGCCGGTAGCCGAAGCAACAGCGCGAGACATGGATGGTCATTCTGGCCTTCTGCCAACTTTCCTGAGAGGCGTGGCCCCCCGGATAGCCGGGGGGCCACTGTCGGTCCGAACGCTGTCAGTAGCGGGTGACGACGCTGTTGACGCTGAGCCTAGTAGAGCCGATGTAGATGAAGTAGAACTCCGCCTTCCCCACCTCGCCCCAGGACACCGTGTTGCAGGAGTTGCTCCGCGTGCCGTGGCTCACGTCCGGAAGGAAGTCTCTGACGTGGTCGAGCTCGAGAGTCGCGCTGCTGGGCCCTCCGAAGCTGCAGCCGGAGAAGCTCAGTGCCTCGTCGAGGCCCGAAGCTGGAACCGCTGCTGCTGTCCGCTGATGAGCGGGCGATATTGGAGCGGTGGAAGCGTCGGGCCACATCGGCCCAGGCTCTGGCCCTGCGCGCTCGGATGTGCTGGCATGCGCGGGGCCGGAGGTGCCACCGATCGTCGCGGTCGCCCGGGATTTACGGGTGACCGCCGACACGGTCCGCAAGTGGCGGCGGCGGTTCCTCACCGACCGCCTGGACGGCCTCGTTGACGAGCCCCGGCCGGGCCGGCCGCCCATCATCGGCGTCGACCGGATCGAGGCAGTCGTCGTCACCACGCTGGAACAGCTCCCGAAGAACGCCACGCACTGGTCGCGCAAGTCGATGGCGGAGCACAGCGGTCTGTCCAAGTCCACCGTCGGCCGGATCTGGCGGAAGTTCCAGCTCAAACCGCATCTGACCGACACCTTCAAGCTGTCGACGGACCCGTTGTTCGTCGAGAAGGTCTACGACGTCGTCGGCCTGTACTTCAACCCGCCCGACGGCGCGGTGGTCCTCTCGGTGGACGAGAAGTCGCAGATCCAGGCCCTGGACCGCTCCCAGCCTGTGCTGCCGATGATGCCCGGCATGCCCGAGCGGCGCACCCACGACTACGTCCGCAACGGCCTGACCACACTGTTCGCCGCGTTCGACGTCGCCACCGGCGAGGTCATCAGCTCCCTGCACCGCCGGCACCGAGCGGCGGAGTTCAAGAAGTTCCTGGTCAAGGTCGACAAAGAGGTGCCGGCCCATCTGCAGATCCACCTGATCTGTGACAACTACGGCACCCACAAGACACCCGCGATCAGGACGTGGCTGTCCAAGCACCCCCGCTTCCATATGCACTTCACCCCGACCGGCTCCTCGTGGATCAACCAGGTCGAGCGGTGGTTCGGCTTTCTGGCCGACCAGAAGATCCGCCGCGGCGCACACAAGAACGTCCAGACCCTCGAAGCCGACATCCGCGCCTGGATCAAGGACTGGAACGCAGACCCCAAGCCGTTCATCTGGACCAAGACCGCCGAGGAGATCCTCGAATCCCTTGCCCGATACTGCCGACGGATCTCCGGCGCAGGACACTA
>NZ_NEUB01001024.1 GCF_002910825.1 Streptomyces sp. SM1 | reverse complement strand
GTCAAGCCGCCGCCGTGACGGGAGGTGAACCTTGGTAGCACTGTCCGTCACGGATCATCGCCCACAGGACATTGAGGCGTCGGCGGGCGAGGGCCAGCAGAGCCTGCTTGTGTCCTTTCCCCTCGCTCCTCTTGCGCTGGTAGTACGCCTTCGAGGCGGGACAGGTGGTAGTGCTGACCATCGCCGACAGGTACATGCTCCGCAGCAGTCCACGGTGGTAACGCCTGGGTCTGCGCAGGTTGCCGCTGACGCGGCCGGAGTCGCGTGGCCTGGGCGCCAGGCCGGCGAAGCCGGCCAGCCGATCGGCGCTGCCGAAGGCGTCCATGTCACCGCCGGTCGCGGCGATGAACTCGGCACCGAGCTTGGGGCCCATGCCGGGCAGACTGCGGATCACCTCAGCGTGCGGATGCTCGCGAAACTTGGCCTCGATCAGGGCGTCGAGCTCGGCGATCTCCTCATCGAGGGACATCACCCCCTTCGCGAGGCGGACCACCATGGCGGCGGCCAGCGTCTCGCCAGGCAGGGCCGTCAGCTGCGCCTGGGCAGCCTCCACAGCCGTTTTCGCAAGTGCGGCGGCGCCGCGGACCTTGCGGTTCTTCAGCCAGGTCTCGATCCGCTTCGCGCCGGCGCGGCGGATCGCGGCCGGGGTCTGGTAGCCGGTCAGCAACATCACCGGCCCTTTGTTGGTCAGCTCAAGCGAGCGTTCCAACGCGGGGAAGATCTCCAGCAGTTGAGCGCGGAGACGGTTGATCTGCCGGGTGCGGTCGAAGACCACGTCCAGGCGCCGGGTAGTGAGCGTGCGCAGGTCAATGGCGATCTCGTCGCCGGGCCTCAGCAGGCCGAGATCACGTCGGACGCGGGCCTGGTCGGCGATGACGAAGGCGTCCTTCGCGTCAGTCTTGCCCTCGCCTTTGTAGGTGGCCGATGCTCGGTGGACCGCGAGGCCGGTGAGGTAGGCCATCGGCTGGCCGTGGCTGAGCAGCAGGCCGATCAGCAGGGCGGCCCCGCCGTGGTTGAGGTCGACGGCCCACAGCACGTCGGTGGATATCTCCAGGACGTCGCCGATGAGCTGAAGCAGCTCGGTCTCGTCGTTCAGGACCCGGCGGGACAGCAGCCGCTCGCCGTCCGCGTTGATCACCACGCAGTGGTGATGCGTCTTGCCGATGTCCACTCCGGCCCAGATCTCGGGCACGTTCCCTCCGCCAGCTCGTCGTCACATCGATCCCGCAGACGACCTCGCCGACGTTGTCCTACAGCAGCGATCGAGTCGCGTCTCCCAATTGGCGGTCGAGTCGTCGCGGGGCTCCGGGCGGCCAAGTCCTTTGAGCCATCCAAACGGCGCCCACCATGCAGCCATACCCAGAACCCCTGGGCCCTCCGATCCTACGAATGACCGGATCAGACCCACGTCTTGAAAGGTAGGACCTCCCCATGTACCCCCTGACGCCATTACAGAGCCTGGCGCTCCTCTGTATCGTGCTGGCCATCGTCGCCTGCATCCTCTGTATCGCCCGTGAGCTCAGACCCCAGACCCGGACGCCAGCGCCGGCCGCGCAGCGCCCGGAGACCGACGGGTCCACACCCGTCGTGCGCATCGCGGTCCACCGGCCGAACGAGCCCTACGACCACGAGAAGCACGGTCTCTGAAGACCAGCACTCCATTCATCTGACCGCCCTCAACGCCATGCCTGAGGCTGCCCCGCCAGCGGGTGCAGGCGCGGACTCCATGGGCGCCATCCGCACCCGATCGAGATCATCCGGCTGTTTCTGTTGCCCCGACCCGGTGTGGACAGGGACTCCGGCGCCTACGGTGCCGAGCTCGCCCGGGTGCTGGCTGCAGCCGGTGTCACAGTCGGGGACATGAACCGTCCGGACCGCAAGACGCGGCGGATGAGGGCAAGCCCGACTTGCCCGCCAGGTCGCTGCCCGCCCTGGTCGATGGGACGATCACCGAGGCGAAGCTCGGCCAGCCCCGGCTGCATCGCAACGGGCGTGACGCCCATCGCCCCTCCCCGGCCGGTTCGTTCACCAGCATCGCGGGAGGGTGTCGCGCTTATGTCGCACGCCCGGTGGTGGAGCGGGCTGGCGGGGGTCCGGGCTGACGCGGCGCTGCACTGATTTGACCTGGTCAGGGTCCCGCCGATCTTCGACAGCGAGATCGGGTCGGTCGGATGGTCGGCGAAGTGATGTACGCCGCCGCGACGGCCGTGCTGTCCGGCTGGCCACCGGCACACCAATGAGGCGGGACGGCGTGGTCGAGGCGGTGAGGGCGCTGTGGACCGCCCGCCTCCACCAGGCCCTGGACGCCGAATCGGCCCGCCGGTCAAGCAGGCGGACCCCACGCTGCCGGAGCTGTTCGGAATCGGCCCCGAGACCGCCGGCCAGCTGCTGGCCTCAGCCAGGGACAATCCCGAACGCATGTGGTCCGAGAGGGCGTTCGTGCACCTCGCCGGTGCCGCTCGGATTTCGACTTCCTCCGGCCGCACCCACCGCCACCGCCTCAACCGCGGCGGTGACCGGGCCGCGACCAACGCGCTGCACACCATCGTGCTGGTCCGGATGCGCTTCGACGAGCGCATCCGCGCCTATGTCGAACGCCGCACCACGGCAGGGCTGTCCAAGACGGACATCATGCGCTGCCTCAAGCGAATCGTCGCCCGCGAGGTCCACCACGCTCCTGGCAGCCCACCGGCCACGCACATCACTCAAAACAACCCCGCTCCAGCTGCTTGACAGCTATAGGGGCGTCCCAAGAACGGAAAATCCGATGAGCACCAAGCTGTATGACGGGCTGCGGCTGACCACGCACGCGCCCGACCTCTTCGAACTCACCCGCGTAATCTCCAAGCGCATGCGTGAGGTCTTCCGCGAGCTGGCTGTGCCCGTCATCGCCAGGAACCTCGCCCGCGTCGTCGATGACACCGAGGTGCGCGAACGTGACATGGGCGGCCCCCTGCACAACTACACCGTCTACCGGGCCCGGAAGCTCTGGCTCGACGAGCAGGCCGGGCTCGATGACCGCATGACGTTCCACGACCCGCTGCGCTTCAGCATCGTCTTCGGCCAGGTCGACGACGACTACGGCACGCGCCGGCTGGCGTACCCCTTCGCCGGGAACCGCGCGTACACCGACGCGCTCCTGGCTCTCGAAGCCGACGGCTGGCCCTTCTTCGTCGACTACCACTACCAGAACCAGGCTGACCGACCGAAGGAGATCCGGAAGGACGAGTGGAAGCGCCGGCGCGACGACTGGAACCGTCTGCTCGACGCCGACGACCGCGAGACGGACGGCACCTTAGGGCATCTCCCCGGCTGGCAGCTCCCGGACAGCATCGAGGGCGTCTTCGACGCGGTGCTGCTCGGATACAAGGACACCACCATCGATCTGAACGCGCACTGCACCATCGAGCACCGCATGCGCCGGGCACTCAACCGAGCAGTGACCCTCGACCTGGACCTCGACGAGGTCAACGGCATCAGCAGAGTGCTGACCCGTAACAGGCGTATCGAGCGCGCGATCGACCTCTACCTGAGCACTACCGCCGGAGCAGCGATGCTCCGACCTGAACCGTTGCCGGATGCCCGAGACCTCGACATCGCAGTTAGCGAACTGCCGCCGGTCTATGAGCCTCCAGCTGAAGCCGTTGCCCGGATCAGCGAGCTGTATCGCGAACAGGTTCCGGTCGGTGACTGATCTGGATCGACGCAGTCGATCCGGAAGTAGATCTGCAGAGGCATCGGCATCCCCCTCGCCCACGGGCGCGATCGCTTCGTGGGCGAATCCCACCGCTGTGCCGGAGCCCATGAGGTCGGTTGTCTTCCTGCCGCTACGAGTTCAACGCCGGCGCCGCCGCAGTCGCTCACCCCGTCGGACAGATCACCTTCTGAACCAGGAGCACGTCATGTTCCGCATCATCCGCACCCGCACCAACCGGCAGCTCAACACCGCGATCCAGGTGCTGCACGACCGTGCCGAGTTCGAGCGACGCTGGCGCCTGACGACCGAGCAGCGCATCGAGCGGGCCCTGGCGCAGCTGGAGGGTCAGGACACCGACCTGGCCGCCCGGCTGCGCGCCGTACTCCAGGGGGACCAGCCGTGACCGCGAACCGCCACCAGCCTGCCGCCCCCGCCTTATCGCTCGTGCTTCAGGCCCACGGACCATGCGAAAGCGGAGGAGGCATCAGCTGATCGCGCCCATCGGCGTCCACAATCCACATCACGAGAAGAGAGAGACCACCATGGCTGAGTCCACGACCACCGTGAAGCACGACGTCACCGTCAACTTCGGCTGCATCAAGCTGACCGGAGCGCTCGTGCACGACGACGAGAACCGTGTGCTGGAACTTGAACTCGACGAGGGTCCTGAGCCCATCTCGATCAGCCTGCAGGGCTACGGTCTCACGCCCGAGGCCGGGAACGTCTTCATCAAGGACTGGTCCGAGCACTCGGGCCTGACGGCGCGCCTGGCGCAGGCAGGTCTGGTGACGCCCGTGCACGCACTCACCGTCGGGCCGTACTGCTCGACGGCCTACGAAGTGCAGGTGACGCTGTGACATCACGCCGGGGGTCTGGTCGGGGAAGTGGCCGGTAAACCAGCGAGAAACACGAGTCTGATCGGCGAAGCCGATTCGGGACTCGGAATGACAAAGCATTCGATCAGCACAGCTGATTCGGATGAAGCGTTGAAAGAGAACATCATCTGATCAGCGAAGCTGATCCGGATGGTGGCATGACAGACAACTGAACATCTCAACAACCCACCCAACTGCGCGCGGACGACGATGTCGATCCGGGCGCTGCGCTGTATTCAAGGAGAATCCACCATGTCGAACCCGAACAGCACCGCATCCGTCATCGGCCGCCTGGCGAACGACCCGAAGGTCTTCGAGAACAAGGACGGCTCCAAGAAGGTCATGCTCACCGCCTTCGTCGACCGCGGCTACACCGACCGTCAGGGCAACCGCATCTCCGACGCGCTGCCCTTCGAGGCCTTCGTCCGTGCCGAGACACAGGGCACCGGGCCGTTCGCCCACGTGCACAAGGGTGACCTGGTGGGCCTCAGCTATGAGCCCCGCCTGAACCGCTACACCAAGAACGGTGCCGAGGTCTTCGAGGTCAAGCTCGAGATCCAGAACATCTCCTTTCTGGAGTCCCGCGCCACCACGCAGGCCCGCCTGGCCGAGCGCGTCACCAAGGCCGAGGCCCAGAACCAGAACCTGCAGGCCCAGGCTGCTCCCGTCGCAGCCGCCGCCCCGGCCGTCGCGCACGCCAGCGCCGTGCAGGACGAGCAGCTGCCCTTTCAGACCGCTTGACGATCTGTAGAACTCCACCCCCCCCGGCGGGCCTGGCCGAGCTCACGAGGGAGCAGCACATGCCCAAGTCCCGAGTCCGTATCAACCTCACCGGCAAGACCCCCAAGCCGCAGGACAAGACCGCCGAGACCAAGCCGCAGTCCCGCGTCCGGATCAACCTCACAGGCAAGCGAGGGAAGTAACGCACCCCACGGGCCTGGCCGACGCCGACAACGGCTCAGCCCCTCACCGCTGCCGGGCGGGCCCTTGGCGGACCCGCCCGGCAGCGTTCACGCACAAGGAGAAACGACATGTCAGCACAACTTGCCGCGACCTGGGTCCGGATCGGCGACCAGTGGGTGCGGGCGGACCGGATCGTGGGCGTCCGACTTGAGCCGGCTGCCGAGACCGCGCTTGGCGGCCGGTGGGCCGAGGCCCCGAGCCAGCGGCTCCTGGTGTGCACGACGCTGCCCGCCGAGAAGAACAGCGGCAAGGGCATGTGGCAGGAGGCCGCCGTGTGCGTGCAGGAGCGCGGCGAGGTGGTCGCCGGCACGCTACTGGACGCCATGAACACCACCAAGTCGCCGGCGGGGAGCTCGCGGTACGTGTATCCGGCCCGCACGACGGAGGGGCGGGTCTCGCACTGGCAGGCCAGCACGACCCTGCTGCAGGGGCACGCCCTCACCGGCGGACCCAAGGCCGTGCCCACCATCAGCGGCACGCCCCTCGCGCCCCCCGGGGCGCTACACGGTGCCTGAACAACCCTGTGGGGCCCGGTATCAGCAGTTCTGTCACCTTCGAGGAATTCCGAGCAGCTGCACGGCGATTGGCTGAGTAGACCTGCTGCCATGGACTTCTGCACGGAGCGGTTCGAATCCGCAGTGCGCCGACTGATCCTCGGCGTGCGCCAGTGGGCACACCGTGCAGACCGACCGCGGAAAAGGTTCGATTCCTTCAGTGCTGAAGCTGATCCCTGTGGCGCGTCCCTGGAGATCTCCGCGGCTCCGGCTTCCCCAGCACCCCGGTGCGCGCTCTACCTTCGGGCAGCAGCTGCGCCGGGGTGCTGTGCTTTTTTCTTCGTGGCTCGCCTTGCTCGTCCCGTGAAGGTAGTGAGCACAAGGGATCAGCGGAGCTGATCCGGATCTGGCGTTGAAGAACATCCTCGTCACGTCAGGAGCCGAGCCATGACCTGCCCGAACTGCGCCGTCGACATGGAGTCGAACGCCTACGGCGTCCGCGCCGGCAAGAAGACCAAGAAGGTCACGCACACGTGCTCCGAGTGCGGCTACAGCGAGACGCGCTGACCAGCGGCTTCTTCGCCCTGCCTTTCCTCTTCCCCTCCACTGCGGTCTCGAAGGAAACCACGTCGATGAGCACGCTCCTGGCCATGCCCGGCCTGCCATCCTCCTCATCGTCTTCACCGCGGCCCTCGCGACGAGCGGGGGCTCGCATTCCTCCTGCCGGACCTGATCAGACGGAGGCCGAAGCCCGAGGACCGTGGCGACAGGCCCGGCCAGCGCGTCCGGCCCGCCGTCGGCAGCTACGCGCTCCTCGCCGAGGCCAGCGAATACCTCGAGTACGAGTTCGGCGCGGTCCCCGGCAGCATCGGCATCATCGTCCGGCATTCCCTGAACGGCATCGACGACACCGGGGTGTTCGTCCAGTGGCTGACGAAGCCGGACGACCTCGTGCACCAGGACCTCGCCGACCTGGAGGCCGCGCGCATCCACGGCGTGAGCTGCGAGCTCGACGAGCTCGCCTTCTTCGACCCCGCGCCGGCGGTCCGGACCAAGCACTCATTCAGGAGCACTGATCACCATGAGTTTCCTCAGCCGCATCGGCTTCATCGAGACGAAAGAGCAGGAGCAGGCCCGGCTGGCCCAGGCCCCCGAGGACTCGACGAACCACTACCTGTCCACCCTGCCCGTGACCATCGAAGAGTGGCCCAAGGACCTGGTCGTCGAGCTGCCGTGGGAGCCACCGCGCACCGATCAGTCGTACCGCGTCGTCGTGGTGCCGATCGAGTTCCGCAAGGATCTCCTGCCCGAGGGCGTCGAGGAGGAGCCGCTGCCGCGCAAGCGCCACTCCGGCTCCTGGACCTGCGCCGTGGTGTACTCCAACCACCCGAGCTACCCGGTCGGCGGCTACCGCATCGTCGTCCCGGCCGCCGAGCTGGCCCGCGGCCGGAGGGTCGACCTCGCCGGGGTACCGGCCCAGGCCTGACCCCACGAGCGCAACGCATCCGCACCATCAGCCCCCGCAGGGATCACGCCGTGCGGGGGCTCCTCGTTCTCGCCCCCACTCGACTGAAGCAGAAAGCAGACGCCATGCCCCGCACCAGAACCTCTCCCGTCCTCCTCGTCCTCGTGGCGCTGCGCTCTGTTCCCTGACCCCACGCCCCTCAACACCACCCAGCAGAAAGCGAGTTCCCGCTATGTCCACCGTCAGTGAAGAGCAGAGGATCGACACCGTCCACCGGCTGGGCGTGATGTCCGAGCGGCACCCCGAGCTGAAGCGCCGCGTGGCGGACGCCCGGCTCGAACTCGCTGCCGTCATTCTCGCCATGGACGCCGTCGACGAGCGCATCCAGGCGGGGGAGAAGATCCACTCCCTCCAGGAGCAGGCCGCCGTCGAACAAGCGAAGAACGCCCATGCTCAGGCCTTGGCGGTCCTCCTGCGAGGCGAGCACTGAGCCGCACTGGCTCGTCCCCGCAACCATCACCGAACCGCACATAAGAGGCCCCGTCATGCCCGATGCACCCGAATACACGCCCCGCAGCGTCTACACGCTGGAACCGCACGCTGATCTTGTGACCGCCGAGAACGGATACATTCCGATCGAGGCCATCGCCGAGCGCGTCTACGGCAAGCCGTACAGCTCGCTGCGCGGATGCCAGCGGGACGACGAGCACATCGGCAATGACAGCGTGAAGCTCTACGAGCTCACCTCCGACGGGGACTACCTGCAGGCACTCGGCGACCTCGACGGCGCCGAGATCTACCTGGGCTGGGACTCCCGCACCGGCGAGAGCGCCTTCAAGACCGGCGTGACGGAGCTGGACTACTGGCTGAGCATCCGCGTCGCCGACGAAAACACACCAGCCACCGTCGGGGCGAACCCGCCGGCGACGCAAGACCTTGAGAACGCCGTGTTCGAGGACCGGTTCTTCGCCGATCGCGCCTTCTCGCCGTCGCTGCGGCTGGTCCTGGCCGATCTGATCCGACGCGGCGAACTGCCGCGCGGTGACTACCTGTTCCGGCACTGGTGGTGATCGAAGCGAGATGAAGGTTGGAACCATCGCTCTGTCTCAGACATCCGTCTTCGACGTCGCCGAGTACATCCTGCAGAAGCACGCCGCGGCCGAGCCCGCCCGGCCGGCGATGACCGCGATGAAGCTCTAGTGTCCTGCGCCGGAGATCCGTCGGCAGTATCGGGCAAGGGATTCGAGGATCTCCTCGGCGGTCTTGGTCCAGATGAACGGCTTGGGGTCTGCGTTCCAGTCCTTGATCCAGGCGCGGATGTCGGCTTCGAGGGTCTGGACGTTCTTGTGTGCGCCGCGGCGGATCTTCTGGTCGGCCAGAAAGCCGAACCACCGCTCGACCTGGTTGATCCACGAGGAGCCGGTCGGGGTGAAGTGCATATGGAAGCGGGGGTGCTTGGACAGCCACGTCCTGATCGCGGGTGTCTTGTGGGTGCCGTAGTTGTCACAGATCAGGTGGATCTGCAGATGGGCCGGCACCTCTTTGTCGACCTTGACCAGGAACTTCTTGAACTCCGCCGCTCGGTGCCGGCGGTGCAGGGAGCTGATGACCTCGCCGGTGGCGACGTCGAACGCGGCGAACAGTGTGGTCAGGCCGTTGCGGACGTAGTCGTGGGTGCGCCGCTCGGGCATGCCGGGCATCATCGGCAGCACAGGCTGGGAGCGGTCCAGGGCCTGGATCTGCGACTTCTCGTCCACCGAGAGGACCACCGCGCCGTCGGGCGGGTTGAAGTACAGGCCGACGACGTCGTAGACCTTCTCGACGAACAACGGGTCCGTCGACAGCTTGAAGGTGTCGGTCAGATGCGGTTTGAGCTGGAACTTCCGCCAGATCCGGCCGACGGTGGACTTGGACAGACCGCTGTGCTCCGCCATCGACTTGCGCGACCAGTGCGTGGCGTTCTTCGGGAGCTGTTCCAGCGTGGTGACGACGACTGCCTCGATCCGGTCGACGCCGATGATGGGCGGCCGGCCCGGCCGGGGCTCGTCAACGAGGCCGTCCAGGCGGTCGG
>NZ_NEUB01001023.1 GCF_002910825.1 Streptomyces sp. SM1 | reverse complement strand
ACCGTGCACGCGGGTCCGGTGGTGCAGCGTTCGCGGACGAACGCGCTGGTGGGTGAGGCGGTGTCCTGCATGGTGGTGACGGCCTCACGGCTGGAGGGGGGTTCGGTGATCCGTCCGTTGCGCTGGAGGCGGGCGAGCCCTTCCAGTGCCCAGTTGAGGATGCCGGGCATCTCTGCGGTGAGCCGGTCGAACAGGGTGGGATCTTCCTTGCCCAGCCACGACGTGCGCATGCTGAGCAGGATGAACCGTTTGGCGATGACGCCGGAGGAGTCGCCGAAGTGCGGCAGCTCGTTGGACAGGACCACCAGCCGGGTGGGCAGCTTGCCGGTCCACACCGCGCGGTATTTGCGGTCGATGTCGATGGTGTCCTCACCGGAGATGGTCAGCAGCCGCTCGACGACCTGACTGTTGTCGTTGCCGGACAGGCGAGCGTCGGAGATTACGGCGAGGGGCTTGCCGACCAGGGTGGACAGGCCGAAGTTCGTGCCCAGTCCGGCGAGGGTGGGCCCGGCAAGGTTCTCCCGTCCGACCAGCTCTTTGAGCACGCGCGCGATGGTGCCCTTGCCGGAGCGTGAGGGGCCGACGATGAGCAGGATCTTCTGTTGGTCGGTGCGGCCGGACAGGACGTAGCCGAACCACTCCTGAAGCGCGGCGACAGCTTCGGGGTCCTCGGGCCAGACCTGCGTGAGAAACCGTTCCCAGGTCGGCGCGGTGGCGTCGGGGTCGTAGGCGAACGGCACGGAGACCAGGTTGAAGAACCCGGGGCCGTGCGGCAGAAGCGCCCGATCCTGGATGCGCAGCAACCCGTTCTCACAGGCCACGATGGGGCCGTGGTCCTGCCCGGTGTCGCCCTGGTCGTCGATCCAGGCGGGGGCGTCGGTGTCGGTGGGCAGCAGGGTGATGGCCCCGAGGGCGTCAAGCAGGTTGCCGATCTTCTGCTTGGTCGGTGCCCAGTCGCGATTTTCGGGCTGTCCGTCCTTGCCGGGGGTCTGGAAGACCGTGTGCTCAAGCCGGGTGTACATGGCGGCGCGGATCTGTGCGTCGTCCGTCTCGCGCCAGCATGTTCCCGTCCAGCGCATCCACGATGCACGCCAGCGCCGGCACACAAGCTGTCCGTCCTCGGTCTGCCAGTCGGGCAGGAGACGGCGGGCGACGGACAGGGGGTTGGACGGCGGCGGCAGTTCCTCGGTGGCGGTGGGCTCGGTCATGCCGCGTGCCTCCCTTCCTGGGGGGTGCGGAGCGGGCAGGTGTCGCGGTGGGCGGTGTGGTCGGTGATCAGGGCGAGCACGCGTCGGTGTCCGACGGCGCTGCGGTCCCGGCCGCACAGGCACCGCGAGGTCGCGGTGGGTACGGCGCCCTTGGGCGCGCTGATGTGCAGCCACGCCACGGGGAACCGTCCGTCTCCCCGTGGCGGGTGAGGGCGAACAGCAGAAGTGACGCCCTTGCGGGCGGCGCCTTTCGGCTCGCCCACGGTCGGCCGGACGCTGCCCGGTTCGGCGGCGTGCGAGCCGGTCGGGGTGTTGGTGATGCTCTTCAGAGGGGGGCGGGAAGGGGTGCTCATGCCGTCCCCCTCTGCCGGTTGTGGGCGATCGACCAGTTCAGCGCGCTGCGCAGAGTCGACCGGCACTCGGCAACGGTGAGACCGGCCGCCTCCCCCGCCTCCTGAAGAGCCTGCTCAACCACACTCCGGGGAAGGTCGCCCCACGCGACGAACCGTCCCAGGGCTCGCGCCGCGCGGAAGAGAGCGGCTTCGCGTCCGCCGGTGACGGCGCCCGCCACGTTCCGCACCTCACCGGCAAGTGCGGTGTCCGCGTATCGGCGGGATTGCCCCGCTGTGGCCACTGAGGGCGCCTCAAGCGGCTTGGGGGCCGGTTGCAGGATGCTGTGCAGCCATCCGGGCAGAGGAGCGGCCACAGGGGCGCACAGAGCTTCGTACTGTCCGGCGGGGGTGGTGCTGCCCGTGGCGACGACGTAGCCGCCGTGCGCGCGGGTGTCGACCAACGGGCCGATGCTTCCTGCTGTGTTGGTCAGCCGGACGCCGGGCGGGGCGGTGAAGTACAGGTGTGTCCCGCCGCTCGCGGTCCGGGTCCGGTAGGTGGCCGGGGTGGGGTGGCCGGCGCGCTCGCAGAGCGCTGCGAAGGTCGCCGCGCCGCAAGGCGCGTCCGAACTGCCCTTGTCCTTGGGCACGTCCAGGTCGACCACGACCAGCCCCGAGGGGCCGGTCGCGATACCGACATTGAACGCGGCTTGCGACCAGGCGGCTCGGATACGGTCCGGGTCGGTGGCGGCACGCTGCTCCCACTTCAGATGGCCGGCCGCGCACGGGCCGGTGCGGGTGCATGTCTTCTCGCCGTGCAGGGCGGGCCGCTTGGTGCCGGGCCGTAACGGGAAGACGTGCCAGCCGCGTTCGGCGGCGTCCAGCGCTGCGGACAGCAGCGCGGATCGGGGGTCTTGGGTCATGCTGGAGGTCTCCAGTCCTGTCGAAGGGTGCTGGGTGACAAGGGCGGCCCCGTGTTTCTTGGCGGAAGCGGGGGCCGCCCTTGGCGTGGCTAGCTGGGGAAGTGGTTGCGCTTGAAGACGGCCCGGCGGATGTTCACCGTGGTCCCGCCGCGGTGGTCGCTGGTTCCGAGGATCTGGACGGCGATCCATCCGCCGAAGACGACGGCGGCCAGGATGATGAGCTGACCGATGAACGCGGTCAGGGCCGCGATGAACGAGGTGAGCAGCAGCAGCCCGCCGCACACCGCGAGGAACCCGACGCCCCCGAGGGCGACGTTCACCGCCGTGCGAGAGACGGCTGGCTTGGCGACGACCGGGGACGGCTGCGGGTGGTCGATGGCGTAGCCGGTGACGACACGGCCGTCCGGCAGGACGATGCTCGCCACCGCCGGAACGGTGCCCGGTTGCACCGGGACGACCGGCGCCGGCTGGACGACGACGGGCGGCGGTATCGGGGTGGGCTGGTAGGTGGTCACGGCCCGTTCGGCGGGCGCGTGGTGGGCAGGTTCGGGGTACATGCGGAATCCCTTCCGGCGCAGGGCCAGGGAGGCGACGGCACCCCCTTGTGGGGGCGCTCTGGAGGGGGGTTCGGGGGGTGTGACCTGCGGGCCTCCCTGACTCCCTGAACGATCATTCGCGCAGGTCAGGGCCAGGGAGGCGGGTCAGGGAGGCGGTTAGGGAGTTCTCCCTGTCTCCCTGACCCGCACGTGGTCGGCTCCCTGCCGTCATTCGGAGGAAGCGGAACCCTCACCGTTGCGGTTGGTCAGGGCGCGGGCGACGCGGTCGCGGGCGACGACCATGACGCCGTCGGACTTGTACGGCTCCGCGCCGGCGTCGTCCAGCACGCGCTTGAGGTCGATGAACGACCACTCGCCGTAGGCGCCCGGGTTCCGGGTGGCGAGCCGCGCCAACACGTCCTTGGTGCGGACGCGGGCCGCGTCGCCGACGACGGCCGCGATGTCGGCCAGCGGGTCGTGCTCGGTGGTCCGGTCGATGGCGTGCAGGGTGGTGACGCCGTCGCGCAGGGCCTTGGCCCGGTTAGTGATGGCGGTGGCTGCGTCGTCGTCGATGTAGTGCGTGCGCACCGTGATGGACGACTGTCCGGCCGGGATCGTGATGCCGTCGGAGGCGACGACGAGCGTTCCGCGGTCCAGGCCGGGCCGGAGCAGGTTGGGGGCGGCGCCGCCGTCGATGGCCTTGTCCCCGAGCGCCATGCGGGCCTGTGACTCGGTGCCGAGGGCGAGGGAGGCGCGGGTGTGGGCGCCCTCGCGCACGAGCTTGGGCAGGTTCTCGTTGGTCGGGTCCTGAGTGCCCTGCCACATCAGCACGTTCACCACACGGCCCTGATTGTGAATCTTGCGGACGGCCATGTAGTAGCGGCTGTTCGCCTTGGACCCGCCGTAGGGGCGCTTGTCCTCATCCTTGACCGGGCACATGAACGCCATCTGCGCCTCATCCACGAGCACGATGAGCGGCGGGAAGGTGGTGCCGGGTGGGGCCTGGAGCCGGCGGTTCATCTCATCCACCGCACCTTCCACCATCTCGGTCACCTGGATCACGTGCTCATCCGTCGGCCCCTGGATCAGGGT
>NZ_NEUB01001022.1 GCF_002910825.1 Streptomyces sp. SM1 | reverse complement strand
TCGACGCGTTCGGGTTGGCGGCGGCGTCGGCGGCGGCCGCCTGCGCACCCTGCTTGCGTGCCAGGGCTTCGCGGAACTTCCGCTTGAGGTCGTAGTTGCCGTCCTCGTCCGGCGTCAGAGGGGACGTCTCGGCGGAAGCCGGCT
Source organism: Streptomyces sp. SM1 (assembly GCF_002910825.1). Taxonomy (GTDB): domain Bacteria; phylum Actinomycetota; class Actinomycetes; order Streptomycetales; family Streptomycetaceae; genus Streptomyces; species Streptomyces okerensis. Next base: position 19,871 of record NZ_NEUB01001022.1, on the reverse strand, counting down.
CCGAACCTTCCGTGGATACGGGCTCTGCGGTCATGGTGACCTCCTGGGTTCGGGGGTGGGCAGGCACAGCTTGTCATGCCGGGCGTGGTGCTGGGCGCCGACAACATGATCTGCTCAGGTTTCGGCCGGTATGTCACTCGTGGCCGAGAGTGGTCGAACCCGTGGCCAGGGGGTTCGCCACCAGGGCGACCGTTCTCAGCCGTTGCGGCGCACGAGGGGCGGCCCTGCGGGCCTCGGCGAGCTTGCGGGCCTCGCCGGCCTTGCGGGACTTCCCGCCGGCGCCGCGGGAGGTGTCCTTGCTGGTGCCGAGGCCGCGGAAGGGGACGTTGGTGTTCTTGGGCCGGGGAACGGCGGGTCCGCCGTCGAGCGGGACACCGGAGGGTGCCCTGGCGCCGGTGATCCGGCTCAGCTCCGCCTCGCCCGAGCGCACCTTGGTGACGGTCGGCTCGATGCCGGCCTCGGCCATCATGCGGCTCGTCTCGCGGCGCCCGCCCGCCGACACGAGCGTGACCACGCTGCCGGACCCACCGGCGCGGGCGGTGCGGCCCGCCCGGTGCACATAGTCCTTGGGGTCGGTGGGCGGATCGACGTTGACCACCAGATCGAGGTCGTCGACGTGCAGGCCGCGGGCCGCGACGTTGGTCGCCACCAGGACGGTGAGCCGGCCCTCCTTGAACTGCGCCAGGGTGCGTGTGCGCTGCGGCTGGGACTTGCCGCTGTGCAGGGCGCCCGCGTGCACCCCGCTGGCCCGCAGATGCCGGGTGAGCTGGTCGACGGCGTGCTTGGTGTCGAGGAAGAGCAGGACCCGGCCGTCGCGGGCGGCGATCTCCGTGGTGACGGCGTAGCGGTCGGGGTCGTGGACGACCAGAACGTGGTGCCGCATCGTCGTGACCGTGCCCGCGGACGGGTCGACCGAGTGGACGACGGGGTCGTGGAGGTAGCGGCTGACCAGCTGGTCGACGTCGCGGTCGAGCGTGGCGGAGAAGAGCATCCGCTGGCCGTCGGGGCGCACCTGGTCGAGCGCTTCGGCGACCTGCGGCAGGAACCCCAGGTCGCACATCTGGTCGGCTTCGTCCAGCACGGTGATCCGTACCCGTCCCAGGCGGCAGGCGTTGCGCTGGATCAGGTCGTGCAGGCGTCCGGGGGTGGCGACGACCACCTCGGCTCCCTCGCGCAGCGCGGCGGCCTGGCGGCCGATCGACATGCCGCCGACGACCGTGGCCATCCGCAGTCGCAGCGCCTCGGCGTACGGCGCCAGCGCCTGGGTGACCTGTTGGGCCAGCTCCCGGGTCGGCACGAGGATCAGAGCGTGGGGCTGCTTCGGTTCCGCGCGCCGCCCGGCCGTACGTGTCAGCAGCGGCAGGCCGAAGGCGAGCGTCTTGCCCGATCCGGTGCGTCCGCGCCCCAGGACGTCGCGCCCCTGGAGGGCGTCGGGCAGTGTGGCGGCCTGGATCGGGAAGGGTTCACGCACCCCGAGTGCGCTCAGTGTCCGCAGTACCTCGCCCGGCAGGTTCAGACCGGAGAAGGAGGCGGCCGGGGTCGGCGCCGGGGGCGTGGCCCCGGGCCGGGCGGCACCGTCGTGGGCGGTGCCGGAGTCGTGGGGATGCTTCATGAACAGCCTTCCGCAGAGGAACGTACCGAGGAAGGCCCGGCAGGAGGGAACAGCCCCCGCGCCCAGGGTAGCCGGACAGTCGGAATCGCCCACCGCGACGACCACGCAAACGCAGGACATTAGCACAGGAACAACAAGGACACAGGGAGCAGGGACACGAGAAGGTCGTGTGGCCGGCCCGCATCCTGTCCATCCCGCGGGCGGACGCCGAGGGATCCGGCGACGCCGCCCTCCTGCCGGCTCCACCGCCCCCACGTGGCCGGCGTGCGCCACGAGCGGGCGCCCTACGCACGGTTCCTCGTGGCCGGACTGCCGAGCACCACCGGGCGGCACTCCCGGGGCCGGCCACCCCGCACGCGTGCCGCACGGCCGCCGAACCCACCGGCCAGGACGAGGAGTCCGGCCACGACCCCGCCCCCGCCCGCGTCGTCGCCGACGGCCGGGGCGTGCGCCCCACCGCCGGGACAAGGACGACGTGATCGGCGCCGGGGCCGTGAACGTCCGGTTCTTGCCGGGGTCGGCAGGGCGTACGGCGGAAGGCGTGCCAACGCCCCCGGGGACCGCCGCGTGGTGACGGCGGTCCCCGGGGGCCGGGAGGGGGAGATCAGAGCAGCCAGCGGTTGCGGTCGACGAAGGGCAGTCGCGCCCACGCCCGGCCCAGCCCCCAGGTGGCACCGGCGCCCGCGGCCGCCAGGGCGATCAGGACGACCGCGTAGACGAGGTGGTAGTCGGCGAACGGGTTGGTCGACATGCTCGCCGATCCGTCCGAGAGGTGCTTGGCCGGCGGCCACTCCGCGATCCACATCAGCGCCATCATCACGGTTCCCGCGACGGCGGCGAGCCGCAGTGCGACGCCCGCCATGAGGGCGATGCCGATGCCGAGCAGGCCGAGCATGAACAGCCAGTTCGCCCACGCGGCCCCGGCCCAGCCGTGGAACGTGGACTCCATCGGTCCGACCGCCACCCCGCCGAGGAAGCCCTTGGTGGGCGATCCGCCGTCGATCCAGCCGTTGCCGGACGGGGTGGCGTAGCCGAGGCCGAAGGCCTTGTCGAGGAACGCCCAGAGGAAGACGAAGCCGGTGAGCAGGCGAAGCCCGGCCAGTGTGTACGCGCCCGTCGCTGTGGTGACCGCCGTGTCCGCCTCCGTCGTTGCCGTCGCGGACCTGCGCCGGGACGGCAGGCGGATTCCCGTGTGCCGGTGCGAGTGATCGTGGACTGCCATGATGCTCATTCCCTTCGGGGGGGGAGCTGCGCCTGAGGTCTTCTCTCTTCTCGTCGCACTTTCAATCTCCCGCTTTCCCGGCCTCCGCCGGAGGGGCCGGCAGGCCCCTCCGGCGGTCCGAACGTCCTCTGCCCGCAAGGCCGTTCGGACAAGACTCCGGACGCCACCATGCGGCCTGACGGAACACCGCGTGGTCCGCGGTGTGGACCTCTCACTGCACGCCGTCGTCTTCGCGGCGCGGATGTGCTGGTCAACGGACGTGCACGCAAAGGCAGTTGCGGTCCTTCCCCGTTCCGACGGGCCTCGGCCTCGTACCCCTGCGGGGAGATCCGGCCGAAGGAGACGTTGGGACCGGGGACGCCCATGCTCTCCCCCTACGGGCGACGACGAGGATCACCGCCGAACGGGCGTGCGGGGGCCGTCTCCCGGTGGGCCCGCGGACCGGCCGGGCGGGTCCCGTCCACCGGCCACCCCGTTACCTGGACAGGCAACGCACCGATGCCCCAGGGCGCTGAGACCCGCGTCGGGCGCCACGATCGGAGGACGGAGACCACCGGAAGGGACGCCCCATGCACCGCAGACAGCGCCGGCCACTGGCCGCCGTGCTCGCCACCGCCCTGGGGTGGCTCGCGTTCCACCTCGTGGCCGTCCTGCGCGGCGAGACGGACGCCGATCTGCCCCGCAGCCTCGACCGCCCGGTCGACCCCGCCACCGACCACATCGCCGGCCCCGCCGACGCGCCCCTCACCCTGGTGGAGTACGGCGACTTCGAATGCCCTTACTGCGCCCGCGCCACCGGCGTCACCAGGGAACCGCGGGAGCGCTTCGGTGACCGGCTCCGTTACGTCTTCCGGCACCTGCCGCTCCCCGACGTCCACCCGCACGCCGTGCTCGCCGCCCGGGCCGCCGTCGCCGCGGGCGCGCAGGGACGCTTCTGGCCGATGCACGACCTGATGTACGAGCACCAGGACGGATGGAGTTCGAGGACATCGCCGCGTACGCGATCGAGATCGGGCTCGACATGGTGCGCTTCCTGGACGACATCGACGACGAGAACACCGCCGAGCGGGTACGGGCCGACGCGGCCGGGGCCGAGGCCGGCGGCGCCCGCGGCACACCGACCTTCTTCGTCGGCGACCGGCGGCACACCGGGCCGTACGACGCGCAGACGCTCGCCCGTGAGCTCGAGGCGTCCTCGCCGGAGCACCGTCCTGAACCACGTGCGTCGTGGGTCACGGGGCGCGGTACCTGGGGCGGGTCCGGTCAGGGATCAGGAGCTGCCCAGATACGTGGTGGCCTCGACCTCGTTCAGATGGATGAGGACGTCGTGGGCCTCACCGAGGGCGACCCGGTACTCCGTGGGGTCGGGCCAGCCGGCGCCTATGTTCCAGGTGGGGCGCGGCTCGGCCAGCCAGGTGCGCACGAGGCGGGGTGCGGTGCGCATGTCCAGGAACAAGTCGCGTTGGCGGGCCCGGTCCAGGGTGTGTTCGTTGGAGCCCGGCCGCGCGGCGTCCACGCGGTGGGTGCGGATGACGTTGTCGTCCGTGCCGAAGGCCTTGAAGGCGCCGCTGTGGAAGCTGAAGCCGATGCTGACGTACTCCCCGCCCAGCGAGTCGCGCAGGACGGCACCCTGCGTCTTCGGGTAGCGCGGGTCGAAGGCGTCGCAGGAGACGTGGGTGTTGTGGGCGGACAGCAGGATCCGGTCCCCGGTGTGGCTGTGCCACCAGGCCACGTTCTCGGCCATCACCCGGTCGCGATACCTCATCATCTCCGTGACCTGGGCCTCGTCGGTGATGTCGTAGGAATAGCCCTTGGCCATCTGGTGGATGGCCCTGGCGTGCTGGACCACCCGGACGTGCTCCTGCCCGCTCGTGCCGGGGGCGGAGGGCTGCTTCCGGAGCAGTGCGAGCACCTCCCGGGTGCGTTCGGCGCGCTTCTCGCGTTCCGTCAGGGGCAGTTCGAGGTAGCGCTCCAGATAGGTCGCGGCATCGGTGGCCGGGGCAAGGCCGTCGTAGAGGGCGGTGACGCGCGCCCGCAGGTGCGGGTGGGCGTGGGCCACGTGGTCTGTCACCCGCCGGTACAGCTCCGGTCCGGCGTAGCCCATGTCATTGCCCACGAACTGGACCGGGTCGGTGGGGTGATGACGGTTGTGAGCGCGCATCCACTCGATGAGGCTCAGGTAGTCCGCGTTGTTCCAGATGCGGTAGGAGCCCTGGAACTCCTCGCGGGCGATGCGGTGGAGGTCGCCCCTGCCGTACAGCACGTACTCGTTGACGCGGACACCGCTGCTCCAGGGCAGTTCCAGGGAGAAGGCCCGGAAGCCCTTCTCCTCGACCAGGTAGCGCAGGACCCGGTGCTTCATGCGGAAGAAGTCCCGGGAGCCGTGGGTGGCCTCGCCCAGGCCCACCACCTCGGTGTCCCCCACCATGCGGCCCAGCGCGCTCAGGTCCCGCAGGCTGCCTCCGGGCTCGGTGCTTCTCAGCGTGTGGGCGCTGCGCTCGATCGCGTCGACCACCTTCATAACGGTCCGGCCGGCGGGGTGCTTCGCCGTGTCCCTGGTGACCGGGGGCGCAGCCGCTACGGCCCCCAGGGAGAGGGAGAGCAGGAGGGCCGAGAAGATCACTGCTGCCTTGCGTCGTGTCATGTCCCCAGGTTTCCGTGCACACGGATGCCTGGGCCAGCCCGCGGGCTGCCCCTCCGCGGGTACCGCTGGCGCTACCGAACTCAGTTACGGCGGGCCTGCGTTGCTCGGTCTCCAAGCGGCGGCGCGGAGCCGGCCGTGTCGGACCCAGCCGGCCCCGCGCGCGAAACGCGGGGCCGGTCGGGTGGGGCGAGGGGGCAGACGGCGGGACGCCGGGGGCGTCAGTCGCGCCAGGTGTCGTTCAGGGTGATCTTCGTGGAGGTGACGGTCGCGGTGCGGTTGGCGCCGCTCTCCCAGGTCACGTTCCCCGACCCGTCCTTGCGGAGGTACTTGTACTCGAAGGACGTGCCTTCGGGGAGTTCCACGTCCAGTTTCCACACCGGGTAGGCGGCCGGGTCGAGCTTGAGGGCGCTGCCCGGGTTCCAGTTGCCGAGTTCCGGACGGTTGCCGGTCACATAGATGTTCTGGCCCCAGGTGGTGGTGGCGTTGACGGAGAAGGACACGCCGGAGGTCACCGGGTCGGGGTCGGTGCCTCCGTCGCAGTTCCGGGCGCCCACGTGCAGGGCCAGGGCCGTGCCGGCGCCGAGGGTGGCGGTGAACCGGCCGGATCCGTCGACGGTGACTCCCTTGCCGGACTGGACGTCGCAGTAGTCGCCGGTGGGCAGCGAGGTCTGGAACGTACGGGTCAGTGAGGAGCCCTCGTGGTTGAGGGCGACGTACGCCTTGGAGCCGCGTCCGAAGGCGATCCGGTCACCGCCGTTGTCCCACCAGTTGGTCACGGACTGGCCGCGGGCGGTGTTGCGGAAGCCGACCATGGAGGAGATCTCCCGCCAGTCGTGCTGGCACTTCCAGCCGTCGCTGTAACAGGCGTTCACCTGGCCGCCGTTGGGCGGGCCGGCGTCCCGGTCGGTGTACTCGTAGCCGGAGTGGACGTCGGGGTTTCCGTAGGGCCAGGCCAGCATGAAGACGTGGGCCAGGGTGTAGGTGGCGCCGTCCTTGTAGCTGAGGGTGTCACCGCCGCGTTCGGTGTCGTGGTTGGCGACGAAGACGTTGGACTTGTCCGAGGGCATGTAGCCCCAGCTCTCGCCGAAGGTCTTCAGGTACGCGAGGTTCTCGCCGGTGAAGATCCGCTTGAGGTCACGTGCGTAGCGGAACTCCTGGACGTCGCCGCTGCCGAGGTACTCGGCCGGGGAGACGGCCTCGCCGGCGCCGTGGATGGCCTCGTGCTTCCAGTACACGTTCGGGTTGCTGAGCCGGGACTTTATGTTGGCCAGGTCCCCGGCGGCCATGTGCTTGGCGGCGTCGATGCGGAAGCCGTCGACGCCGAGCGACAGCAGGTCGTTCAGATAGCCGGCGATCCTCCCCCGTACGTAGTCCTCGCCGGTGTCCAGGTCCGCCAGCCCGACCAGCTCGCACTCCTGGACGTTGAAGCGGTCGCCGTAGTTGTTGATCTGCGCGGTGCAGTTGTCGAAGTCGCCCGGCGCGTAGATGCCGGGGTAGTTGTACTTGGTGTACGACGAGCCGCCGGTCCCGGTGCCGTTGCCCGCCGACATGTGGTTGATGACCGAGTCGGCGATGACCTTCACACCCGCCGCGTGGCACGTGTCGATCATGCTCTTGAACTGCCCGCGGTCACCGAGGCGGCCCGCGATCCGGTAACTCACCGGCTGGTAGGAGGTCCACCACTGACCGCCCTGGATGTGTTCCTGGGGCGGGGAGACCTGGACGAAGCCGTAGCCGGCCGGGCCGAGGGCGTCGGTGCACGCCTCGGCCACCGAGTCGAACTTCCACTCGAACATCACCGCGGTGACGTCCTTCTCGCCGGGCGGAGCCGCCTGCGCAGGCGCCGAGGCGGCGATCAGACTGCCGGCCACGCCGGCGGTGAGGGCGAGCGCCGCGGCGGTGGTCCTGCGGGCTCTGCTGGTACTCCGGTGCATGGAGTCTCCCGTGTGAGGGTGCGGGTGGAGGGTGCGGGTGCGGGTGCGGGTGCCCCCGGGGTCGGCCGACGGGTGACCATGAAGTCGGCCATTCCTGCAAGGTGTTACAGAAAGATGACTGCAAGGTGTTGCGGTCGCGACCGTAAGGGCAGCATTCAACAACCGTCAACCCCTCTGACGTCCCATCCACTTGGCACTCATGACTGAACGTCAGCCCGGCTGCCGCCGACGCACCTTCGGCGGTCGACCGGGAGAAAGTTGAAGCGAGACCCCTTTACGGTGAGGTTGCGCACCGGTAACTTGCGGCTGCCGTAAGTGCTTTCTGTAATTTTCCGTTCGGACTTTCACCGTCCGGACTGCCTCACCCCCACGCCCACGCCCCCGCCTTCTGGAGACACGTATGAGACGTATCCGCTCACGGCTGCCCGGAAGGTCGTCGGCCGTAGCCGTGACCGTCGGCGCCGTCCTGGGGCTGGTGACCGTCCCCTCGGCCGTCCCGTCCCCGAGGACGACTCCCGCCGCCGCCACGGCCGACAACACGGCGACCGTCTTCTACTACACGAAGACGAAGAACTGGGAACGGTACAACCTGCACTACGCCCCCGACGGCGGCTCCTGGACCGCGGTCCCCGGCGTGGCGATGGAGACCGCCTGTACCGACTGGGTGAAGAAGACGGTCGCCCTGGGTACCGCGGAAGGTCTGCGAGCCGCCTTCAACAACGGCTCGGGCACCTGGGACAACAACTCCGGCCAGGACTACTCCCTCGGCACGGGGAACATCACGGTCAAGGACGGCGTGATCGCCCACTCCGATCCCTGCGCCGGCGAAGAACCGGATCCCACGCCCGGAGACGGCAACCGGGCCACCGTCTACTACTCGACCCGGACCCTCGGCTGGACCACCGCCAACATCCACTACCAGCCGGCGGGCGGCTCCTGGACGACGGTGCCGGGAGTGGGCATGCGGGCCGCGTGCGCGGGCTGGTGGAAGGCGGACACCGACCTCGGCACGGCCGACTCGATGAAGGCCGCGTTCAACAACGGCAACGGCGTGTGGGACAACAACAAGGGCGCCGACTACTCCCTGCCCGCCGGCATCACCACGGTCTCCGACAACACGGTGACCGAGGACGCCGACGACCCGTGCGCCGACGAGGTGCCGGACACCCGGGCACCGACCGTTCCGGCCGGGGTCACCGCCCAGGCGGACGGGGTGTCCGTCGTGCTGACCTGGGAACCGTCCACCGACGACACGGGCGTCACCCGGTACCAGGTCACCCGCACCGGCGGAACCGGGGGTGACGTCGTGACCGATGTCGGCTCGACGGTCTTCTCCGAGGCGAACCTGGAGGAGCGGACCACCTACACCTACACCGTCCGGGCCGTGGACGCGGCCGGTAACGTCTCCGCGGCCTCGGCCGCCGCGACGGCGACCACCGGCACGAAGCCGCCGGCCCCCGCCGCGGGCAAGCCGCTGGGCACCGACCCGCGCAAGGACCCGATCTACTTCGTCCTCACCGCCCGCTTCAACGACGGCGACAGCTCCAACAACCGGGGCGGCAGCCAGCACGAGAAGTCCGGCAACGCGGCCCACGACGACCCGATGTTCCGGGGTGACTTCAAGGGTCTGGTCGACAAGCTCGACTACATCAAGGGCCTCGGCTTCTCGGCCGTGTGGATCACCCCGGTGGTCCTCAACCGCTCGGACTACGACCACCATGGCTACCACGGCTACGACTTCTACAAGGTCGACCCGCGCCTGGAGTCCGCCGGCGCCTCCTACCAGGACCTCATCAACGCGGCCCATGCCAAGGGCATGAAGATCTACCAGGACGTCGTCTACAACCACTCCTCCCGCTGGGGCGCCAAGGGCCTGTTCACCCCGACCGTCTACGGCGTGCGCGACTCCCAGTGGAGCTGGTACTACGACGAGAAGCAGCCCGGCTTCGAGTACGACGGCCTGACCGTCGACCCCAAGAGCGGCAAGTCGTACTACAACGGCGACCTGTGGTCCACGGCCGAGCCGGCCGGCAACACCTGCGTCAACTGGGGCACGCCCACCGGCGGCAGGAGCCCCGAGGGCTACACGATCCACAACTGCCAGTGGCCCGGCCCGACGTCCGGCATGTTCCCCAAGACGCTGTACCACAACTGCTGGATCGGCAACTGGGAGGGCGAGGACTCCCGTTCCTGCTGGCTGCACGAGGACCTCGCCGACTTCAACACCGAGAACGCGCAGGTGCAGAACTATCTGATCGGCGCCTACAACAAGTACATCGACATGGGCGTCGACGGCTTCCGGGTCGACACGGCCGTGCACATCCCGCGCACCACCTGGAACCGCCGTTTCCTGCCCGCGATCCAGGAGCGCGTCACCCAGCAGCACGGCGCCGAGGCCGCGAGGAACTTCTTCGTCTTCGGCGAGGTCGCCGCCTTCGTCAACGACAAGTGGAACCGGGGCTCGGTCAACCACTCCGCGCAGTTCTACACGTGGAAGGAACGCAAGGAGTACAGCGCCGACGACGAGAAGGCGGCCCTGGAGATGTACGACTACGAACAGCAGCAGGGCACCGGCAACCAGCCCACCTCCACCAACGCCTTCCTCGACGGCAACACCTACCACGTCCCCGGCCGGAGCCGCTTCTCCGGCATGAACGTCATCGACATGCGGATGCACATGAACTTCGGTGACGCGAGCAACGCCTTCCACAACGGCAAGGACTCCGACGACAGCTACCACGACGCCACCTACAATGTCGTCTACGTCGACAGCCACGACTACGGGCCCAACAAGAGCAGCGAACGCTACACGGGCGGCACCGACGCCTGGGCCGAGAACATGTCGCTGATGTGGACGTTCCGCGGCATCCCCACCCTCTACTACGGCTCGGAGATCGAGTTCCAGAAGGGTCAGAAGATCGACTGCGGCCCGAGTTGCCCGCTGGCCACGACCGGCCGGGCGTACTACGGCGACCACGTCGCAGGCACGGTGACGTCCTCCGACTTCTCCCAGGTCGACTCCGCCACCGGCGCCGTCGCCACGACGCTGCAACAGCCCCTGGTCAAGCACGTACAGCGCCTGAACCAGATCCGCCGGGCCGTCCCGGCCCTCCAGATGGGCCAGTACTCCACGGCCGGCATCTCCGGCGACATGGCCTTCAAACGCCGCTACACCGCGGGCGGCACGGACAGCTTCGCCCTGGTCACCGTCTCGGGCGGCGCGACCTTCACCGGCGTACCCGACGGCACCTACCGGGACGCGGTCACCGGAGACGTACGGACGGTGTCCGACGGCACCCTCTCCGTCGGGGCACCGGGCAAGGGCAACCTACGGGTGTACGTCCTGAACGGCACCGGCAAGGTGGGGGCCGACGGCCCTTACCTCAAGTAGGGAAACAGTCTCTGGTGGGTCCGGCAGCATCCGCTGCACGGCCCACCAGAGCCATGTCCCGTTACTGCCCGGCCGCCCCGCCGGTGAGGGCGTCAAGAAGCGCTATCGCTTCCTGCCGGCTCAACAACTCATGGAATCGTTCGTTACGGAAGGTCCGCAGGCAGGCGTAGCAGCTGCTTTCCCGTCCGCACTCACAGGCGCCGACCCTGACGAATGCCTCCTCCGCAACAGTTGCAAGGTTCTCCCCGATACGGATGGAGTTGCCCGCACCCCCGGGCGTGGTGTCGAAAAGAAGCAGCGACGGCATACCGTCGGTCCCTGTGTGGACCGTGCCGTCGATGTCGTCCCGGCTGATCTCCAAGTGCGTGGCCGCGCCCTCCAGCAGTGCGTACAGGCCTGAACGAAGGGTTTCCTGCGTCGCGCTGAGGGCGGTGAGCGGGTCGAGGTGGATCTGGAGAAAGTCCGTCTGGTACCGGTGCGCGAGGGAGACGACCCGGAGCGGGCCGGTGCACTGCGCGTCCTTCAGCAGATGAGGGTGGGCCGCACCCCGGGACGCCGCTCGCGCGTGCGGACGACCCCAGCCGCACCAGTCGCAGATCTCGTACCCGGCACCGCCCGGCCCTTCCGAGACGACGACCATCTCTCCCCGGGCACCCGCCGACCAGGCCGTGGTGTGTCCGGAGACGAAGACAGTGTTTCCTTCGTGGACGTCCGCGGTGTCGGTGGACATATGCACGTCGCCGTACCAGGAGCGGCGCGGTGGTGTCTGTCCCGGGCTGCGCTGGGGTCCGCGCGCGGCGACGAACCCGTAGACCGGCTCGACGTAGCGGCGCGGCGCGGAGGTGGACAGCGTGCCGCAGGCGGCGCAGGTGGGATCGACCGGCTCACCGTCCTCACCGTAACGGCCGCAGGTGCCGCACACGGTGTAGTACCGGCTGACCAGTTCACGGTCGGGCAGGCGGTAGACACCTGCGGATGCCCACAAACGGCCGCCCGCCACGATCTCGGCTCCTGGCGCGTACTCGTAGACGGCGGCACTGAGATCGCGGGTGAGTTCGAGCTGTCCCGATACGGCGCCGCTGTCCCGTGGGATGCGCAGTTCGACGGTGTCCACAGGGAAGCCGTACTTGGGCAGGACGTTGCGGTTGGCCAGGACTCCGAGAAGGTCACGGTGCGTCAGGTTGCGGATGACCTTGTCGTACATGTCCGCCAGCCGGTACTTGCGGGCGGCCACCGCCTGGTCGCGTCGCTCGCTATAAGCCGTGACGTCCTGTTCGAGGATCTCCCCCGCAGCCCGCAGCAGCCGGTCCAGTTCTCCGACCCAGGATCCCGACTCCACGTCGATCTCGTCCTGGACACTCGCCGGAAGCACTCGGCGGATGGAGGCCGCCAGGCTCTCCGGGACCGGAGTGAGCCAGTCGCGCACGATGTGGGCGGCGGTCTCGCCGGAGGTGTCGTCGGGCAGGAAGAACTCTCCCGCCTTGCGCCAGATGCGGCCCCGTTCCTCCTTCATGGCCCGGAAGAACGCGGCGAGGGCGATCGAGTGGACGTGACGGCGGTCGATCCGGACGTTGTCGACGGGGACGATCGGGGCCCGGACCTCGCCGGCGATCATCCGCTGGGGTTCCGCGAACCGTGCGAGGTCGTGAGGGCGTCGCTGGGCATAGGTGAGGACGAGCGCCGCGGAGTCCGCGCGGCGGCCGGCGCGGCCGGCCCGCTGAACGTAGTTGGCCGTGGAGGGCGGCATGTTGCGCAGGACGACGGCCTGTAGCTCGCCCACGTCGACTCCGAGCTCGAAAGTGGTCGGGCAGGAGAGGGCGTTGACCTGTCCGCGGACGAACTCGCCCTGGATCTCGGCAGCCTTCTCGCCGGTCCACTGAGCCGTATGTTCCTGGGCGCGCAGCGGGACGGGGTCGAAGCTGCGGTAGAGGCGGCGGAGGTGGCCGTCCGTCTCGGCGGTCGGTCTGTACTCCTCAAGGCGGCCGGTGCAGCGCAGGGTGGGGCACACCCCGCGTACGGACACGGCCACCACGCGGCGGCAGCGGTCGCATGCGTGGAGAGGCTCGCTCTCCTCGGTGACGGGCCGCAGGCGCAGCCAGGCGTGGTCGAGCCGGCGGACCGCGCCGATTCCGGCCTGGTTCTCCCCCGGCAGCCAGTCGGCGAGGTGCCCGGTGGTGAGGTCGGTCCACAGTCGGCCCAGGATGTCCAGAGCGGCCCCGCGCCGGTCCCCCTGGTGTCCGAGGGCGTCGAGCACCCGCTCCAGGTAGTCGACGCGCCGGTTGGAGACTCCCGCGGCGCTGGGCAGCCAGCTGATCACCTTGCGCTTGGCGTCGGATCCCTTGGAGCGGACCCAGACGGGACCACGGCGCGGGGCGAACGCCTCGTCGCCGGCGTCGACGTCCTCGGGCATGGTGAGTGCGCCCTGGTTGCGCACGGTGCGCAGCAGTTCCTGTACCGACGACCAGGCTTCGTCGTCGGTCAGGCCGAGGGAGGTGAGTCCTGCGGGCGGCTGCCAGAAGGGCTCGCGGTCCAGATCGGCCCGCAGCAGTCCGAGGCCTTCGAGCGCAGGCTCATGACAAGCGGGCCGGCCGACCGCCAGGCGGCGGGCAGCGGGATACGGCCGCTGCCGTCGACCGGCACCCTCAGCGGCTGCCGCCACGGGGCGAGGACCTGGTAGAGCCGGGCGGTCAGCTCGCCGGGGTGGCGCAGCCCACGCAGCAGCAGTCCGGTGCCGTCCGGTACGACGTCCTCCGCGATCGGCTGGGTTCGGACGGTGCCGACGTGAAGGTCCTCTCCCGCGACCAGCAGACGCAGTTCGGCCCTGGTGATGTCGCGGACGGTGTCCGCCAGATCGGCCAGGGAGTAGCGCAGGTCTCCCCTACGAGTCCGAGTACGGCGTTCCGGCCGCAGGTTGATCAGGTCGCCCCTTCGACGACGAGCACCAGTTCGGGAGCCACGGCCACCGCCTGCTCGGGCAGGCACACGGTCAGGGCACTGTCCCGGACAAGGTCCGCCGCGTCGATGTCGAGCGGCCTGATCGACCAGGGAAGAAGACCGCCGTCGAGTTCGAGGCGGACCTCGGAGTGCGGGACGAGCGCCTGGACCCGGAACCCGCGCGTACCGTCGCGCAGTACGAGTTGCCTGGTGATCTCGTACGAGTCGAATGCGACCGTGTTCCGCGAAACGGTGACCGGTCCACCCGTACGGAAGTCCAGCCGTGTCGGTACCAGTCCACCCTGGGGAGCGAGGAGGCGCCATTCGGCGCTGGGAGTGGCCTCGACGCCTTCCGCCAGGAAGGCGGTGAGTCGTCGTCGGCCCCGCTGTCGGCCGGGGCGGTGGACGAGGATCTCGTACGGGCCGAGCAGAGGGCCGGGAACCTGTTCCCAGGGACGGAGAAGCGCGCCGGGCGCTCCGGTGAGGCAGGCCAGAACCGTCTCGTCGCCGGGGCGGCGCACCTCCACCTGCCAGTGTGGTGACTCCGGCTCACCCGGTCGGCGCCGGAGCCGGAGCGCGGGCGGGCGAACCCACACCGGTGTCGCGTCCTCACCGGTGAGCCAGGGCAGCGTCGTACCCCCTTCCCAGCCGAGCGACCGCCCGACGGCCACCTCCAGCCACCTGCCGCGTTCGGCGCCCGACGTACGGAGCCGGGTCACGCCGGCCAGGGACACCTTGCTCAGGGTCCAGCCGTTCCAGCCGTACGGGGTGGGCAGTTCGACGACTGCGGCCTGGGTGCCCTCCGGGTCCAGGGCGCCCACGTGCAGAAGGTGGGCCTCGGTTGCGGGCAGCGGCTCGTCCAGAGGGATGCGACCGTCGAGGGCGAAGGCCAGCAGGACGGTGTCCGGGTCGACGACAGCCGAAGCGTGGGTGGTACCGGCCGGGTCGGTGGCCTCGACCCGGCGCACAGGGCCGGGCAGGACCCAGTGCGGCGACGACACGGTGAACGACTGGCCGCCAGCTGCCAGCTGCCAGCTGCCAGGTGACCGTGTCCGTACCCCCGGGCAGGGTCAGCAGGATGCTTCCGGCGCCCGGACCGAGACGCAGCTGAGGCGGAGCCGCGAGGTTCCGGACAGAGGGCTCGGGCGGAGCGGTGTCCGACAGGCTCCCGGTGACCGGCGGACGCCAGGTCCAGCCCAAGGAGTCCGCCGCCTTCTGCGCGGCCCTGATCCAGTCCGCTTCGGTTGTGGGCGAGTTCGGGGCAGTACGACGGCGGCCCAACTCGGGCCGGGCCGCGACGACACGTGTGTGCGCCTCGACCAGCATGTGCGCGAGACCGGGGGCA
Organism: Streptomyces sp. SM1; assembly: GCF_002910825.1. Classification (GTDB taxonomy): domain Bacteria; phylum Actinomycetota; class Actinomycetes; order Streptomycetales; family Streptomycetaceae; genus Streptomyces; species Streptomyces okerensis. The sequence goes on along the minus strand of NZ_NEUB01001022.1, from coordinate 4,789 downwards.
TCAGTCCGCGAACCGAACGCCACCCCCTGGACCGTGCACGCGGGCCAGCGGGTGAACACGACGTCGCGTGCCAGACCGGACCGCTCGGCGAGAAGCACGTAGGCCACGAGCGCTTCGAGGACGAGCGTGCTCCGTCGGGCGACGGAGTCCACCCCGTCGACAGCCGACGGCTCGCCCGCCTCACGCCATGCCCGCTCGCAGTCGTCCAGCAACTGCGCGGGATCCACCAGCATTGTTCCCTCCCCGCCCAGGCCGCACTGCCTTGCAGTCCGGACCGGCTGATGTTTACCGTTTTACCATTCCTTCACGTGAAAGCCACACGGACTCCCTGTGCGGCTGTGGACCTCCCGCGTTGTCAGTGGCGGGTGGTCCGATACGAGAGGGCTTGTTGCACCACTGTTCAGCACATGGGGGGCACGTCGATGAGGACCAACGTCGATACCACGACGCCGGCCGCACTGCACGCCGAGCTCCTGGCGGCGGCAGGCCCAAAGCGGGTTCTCACTCCCGCAGCCTTGCGGCAGCTGCTGGCCGGCGTGAACAAAACCGCGCTGACCGAGGCATTGAGCCGGGTCGTACGGGACGGGGTGACGCTCCCTCCCGCCGTGGCAGCGCAGTTCGGGGTTCCGGCCGGCGGTGAAGCCCCTTCCGGGCCGAACGGCCCCGGTCCCGGGCGCATGCCGGACCGGGCTCCTCTCGCCTCCGGACTCCCCGCCGTCCCGGCGCAGAGGGCCCCTGGGCCTCGCTTCACCCTGGAGTTGGCCCCGGGCAGCCGACTTGACCTGGCCGCGCTGACGGTACGAACGCTGCGACCGGACCCCGTTCCGTCCGCGCCGGCACCGAAGTCGCCGCCACGCCCGGCCTCCCGGTCGGCCGACGTCGGTTTCAACCGTGAAGTCCGTTCACCACCGTCGTCAACTCTCAACACCCCTGCATTGGCGTGCAGTTACGTTTGCGCGCCCCCCGGTGCGGGCGCACTCCGGGCGCACTCCGCCCACACCGTCTTCCCTCCTGGTGGATACGGCTCGCAGCCCCAGGCGTCCGCGAGGGAGGTCACGAGGAGCAGGCCCCGGCCGGACTCCCTGTCCGTGTCCGCGCCCAGGGCCGGCGCAGGCCGGCGGTCGCCCCGCGCGTCCGTGACCTCGATCCGGAGCACGGCGGAGGTGAGAGTCAACCCGAGGCGCGCGTTCCTGCCCTGTACTCGGCCGTGCCGGGCGGCGTTCGCGGTCAGTTCCGCGATCAGGAGGGAGGCCGTGGCCGTGCTGTCGTCGTCGGCGGCCTCGGGCCGCTCCCGCTGTGCGGCGAGCCAGCGTTCGGCGGCATGACGGGCGGTGTGCGCGCCATGCGCCGTGGTGGGGAACAGGGTGCGGAAGTGACGTGCGACGACGGTCGGTTCACCGGTTGTGATGACGGTTTCCTGGTTCACCTCACCGAGGGTGACGGAGTGATCCTACTGTGTGCAGACCACGGGGCGGTACGCAGCGTGACTGTCCCGGCGTAGACGGTGTGACGTACGGGCGTACTGGCGTGACCTGGCCGGAGCCGCGCCGGTTCGTTATCGGGACAAGGAACAGGGCGGTGGTACGGCATGGCGGCACAGCCGGGTGCGGGGGTTCCCACGAGTGGCGAGGCGGACGGCACGGACGAGGTCGCGGACCTGTTCCGGGCGCTCGGTCGGCAGATCAAGGTGGCGCGGGAGCGGGCCGGACTGAGCCAGAAGGAGTTGGGCGACCGGCTCGGGTACGGGGAGGAGACGATCTCGTCGGTCGAGCGGGCACGGCGGACGCCTCAGCCGGAGTTGTTGGTGGCGGTGGACCGGTTGCTTGAGTGCGGGGGTCTGTTGGCTTCCGCGGCGGAGGACGTGGAGCGGGCGAAGACGCGGAGGCGGGTTCGGCATCCAGAGTGGTTCAAGGACTACGCGCGGTTGGAGCAGGAGGCGGTGGAGCTGCACGACTACAGCTCACTCGTCCTTCCCGGACTCCTACAGACGGAGGCTCACGCGAACGTGGTCTTCCGGACGCGTCAGCCCTTCCTGGATGAGGCAACCGTCGAACAGCGCGTGGCCGCACGGCTGGACCGCCAGCAAATCTTCAACCGCTGGCCTCCGCCGTTCACGACCTTCACCATCGAGGAATCCGTGTTGCGTCGCCCGCTCGGTGGGTGGGACGTTCATCGTGCGCAACTGGAAGCTCTATTGCGGTTCGGCAGGCTACGCAGTGTAGAGCTCCAGGTGCTGCCGATGGAGCGAAAGGAACATCCCAGTCTGGGCGGGCCCTTCATCATGCTCACCCCGAAGGGCAAGCCGCAGGTGGCGTACCTGGAGGTCCAGCACATCAGCCGCCTGATCACAGATCCGGACGAGGTACGTATCCTTGCCGCACGCTACGGCAGCATCAGGGCTCAGGCGCTCACGCCAGAAGAGTCACTGGCCCTGATCAAGAAGATGCTGGGAGACCGATGAACACCGAACAGCCCGCACGGCTGGACTGGTTCAAGAGCAGCTACAGCAGCGGCGAGGGCGGCGCGTGCGTCGAGGTCGCCGCCGATGCGACCGCCATACATGTACGGGACTCCAAGGAACGCGGTGGACCTCAGATCGCGTTCGCGCGGAGCGCATGGGCCGGGTTCGTCGCGGACTTCGGGCGGGACCGGGCCTGACCGGCCCGCCCGAGGTCACGACACTCAGGCCTCGTGACGCGGCCCCTCCCCCGGCGGCGGGTCCAGCACGGTCCGGTACTCGCCGCCGGTTGCGCGGGCCTGCGCCATGCGGTCGTAGACGTCCAGGATGAGGTCCTTGGTGCGGTAGGCGCCTTCATGGGCGGCCTCATCCTCACGCTTGACCACCGGAAACGTCTCCAAGACGTACTCAACGTCGGTGCGGCTGAGTCCGTAGAGGTGGAAGAGCGCAGCGTCCAGCTCCCCACGCAGCAGCTCGCGGCGTCCGTCGTTCCAAGGGAACGGGGCACCCTCGTCGGTAGCTGTCAAGTCAAATGAGACGGTTGCTCGGCTGTGAGTTTTGTGGTGGGGTTTCGGTTCGTTTGCTGGGGTCGTTGATCCACGCCTGGGTGGGGATCTTGGGTGGTTGGGGGCGGCGGGCGAAGCGTTCGGGGTGGCGCTCAAAGGCTTCGGTGAGGGCGGCGGCGCGGAGGTCGCGGACGGCGTCGGCGGTGCCGAAGTGCACGGAGGCGGGGGTGTGCAGGCCGATCCCGGAGTGGCGGTGTTCGTGGTTGTAGTAGGCGATGAACGCGTCCATCCACTCCCGGGCGTGGGAGAGGGAGTCGAAGCGTTGCGGGTAGTCCGGTGCGTACTTGGTGGTTTTGAAGTGTGCTTCGCTGTAGGGGTTGTCGTTGGAGGTCTTCGGTCTCGAGTGCGATCTGGTGACGCCGAGGTCGATCAGCAGCTGGGAGACCTGTTTGGAGGTCATCGAGGTGCCCCGGTCGGCGTGCACGGTTTCGGGGACGAGGCCGTTGCGTTCGATCGTCTCGCGGATCAGCTCTTCGGCGCGCTGGGCGGATTCGGCGGCTTCGACGGTGTGGCCGACGATGTAGCGACTGAAGATGTCGATGAGGACGTAGCCGTGGAACCAGGTGCCCTTGGCCGGTCCGGGCAGGCGGGTGATGTCCCAGGAGAAGACCTGGGAGGGTGCGGTGGCGACGAGTTCGGGGACGGTCTTGGCGGGGTGGGTGGCCTGCCGACTGCGGTCACCGCTTTGCCCGGCCTCTTTCAAGATCCGGTACATGGTCCGCTCGGAGCAGTGGTAGCGGCCGGCGTCCAGTTCACGGGCCCAGATCTGGGCGGGGGCGAGGTCGGCGTACTCGGGCCGGTTCATCAACTCCATTACTGAAGCGCGTTCTTGGGGTGTGAGCGCGGCGGGTGGGCTCGGCCGCGGCTTGGCTTCTGGACGGGGTGGCGGGTTGAGGCGGCGGTAGTGGGTGGCGCGGGAGCGTCCGGTGAGCCGGCAGGCCGCGGTGGTGCCCAGCTGTTCGGCGATCGGGCCGAAAGCGGCACCGATCGCGGGGGCGACGACGGAGTCGTTCAGTCCGCGCTCTCGGAGTGCAGTGCCAAGAGCGCGTGTGGTCGGGTGGCCCGGGGGAATCGCACCCCCGGGCTCCCACAGATCCCGGCGTGACAGTCTCCCGTCACCGGGCTCCTATCGCCCTCTTCGTCAGGTGACGTTGACCCATTTCCAGTGCGCGAAGAATGCAGGGTAGGCCGCTACGACCTGGTCCCATCCCCTCGTGGCCTTCTTGTAGGTCTTCAGCCGTTTATGCTTCTTCCGAACCCAGCGCAGCAGGTAGTAGTTGATGCGCTGGAGGAGGGGATACAGTTCGGTTTGATAGAACGTCCCGTAGTACTGCATCCATCCGCGAATGATGGGGTTCAGCCATTTCGCGAACTCCCCGAAGGAGTAGGTGACATGCATGTGAATCCGCCACGAGCGGACTTCCATGCTCATCTTCTTCAGGGCGTCCTTGCTGACCGCCGGAAGGAAGGACGTGAATACCTCGCCCTTCCGGTCGACCGCCGGGCGGTTGCAGAAGGTGAATCCAAGGAAAGTGAAGGACGTGGCGACTTCGCCGTGCGGCCTCGCCTTTCCGCAGTACACGATCTGCGTCTTGTCCGGGTGCAGCTGTAGCCCTACTTCTTCCATCCTGGCCCCCAACTGCGTCAGGACCTCCCGGGCCTGACGTTCGGATGAGCAGTGAATCACTGCGTCATCTGCATAGCGTTCGAACTGGACGCCAGGAAAAGTCCGGGTGATCCACATGTCGAACGCGTAATGCAGGAA